>NZ_JADIJM010000018.1:0-155660 GCF_017355315.1 Achromobacter sp. SD115 | reverse complement strand
TTGGCCATGGCAATGCCGCCGCCCGCGCCGCCGGTTCCGCCATGCCCGCCGCCCACGGCGATGATGCCGTTGCTGGACGACGCCAACCCGCCGCCGCCGCCCGCGCTGTTGGCGATGACGGCGGCCGCATCGTTGCCGTAGGTGCTGATGCGGCCCGCATTGGTGATGGTGATCGCCTGGCCCGCGACCGCGCCGGCGCCGCCATTGCCGCCTTGTCCGAATGCGCCGTTGGCGCCCGCCGGGCCGCCTTCCCCGCCCAGCACGCTGGCCATGACGCCCTTCGCGCCGACAGTAGCGTTGGCGCCGGTCGTGATCGTGCCGGTATTGGTGATGACGATGGCGCCGGGCGCGCCGCCCGCGCCGCCATTGTGGCCATCGAACCAGGAGCCGTTGCCGCCGTTGCCGCCATTGCCGCCCTGGGTCAGCGCGTAGACGCCGATACCCCGGTTGCCGTCGGTCTTGATGGCGCCGCCGTTGCTGACGCTGACCTGGCCGGCATTGCCCCCCGCCGCGGCCTTGGTGTCGGTATCGTTGGCGGTCGACGCATTGCCGCCGATGGAACGGGCGATCACGCCATACACGCCGTCGCCATGGCCGTTGACCGCAGTCCCGGCCGAGGACATGAACGTAACAGCCGAGGCGTCGCCGCCCCGCCCGGCATCGCTATGCCCGCCGAAGTCCCCCGTATGCTCGGCCGCCCCGGCCTGCCCGCCCGACGATATCAGTCCAACCCCGGCGCTGACGCCGTCCGGTCCCGGCCCGCGCGCGGTCACCGAGCTCGCGCCTTGCAGGATCACGGATGCCAAGCCTGCGCTGCCGCCATGGCCGGACGTGTAGGCACTGTCGAAGCCATTGGCGATGGCGCTGTCGGTCCCCGCGCCGCCCCAGGATTGGACCGCGATGCCAAAGCCCGTGCCGGCGATGGTGGCGTTGTTGAGCGTGATGCGCGCCTGATGCCCGTCGCCGCCGATGCCGTAGCCGCCGTTGGGTCCGTCCGCATTGCCCCACAGGCCGCCGTTGCCGCCCGCCGAGTACAGGTCTATTCCCCGGCCCGCGGCATTGACCGTGCTGGCCGACAAGGTGTAATCGATGATCCGCCCGCCGCCGCCATTGCCGCCCCAATGGTTCACGTCGGCGTCCCTGCCGTTGCCGCCCTTGCCTCCGCTGACGTCGATCAGGATGCCGGTCTGACCGGTCGCACTGGCGCTGATGCGCTGGTTGCTGTCGGTCTGGACGAAGTCACGCTGGCCCCATTGCCCGTCATGGCCATTATTGGGGTGTTCGCCGCTGGAACAGCAGGTGCCGTCGGCGCCGCGAAACTGATAGGCCAGCGGCGCCGTCTGCGCCCAGGCCGGCCGCCCGAAGAGGTACACGGTGGAGATGCCTGCCTGCAAGCACAACGCCAGCCAGGTAAGCCGCAGGCCGTTGCGGCCGGGCTTTGGAATGTCTTGTTGTAGGGTCATGGCGGCGGCGGCGAAAATAGGGCAGATAGAGAAAATCGCCGTTCCCCGCCCGCTCCACAAGTCTGGGATGACGAATCAACCATCCTGGCTGATGAGCGGCGGATGGCCGCCACCAGCTCTGGATTGCCCGGGCATGGGAAAATCGCAACTCTCTGGGAACACCGACATGTCCACCTCGCCCGCCGACAATGTGATTTCGCTGTATCGGGAACACGCCGACGCCTTCGAGAAATTGCGCGGCACGCAGCTGGTAGAACGCGCCTGGCTGGCGGCGTTCCTGGACCTGCTGCCCGGCCCCGCTCCCGAGGTGCTGGACATAGGCTGCGGCACCGGCATCCCCATCGCCCGCCATCTGATCGAACGCGGCTGCAGGCTGACCGGCGTGGATGCCTCGGACGCGCTGCTTGCGCGGGCAAGAGCCTCGTTCCCTGAACACAGCTGGATTGAAGCGGACATGCGCAGCCTGCCGCCCTTGCGCCCATTCCAGGGGCTGATCGCCTGGCACAGCTTCTTTCACCTGCGGCCGGAAGACCAGCGCCCCATGTTCGACGCCTTCGAGCGCCTGGCCGCTCCGGGCGCGGCGCTGATGTTCACCAGCGGCACCCATCTGGGGGAAGCCATCGGCCAATTCGAAGGCCAGCCGCTCTATCACGGCAGCCTGGACACCGCGGAGTATCGCGAACTGTTGCGCCAGACCGGCTTCGAAGTGATACGCCACGTCGAAGCCGACAAGACCTGCGGCGGCGCGAACATCTGGCTGGCACAACGGCGCAGATAAAACCTTTGAGTTACATCAAGGTTTGACCGGCGCACAACGCCGGACGACGCTCCCTCTGCGCCATAATCAAAATGCCGCGGTCCCGCATGGGCCGCGCGAGGCTCACCCAGCCTCTTCGGTTTCCCTCACCTCGATCTGGCGGACCCGGCAATCATGCAAAGACTTATCCTCCCGCTACCCGGCAACGAAGGATACGCGAAGCGCCTTGCCGCCCTGTTCCAAGGCGAACTTCAAAGGAACCCGCGATGAAACTCCGCGAGTATTGGCTATCCGGCCATGGCCCCATCCAACACCGCGCCGAAACCGTGGACCGCGTCGACGCGCTGGTGCAGCGCCTGGCGGCCAGCGGCCAGGTCGCCAGCCCGGACGATGCCTACGCCATGCTGGCCGCGGCCGACCGCATCAGCTGCGCGGCGATGAACGTGGTGGCGCATATGACCTATGCCCGCCGCATCGACCTGAACGGCGCGCCGCTGGGCGCCGAGGACTTCAAGCCCCATCCCGAGGGCCATACGGGCGGCTCGCTGAATATGGCGCCCGCCTTCGTCGCCTATCTGCTGGCCAATGCGCTCAGCGGCAAGACCCGCGGCTGGCTGATGGGCCAGGGCCATTGCGTGGCCGCCATCGAAGCCGTCAACGCGCTGACTGGCGACGTGTCGCCGGCGCAGCGCGGCCGCTATGACCGCAGCGAAGCCGGACTGGGACGCCTGATCACGGATTTCTATTCCTACGCCATCGACGCGCGGGGATTGCCCGCCGTGCCGCTGGGCAGCCACGCCGGCCCCAACACGGCGGGCGCGGTGTCCGAAGGCGGCTACCTCGGCTTCGCCGGCCTGCAGTATGTGCACATGCCCCTGCCGGGAGAAAGCCTGGTGGCCTTCCTGAGCGACGGCGCCTTCGAGGAACAACGCGGCTCCGACTGGGCCACGCGCTGGTGGCGCGCCGAGGATTGCGGCCAGGCCGTGCCCGTCATGATCCTCAATGGCCGCCGCATCGAGCAGCGCACGCAAATCGTCCAGGAAGGCGGCGCGCATTGGCTGGCCGAGGACCTGAGCCACAACGGCTTCGACCCGCTGATCGTGGACGGCCGCGATCCGGCGGCGATCGCCTGGGCCATCCTGGCGGCCGAGGAAGCGCTGGCCGCGAACCTGGCGGCGCCGGACTTCCAGTATCCCGCCCGGCTGCCCTATGTCATCGCCGAGACCGAGAAGGGATTCGGCTTTCCCGGCGCCGGCACCAATGCCGCGCACAACCTGCCGCTGGGCGGCAACCCGCACACCGACAGCGCGGCGCGCGATGCTTTCAACGCCAGCGCCGCGCGGCTGTTCGTGCCGGGAGCGGAATTGGACGCGGCGCTGGCCGCACTGGCCAATCACAAAGCGCAGCAACGCCAGCTGGAAAGCGGGCACCCCATGGCGCACCGGCATCCCGACGCCCCCGCTCTGCCCGAACCTGCCTGGGAAGCCACCGGCAACCAGGGCAGCGCCATGGCCGCACTGGACCGCTGGTTCGTGGCACTGGTGCGGGCCAACCCGGGCCTGCGCGTGCGCATCGGCAATCCGGACGAGCTGGCCAGCAACAAGATGGGCGGCACGCTGGCCTTGTTGAAGCACCGCGTCGACCATCCGGAGGCCGGCGTCGCCGAGGACCAGCACGGCGCCGTCATCACCGCCTTGAACGAGGAAGCCGTGGCCGCCGCCGCGCTCGCGAACAAGGGCGGCCTGAACCTCATCGTCAGCTACGAGGCCTTCGCGGTGAAGATGCTGGGCCTGCTGCGCCAGGAGATCATCTTCGCGCGCCGCCAGAAGGAGCTGGTGCAGGCACCGGGGTGGCTCTCGGTGCCGCTGGTGGTCACCTCCCACACCTGGGAGAACGCCAAGAACGAGCAATCGCACCAGGACCCCACCATAGGCGAAGCCTTGCTGGGCGAAATGTCCGACACCTCCCGCGTGCTGTTCCCGGTGGACGGCAACAGCGCCGCGGCGGCGCTGCGCGCCGTCTATGCGCAACGCGCCCAAGTGGCCTGCATGGTCGTGTCCAAGCGCGACGGCGCGCAGCGCTTCGACGCGCAGGCCGCGCAGGCGCTGGTCGAACAGGGCGCGGCCCACGTCGCGGGCGACCCGCAGAGCAGCGCGCTGCAATTTGTCGCCATCGGCGCCTACCAGCTCGAAGAGGCCCTGAAGGCGCGCGCCCATCTGGCGCGGCTGGGCCATGAATGCTGCGTGTCCGTGGTGCTGGAGCCCGGCCGCCTGCGAGCGCCGCGCGACGAACTGGAAACCGCTTTCGTACTGTCCGACGAGGCCGTTCACGCGCTCTTCCCGCCCGGCCTGCCGCGCGTGCTGCTGTGCCACACGCGCCCCGAACCCATGCTGGGCGTGCTGCGCCGGCTGGACGACGGCCCGACGCGCACCCACGCGCTGGGCTATATCAGCCGCGGCGGCACGCTGGACGTGCCCGGCATGCTGTTCGCCAACCGCTGCACCTGGGCGCACGCAGTCGACGCTGCTGCCGCCGTGGCCGGCTGGCGCCGCGAGGACGTGCTGGATGCGCCGCGACTGCAAGCCATCGACGGCAGGGGCGATCCCGCCGACCTCGCCACCCCCTCTTGATGCCGCACAAGGACACTATGCTCACACTGACCTGCCTGGGCGGCGCCGGTACCGTCACCGGCTCCAAGCACCTGCTAAGCCACGCCGACACCCGCCTGCTGATCGATTGCGGCCTGTTCCAGGGCCTGAAGAACCTGCGGGAACTCAACTGGCAGAGCTTGCCCCTGTCACCGGCCGACATCGATGCGGTGGTGCTGACGCATGCCCACCTCGATCATTGCGGCTACCTGCCGCGGCTGGTGGCAGAGGGCTTCAAGGGCAAGATCCACGCCACGCCCGCGACCCGCGACGTCGCCGAGCTGATCCTGCTGGACAGCGCCAACCTGCAGGAAAAGGATGCGGACTTCGCCAACCGCAAGGGCTTTTCCAAGCACCAACCCGCGCTGCCGCTTTACCGCGTGGTCGACGCCGAGCGCGCGCTGACGCGCTTTGCCGACGTGGCGCTGCACCAGGAGACCGCCCTGCCCGGCGGCGCGACGCTGACCTTGCGCCGCGCCGGCCACATCCTGGGCGCGACCACCGCACAGATCGACATCGGCGGCATGCGCGTGGTGTTCTCCGGCGACCTGGGCCGCTACGACGATCCGGTGATGCACGATCCCGAACCCGTGCCGCGCGCCGACTACATCGTCATCGAATCCACCTACGGCAACCGGCGCCATGATCCCGCCGATCCGGTCGAAGCCCTGGGCGCCGTCATCGAACGCACCGTGCAGCGCGGCGGCACGGTGGTCATCCCGGCCTTCGCCGTGGGGCGGGCGCAGACCCTGATCCACGCACTGTGGACGCTGCGCCAGGCCGGCCGGCTGCGGAACGTCCCGGTCTATCTGGACAGCCCCATGGCGACCAGCGCCACCGAACTGCTGGACCGCCATGCAGGGGAACACAAGCTGTCCCCGCGCGAGTACGAAGCCGCCTGCGCCGCCGTAACCTACGTGCGGGATGTCGAGGAATCCAAGGCGCTGTCGGCCAACCGCTACCCCAAGGTCATCATCTCGGCCAGCGGCATGGCCACGGGCGGGCGGGTGCTGCACCATATCGCCGCCTTTGGCACCGACCACCGCAACACCCTGCTCTTTTCCGGCTTCCAGGCCGCCGGCACGCGCGGCCGCAAGCTGCTCGACGGCGCCACCGAAACCAGGATCTACGGCCAGTGGACGCCCATCAAGGCCGAAGTCGCCGAACTGCCCATGCTGTCGGCCCACGCCGACAGCGATGAACTGATGCGCTGGCTGTCCGGCTTTCATGAAGCGCCGCGGCGCGTCTTTATCGTCCATGGCGAGCCCGAGGCCTCCGAGGCCTTGCGCGAGCGCATCGAACGCGAACTCAGCTGGCACGCCACCGTGCCGCTGCAGGACCACAGGTATGAGCTGTGAGCAGCGTCCCCGGCTGAAACTGCACGCCAGGCCGGGGATATCGCGACGAAGGCCGCCTGAAGCCCGCCCCGTCAAAACTCCATCGAGGCGGAAAGCATGAAGGTGCGCGGCGCGCCCAGGGCCAGGCTCGACAATTGCGGCATGCCCCAATAGGCTTTGTTCGTCAGATTGTTGATGGCGGCTCGCAGCACGATCGGGCGGTCGGCCACTCTGGTGGCGTAGCGCGCGCCCACGTCGTAGGTCGTCCGTCCCGCCACCGACAGCGAGTTGTCGGCGCTGATGTACTGCTTGGAAACCGCAGTCGCATTGGCCGTCAGCGTCAGGCCTTGCAGCGCCGGCACGTCCCATTCCACGCCCAACTTGCCCTGGAGCTTGGGAACGCCGGTGGCCTGCTTGCCTTCGTTGGCGGCGACGGCGGTTTTGGTGACCTTGGGGTCGATGTACGCTACCCCGCCCATCAATCGCAAGCCGCGCATCGGCTCGCCGAAGAAGCCCCATTCCACACCCTGGTTGCGCTGCTCGCCGCCAAACGAGAAGACGTTGGTGACGGGGTCCGTATAGCTGCTGGGCCGCTTTATCTCGAACAGGCTGACGGTATGGGTGAAATCTCCCAGATCGACCTTGATGCCAACCTCCGTCTGCTTGGTCTTGTAGGGGGGGAACAGCTGCCCGGCGTTGGCGGCGGTGGCCGGCGCCGTCTGGCCCTTGCTCAAGCCTTCGATGTAGTTGGCGTACACGGAAATGTTGTCGGTCGCCTTGATCAGCAGCGCGGCGGCGGGCGTGGTGGCGCTGGCGTCGTAGCGGCTGGTCCGCGCCCCGGTCGCGACACTGTAGTTGTCGGTCCGCACCTCCTGCCGCCGCGCGCCCAGCGTCAGTTGCACCCGGTCCTCCGCGAAGGACAAAGTATCCGCCAGGCCATAGCTGACCATGCGCGTCTTGCTATGCAGAATCGGGGGCCAACTGGTGGCCGGCGCCGGCCCCCAAACCGGGTGGTAGATGTTGGTGACCCAGTCGGCTCCAGGCACCGTCCGGCGGCCGTAGTCGCGCTGGTTGTCCGAGTAGTACGTGGCATTCAGCACCCACTGGTGCTTGATGCCGCCAGTCTGCAGCTTGCCCCGCAAGCCAGCCTCTCCCGATGTTTTCTTCACGTTCATATTCAGCTGGCCCATCGAGGTGCGATAGTCGCCCGCCTCGTTGAACACCTGCGCCACCATGGCGCCGTTGTAGGTGTACTCGGACCGGCTCGTGCCTACGGCGGCGTAGGCCATCAGCTTGTCGCTCACGTCGAATTCGCCGCGGATCATGGCCGCCTTGTCCTGGTTCTTCACGTAGGCCCAGTCCGGATTCAGCAGGGTTTCGGGCCTGGGCGGCTTGGGCACGCCTATGCCCGGCGCCAGGTTGATACCGCGGGTCACGCCGTCCACGCGCTCATCGCTGTCATACATATCGATGGAAACGCGCGCGCGTTCACCGCGCCAGTCCAGGCCCAGCGCGGCCAGCTGCGCCTTCTTTTTCTGGTTGTCGACCGGACCGTCGCCGTCCCTGTACATGCCGTTGAAGCGCAAGCCGAACTGCTGGTTCTCGCCAAAACGCCGTCCCAGGTCTATGTGTCCGCCGAACTGCGAATCGGACATGTAGGTCGCGGTCAGGCGCGTCAGAGGCTCCGCGCCTGCGCGCTTGGGCACCAGGTTGACGGTGCCGCCTACAGAACCTCCGGGCGGCATGCCGTTGAGCAAGGCGGACGGCCCTTTCAGGACTTCGATGCGCTCGAACATTTCCGGCGAAGTCCGGTAGTACGGCGCCATGCCGAACAAGCCGCCAAACGAGATGTCGGTGGTGGCGGAGCTGAAGCCGCGGATCGAGTAGTTCTCGCTCCAGGCGCCGGTCACGCCATTGCTGAACACCGAAGGATCGGTCCTGGCGATCACATCGGTGATGTCTTGGGCTTGCAGGTCCTCGATGTACTTCCCCGTGTAGCTGATGACGGAGAACGGCGTATCCATGAAATCGCGGTCGCCCAGAAAGCCTGCGCGGCCGCCATAGGTCACCTGCCCGCCGGCGTAGGGCGTGGCCGGCGCATCGGCCTGGCCGGTCACCGTCACGGCCGGCAGCGTTTTCACCCCGGCCTCGACAGCCTGCTGGGCCCATGCTGCCGGAGCAGCGCCCAGGGTCAGTCCGAACAATGCCGCGGTCAGATGGTTGAGGGAAAAGACGGGGGTTGCGTACCTGGCGTGCAAGGAAGGACGTGCGACGCGGCCGCTATGGCGACGTTTGCTCATGGAATGCTCCGTTCAGTTGAGCTTTGGGTCGCCTTCGATATCAGGCGACTGGGAATCATTTACATATGAACCGGCAACTTGCCCCGATCCGTGGACGGCTTCAGTTCTGGTAGGCCTTGATGACGTCGTCGATCATGAGCTTCAGCGAGTTCACGCTGGCGGCCATGACGTACCAGGCTTGCGCATCGGCGAAGACCACACGGCCGTGCTGGAAGGCGGCGGTCTGGCGCAAGAGCGGATTGGTCAAGGTCCCGGCGTTCAAGGTGGGTCCGCGCTCCATCACCGCGGTGCGATCCACCACGTAGAGGATGTCGGGATTGGCTTGCTGGATGAACTCGCTGGAGATGGGCTGGCCGTGCAGGCCGGCCTCGGCGGTGGGGCTGGCGGGCTTCACGCCCAGGGCCTTGAAAATGAAGCCGTAGCGCGACTGCATGCCGAATGAACTGAAGGCGCCGTTGTTGTGCAGCACGATGAGCGCTCTTTCGGGACGGTCCTGGATGAGGCGCTTCGCCTCCTGGACCTTGGCGTCGAGTTCGGCGGACTTGTCGCGGGCCAGGCTTTCCTTTTCAAAGATCCGCCCCAGCGTCATGAGGTGGTCCTTGATGATCGCGATGTGATTGGCCTCGCTGTCCCGGTAGTCCACGTCGAAGTGGATGGTCGGAGCGATCTCGCTCAATTCCTTGTAGTGGTTGGCCTGCAGCGAGGTGATCAGGATCAGGTCCGGCTTGGCCGCGTGCACCCGTTCCAGATTGGGCTGGACGATAGCGCCCACGTCCAGCACGTCCGGTGCATCCTTGTACTTGGCAAGAAAATTCGGCACGAAGTCCTTCGGCATGCCGGCGACCGGCACGCCCAACTGGTCGAGGAAGTCCACCTCGTTCATATCCAGGGCCACCACGCGCTGTGGCAACTTGTTGATCACGGTGGTCCCCAGCTTGTGCTGTACCGTGACGGTTTCGTAGGCGCGCGGCGCCGATGGGCTGGCGGCGGCCGGCTGTGCCGCCGCCTTCGGCGATTCGGCCGCTTCCTGGCCGCAGCCCTGCATCGCGGCCGCCGCGGCGGCCAGCAGGGCAAGCGCCCATGCCCGGCGTCCGTGCTTGAGGATCATGTCAGTTCTCCTGATGGATTGAAGTAGTTGCACAGACGTCCGCGCGCGCCTTGAGTGATCTCGAAGTCCAGCCCATAGAGCTCGCGCAGCCGCTCCTCGGTCACGACCTGCGCCACGCTGCCGGCGCTATGCACCGACCCGCCCTTCATCGCGACGATGTGGTCGGAATAGCTGGCCGCGAAATTGATGTCGTGCACCACCAGGATCACGGTGCGGCCGTGCTCGTCGCACAGGCGGCGCAAGGCGCGCATGATCTGGACCGCATGCTTGATGTCAAGGTTGTTGAGCGGTTCGTCCAGCAACAGGCAATCCGTCTGCTGGGCGATCGTCATGGCCAGGAACGCCATCTGCCGCTGCCCCCCGCTGAGTTCGTCGAGATAGGACGCGCGCAGCGGCTGCAGCGAGAGGAATGCGATGGCCTCGTCGATCAGGCGGCGGTCCTCCTGCGTCAACGCGCCGCGGCTGTAGGGAAACCGCCCGAAAGCAACGAGCTCTTCCACCGTCAGGCGCAAATTGAAGTCCGGCGACTGGCGCAGGGTGGCGACACGCTTGGCGTAAACGCCGATGCGGATATCCGACACCCTGGCGCCCTCGATCAGGACCTCGCCCTGGCTGGGTTCCAGCAGGCGGGCGGCCATCATCAGCAAGGTCGTCTTGCCCGCGCCGTTGGGACCGATTAGCGAGGTCAACCGCCCAGCAGGAAACTGCAGGCTCACATCGCGCAGCACGGTCTTCGGACCATAGCTTTTCGAGAGATTCCGGATCGTGATCATGCCGTTTCTCGCGAGCGCGCCATCAGCGCCAGGAACCACGCGCCGCACACCAGATTGACCAGGATGCCTACGCTGGTGCGGTAGTTGAAGAGATGTTCGACCGCGATTTGCGCCAGGATGAAGATGGCAATGGCGATGGCGCAGCCGGTGGACAACGTGGCCCCGTGCCTGCGCGTACGCGTCAAGGCATAGGCCGTGTTGGCGACGAAGATGCCCATGAACGCCGTGGGTCCGAGCAGGCTGGTCGACACTGCAACCAGCACCGCAATCAGCGCCAGATGCAGTCGCAGGACACGCGGATAATCCACGCCCAGGGAGACGGCCTGGTCGCGCCCCAGGGAGATCACGTCCAGCGTCGGCAAGCTCTTGACGCCCGCCAGGCACACGCCCGCGACGATCAGGGCGGACACGAGCAGTTGCCCGGGCTCTGCCTTGTTGAAAGAGGCCTGGGTGAAGCCCAGCAGCATGGAGAACTCGCCTGGACTGGTCTTCAGCTGCACGAACTGCGTGAAGGTGCCGATCACCATCGTCAGCACCAACCCCACCAGCAGCAGGAAGTACACGTTCTGCCTGCCATCGCGGAACAGCCAGCGATGGATGATCCACGAGTAGGCCAGCATCAGCAGCACCGACAGGAAGAAGTTGCCGTTCGCGCCGAGCAGGGCCAGGCTCTGCGCTCCCATGGCCAGGATCATGAGGGACTGGAACAGCAGGTAGACAGCCTCGTATCCCATGATGGCCGGCGTCAGGATCCGGTTGCCGGCAAGGGTCTGGAACACGATGGACGACCAGGCAATGCAGACGCCGCCGATGAGCATGGCCGCCAAGCGCGCGAGCCGCTTGGGGATGATGTAGCCGAAGTCGAAGTTGGAGCGGAAGAACAGGAAAGCCAGGGCCAATGCAATGACCGCCATCCACACCGCTCGCCGGGAGGCTGCAAGCATCACCTGTGCCTCCAGAAGATCAGCAGGAGGAACAGCACGCCTCCCACCCCGCCCGCGGTCAGGCCGATAGGCACTTCGAACGGGTAGATCAGCAGGCGGCCAAGGATGTCGCAGGCCAGCAGCAGCGAGGCGCCGCCCAGCGCCACGATGGGCAGGGTGCGGCCCAGGTTGTCGCCGTAGCGCAGCGCGACCAGATTCGGAATGACCAGTCCCACGAAAGGAATGGCGCCGACCGTGATCACCGTGGCGGACACGGTGACGGCCACCAGCAGCAGCCCCAGCGCCACGGTGGCTGGATAGTTCAGGCCCAGGCTTGCGGCCATGCCTTCACCCATGCCAAGCACGGTGAAGCGGTGCGCGTACAGATAGGTCAGCGCGACGATGGGCAGGATCAGGTAGATGATCTCGTAGTTGCCCTGCACGATCTTGGAAAAATCGCCCAGCAGCCAGCCCTGCATGCTCTGCATGATGTTGTTGCGATAGGCGTAGAACTCCGCCATGGCGCTCAACACGCCGCCGTACATCAGGCCGATCACCGGCACCAGCACCGTGTTCTTGAATTTGACGCGGCGGACGATGGCCACGAACAGCAGGCTGGCCGCTAAGCAGAAGCCCAATGCGAACAGCATGCGGCCCGCCGTCCCGGCGGCGGGCATGAGCAGCATCGATGCCAGGATGCCGAGCTTGGCCGCGTCCAGTCCGCCCGAGGTTGCGGGTTCAACGAACTTGTTGCGCACGATGTGCTGGAGGATCACGCCGCAGACGGCCAGGCCGATGCCCGTCAGCACCACCGCCGCCAGACGCGGCAGCCGGCTCGCCGTCAGTGTCAGCCAGGCGTCGCCCGACAGCGAGAACAGCTGCGGCCATGCGATCTGGCGCGCGCCCACCAGCAGCGACGCGCCGCAAAGCACGATGAACAGGCCGAACAAGCTTGCGCGCATCAGTAACGCGCCCCGGCGATACGCCAGCCCTTGGCGGCTTGCCGCTGCGCCAGGAATTGCGCGTATCGCCCCTGGCGCGCGCGCAATGCCATGGGCGTGCCCTGCTCGACGACCCGCCCGTCCTCCAGCACCACGATCTGGTCGGCCATCGCCACCGTGGAGAGCTGATGAGCGATCACCACCAGCGTGCACTGGCCGCGCAGCCGAGCCAGCGTCTCAGTGATGATGGCCTGATTCTCAGCGTCCAGCGCCGCTGTGGCCTCGTCGAGAAGCAGGATCGGCGCCTGGTTCAGCAGCGCGCGGGCGACGGCGATGCGCTGGCGCTCGCCGCCGGACAGGCGCGCACCGCCCTCGCCCACCGGCGTGTCCAGCCCTTGCGGCAGGCGCTCGGCGATGCCCGCCAAGCCCGCCTGGTTGGCGGCCTGCATCAGTTCGGCATCGCTGCAGCCAGGCTTGCCGGCGCGGATGTTGTCGGCAATGGAGCCCGTGAACAGGTAGTTGTCCTGGAAGACCTGGCTGATCTGGCCTGCCAGCCGCGCACTGGAAATCTGCCGCACATCCACGCCGCCGACCAGCACGCTGCCCTGGCTCGCGTCGAAGAAGCGCGCGATCAGCCGCGCCAACGTGGTCTTGCCGGAGCCGGATGCGCCGACCAGGGCGGTCATGCTGCCCGGTTCGACGCGCAAATCGACCCCGCGCAGCACCTCGGGCTGATCCTCGGCATAGCGGAAATGCACATCCCGCAGCTCGATCGACGCATCGCGCGGCTCCTGCGGCGCTGCGGGCTCCGGCAACGGCTGGACGGCGTACAGCGCGTCCACGGCGTCGAGTTGGCCGCGCGCGCCGCGCAGCACCTCGCCATAGCCGGCCACCTCCAGCAGCGCATCGATATAGCGGACCGCCAGCAGCAGCGACACGATCGCGGCCACGATCTGTCCCGCCGCCAAGGGACTGCCCAGGATGCCGTCGATCCACCAAGCGGCGGCGATCAGCAGAACAGCGAAGACGGCCTGCATGGCCCAGACGTTGAGCACGGCCGCCCCGGCCGACAACCAGATCAGGCGCGCACCCGACTGGCGCTGCTGCTCGACGGCCTGTTCGAGCAGGCGCGTGCCGCCGCCCTCGCCATTGAAGGCGCGCAGCACCGACTGGGCCTGGGCAAACTCGACCATGCGTTGGCTGGCGTCGGCGAAGCGCCGCTGAAAGGCGTCATCGGCGCGCCGCGCCAACCTAGCCGTGAACTGCAGGACGCCAGCCAGTAGCGGCAGCGCCGCCAGGGCGATCAGTCCCAGCAGCCAGTGCTGCGCAAACAGTGCCGCGACCAGCACCGCGGGCGTCACCACGCCGGCGATGACGGGAGTGAAGACGTGCGCGGGAAGCTGGGCCAGGGACATCATGCCCTGCGTCACGAGATGCCCGAGGCGCGCCGTGTTCGCCGCCGTGAACCAGCCCACCGGCAGGCTTGCCACATGGTCGCCAAGACGATGGCGGGCGTCCTGCAGAATGGCGACGCCGACCCGCACGCCGGCCCGCTCCACACGGCGGCGCAGGCCCCAGCACAGCGCCACTCCGGCCAACAGCGCGGCCAGCCACGGCGCGGCCGCCTTCACGTTTCCTTCAAGCAGATGCGTGAGCAGCGGCACCAGCGCCGTAATCGTCAGTCCGCACAACACGCCGTAGGCGATGGCCATCCAGACGTAACGGCGCAGGACGTACGCATCCTTGCCGAGCAGCAGCATGAAGGTCTTCAGCATGACGCCTCCCCGCTTACTTCGGAGGATGCATAGCCGCCCTGCGCCCACAGCCGGGCATAGCAGCCGCCTTGCGCCAGCAATTGTTCATGCCTGCCTTGCTCGACGATGACGCCGTCCTCGACCACGAGGATCCGGTCGGCGTGCATCACCGTGTCCAGCCGGTGCGCAATCACCATCACCGTGCGCCCCCGGGCGAAGCGCGACAGCGCGCCCTGGACCGCCATCTCGTTGCCGGCGTCGGCCGCCGCCGTGGCCTCGTCCAGCACCAGCACGGGAGGATCCAGCAGCACGGCGCGCGCGATGCTGGCGCGCTGGAGTTCGCCGCCGGAGAGCTGCGCGTCCTCCCCGATCACCGAATCGTAGCCGCGCGGCAACGCCAGGATGCGTTCATGGATATTGGCGGTTCGCGCGGCGTCCTCGATCTCTTGCTGGGTGGCGGACGGCCGGCCCAGCGCGATGTTGTCGCGCACGCTGGCATGAATCAGGCGCACCTCTTGCAGCACGAAGCCGATGCGCCGGTAGAGCTGCGCGCTCTCGATCCGCCTCAGGTCGGCGCCGCCCAGCGTGATGCGCCCTTCATCGGGGTCGAAGAATCTCAGCAGCAGGCGCGCCAGGGTGGATTTGCCCGCGCCTGAGGGACCGACGATGGCCGTGACCGTGCCGGGCTCCAGCGTGAAATTGATGTTGGACAGCGTCCGGCGCTCCCCGCCATAGGAGTAGCCCACGTTCTCGAACCGGACTTCATGGCCCTCGGGGATTTGCGCCTGCCCGGACGCCAGCGGTTCCAGCACGGGAGTCTCCAGCAGGGCCTGCACGCGCTGTGCCGCGCCCGCGGCGCTACCCAGGTCGTGCAGCAGCGTGTGCAGCAACAACAGCGGAGCACATATTCCCGGCGCCACCAGCGCGAACGGCAACAGGTCCACGGGCGCCATCCAGCCCACGCCGACGAACAAGGTGCCAAAGCCCAGTACCACGCCCAGTACCGTGACCGGCGCGATCATGGCGTGGGCATGGCCCATCGCCGCCACCAGCGGACGGGTAAAGCTGGCGAAGGCTTCGGCAAAAGCATCGACGGCCTCGCGATAGCCGCGATGCGCCTTGCCCGCGTCGCCGAACGCCTTGACCACGGGAATGCCGCCTACGAACTCCACCGTTGCCCCGTTCAGGCGCCCAAGCCGCTCGACGAACTCCTGCATGTTCGCCCCTCCGGCCTTCATGGCCCGGCGCAGGAACAGGAAGAAGCCGGGAAATGGCAACAGTGCCGCAAGCGCCATGCGCCAGTCCTGCGCGAACAGGTAAGCAACCGAAATGACGATGGCGCCCGCGGCGCGTCCCACTGCCGTATAAAAATGGGCGGTCAAGCTGTGCAGCGTGCCAATGTCGTCCTGCATCGCCTGCTTGACCTCGCCCGACGCCTTGCTGGTGAACCAGCCCAGCGGCACCCGGGCCAGCCGCTGCGCCGCGGCCATGCGCAGGCGGTGCGTGAGGCGGTTGTCGGCCAGATGGGCGGTCAGCTCGCCTGCCGAGATCAGCCCCATGCCCGCGAACATGCACGCGACGCTGGCGATGACCGTCCATCCGATATCGGTCCAGGCTTGCGCGGATGCGGAGTCCCCGGCGCCGAGGCCGGCGAAGACGACTCTGGCGATGTGCGCAATCCCTGCCAGCGGCACCAACGTGAGCATGGTGCCCACTGCGGCCAGCGCTGCGGCCGCCATTAATTGCCCGCGTATGGGGGCCAGCACCAGGCCTAGCGGGCCGGGCTTTGCAGGCTTGGCCGCGGCTGCTCCAGAACTGCTCATGAAATCGAAGTGCTCAGATGTTGGTGATAATTATTTGCATCACTATAAACTAATTTCTCAAATTAGTTGCATACCAATAAACTAAATAAATCGGGCCGGGTTAAAGTGTGGAATGAATGACCCCACGGAACCAGGAACAGCCATGACACCGCCAGAGCGCCGCCCGGCGCGGGGACGCCCTCCCACCATCACCCGGGAGCGGATTGCCGACGCCGGCATTGCGATGGGCCTGCCGAACATCACCTTCGTCGGACTCGCGGCGGCGCTCGGCGTCAGCCATATGGCGCTGTACAAGCACGTGCCCAGCCTCGAAGAACTCAAGCGCCTGGTCGCCGAAGAGATCTTCAGCCGCTGGCAGATTCCGCAAGCCTGTAGCAACGAGCGCGGCGAATTGAAGCAGTACCTGACCCTGTTCGCCGCGTCCGTGCGGGAATTCGTCAAGGCGCATCCAGGCGTGACGCCCTATGTGATCCGCAGGCTGGCGGCCACCCCGTCCATGCTCGCGAAAATCACCGGGCAACAGCGCCATATCGCCGATGCCTACGGCATTTCCCGGGAGCAGTCCCGCATCCTGCTGGCGACCGTGGCCTTCCACGGCATGGCGGTCGCCGACACGGTGTATTCAGTCGCCGGGCTGGAGCCGGTGGTTGACGCGGACCGGGCGGCGGAAGAATCCGAGATGGAAGAGGAACTGGATCAGGGCATGCAGGCGCTGATCATCGGCTTGCTGGCCATGCTGGAGCTTGAGCGGGCGCCACAGGGTCCCGGGTAAGCATCGTCGCAAACCTGGCATCCGGCTGCCAGGCCGGGGCGCCGCGGTCGGCTCGCTTTGCAATGCAAATAAAAAGCATTACCATGCAAGCCCAGCCGACCCCGCGCCATGTCATCACGTCCCCCCCGTTCGCAAGGCTTCCTGGCCTACTACGAAGAGCTGCTTGCGGTCTGGACCCGGAAGCTGGGCTGTCGCGATGCCGCGCGCGATCTCGCTCACGACGCCCTGGTGAAATGCCTGGAGACCGACCCCGATCGCGTGACGCAGCCGCGCGCCTACCTGCATCAGGCGGCGCGCAACATGGCCGTCGACAACTTCCGGCGGACCGACGGGCACGAATGGGTCCCGCTTGATACCATAGCCGGCCATCCCAGTACCCTCGGGGATCCGCTGGCCCAGGTCCGCACCGGGCAATTGAGCCAGGCCTTGGAAGCGGCGCTGGCCGAGCTTCCGCTCAAGTGCCGCCAGGTGTTCGTCTGGCAGCGCCTGGAAGGCCTGACACAGGCCGAGATCGCGCAACGCATGGGCCTGAGCAAGAACATGGTCGAGAAATACATGATTCGTACCGCATTGCATCTGCGGGAACGGCTGGGCGCTTATGCCCCGAACTGACAATCCGCCCTTGCCGGCGTCCGCCTCCAGCGCCGATCCCGTCCGCAACGAAGCGGCGCGCTGGTTTGCGCGCGCGCACGGCGGTGCATGGGATGCCGCCGCGCAGGCAGAGCGCGATGCCTGGCTGGCGGCGGATCCGCGCCACGCCGCCGAGTACCGGATGCTGGAATCCATCTGGCAGGCGGCCGACACCATCCCCGAAGCGCGCTTGCGCGCCCTGGCCGAGCCGCCGCGGCGTGCCGCAAGGCCGGCACGGCGGCAGGCCTTGGGACTGGGCCTGTGCGTACTGGCGGCGGCGATCGCAATAGGAATCTGGCAACGCGGCACGCCTGCGACGGAGTACCGCACGGCTGCTGGAGAACGACGCACCATCACGCTGCCGGACGGATCCATCGCCGAATTGAACAGCCGCAGCCTGCTACAGGTCCGTTTCGACGGCACCCTGCGCAGGGTCTTCCTGCAAGAGGGAGAAGCCTTGTTTGCCGTTGAAAAAGACGCGGCCCGGCCTTTCGTGGTGGATGCTGGGCTGGGCAGCGCCAAAGTGACCGGCACCCGCTTCGACGTGCGCCGCGACCAAGACCAGGTGCGGGTGGTGGTGGAATCCGGCTCGGTCGAGGTAACAGGTACGCAGGACAGCGCCCCCGTGTCGGTCACGGCCGGCCTTGCGGTTCGTATCGACGCCGGCGGACGTGCCGGCCAGGCGCAGGCCGATTCCGTGCCGGCCGCCCTGGCTTGGCGCCAGGGCCAGATTGTGTTCACCGATACGGATCTGGCCAGCGCCGTGCGCGACGTCTCGCGCTATCGGCAGCATCCCATCGTCCTGGCGCCCCGCCAGGGGCTGGAACAGTTGCGCCTGACCAGCGTATTCCAGACCGCGGACACGGATGCCTTTCTGACGGCGCTGCCGCACATCCTGCCCGTTGAGGTTCGCCGCCAGTCCGACGGCCGGGTGGAAATCGTCGCCCGCTGACGCGCCCCCTCTGTTACAAAAAAGGCCGCCAGACCATTCAGGTATTTTCCGCGTATTGCGTCTTCTTCCTGATAACCAAGCGGGCATGGTGCCCGCCAGCATGATTCAGGAGCACAGGAAGTGAATCGCAAAAAATGGGGAAGGCGCGCGCGGATGCAGGGCCTGAGGAATACGGTGCTTGCAGCGTTGCTGATGGCGGGATCGGCGGGCGCCTGGGCGCAGGCCGCGCCCGTGGCGATCGACATGCCCGCGCAATCGCTGGACCAGGCGTTGCGCAGCCTGGCCCAGGCCCATGGCTTGCAGATTTTCTATGCGCCGCAGACGGTCGCGGGTATGCAGGCGCAAGCCGTCTCGGGCACGATGACGCCGCAGCAGGCGCTCTCTGCCCTGCTGAAAGGCCAAGCCTTGCGCGTGCGCCAGGATGGCGCCGCGACCATCATCGAAGCGGAAAACGCCGGCCAGCCGCAGGTCATGGCGCCCATCGAAATCTCCGCGTCGCGCACGGCGAGCAATCTGGTGAGCCCCGTGCAGCAAACCATCGTGCTGGAGCGGGACGCCCTGCAGGAACTGCGCACCGGCTCCGACAGCCTGGCCACCATACTCTCCAAGACCGTACCCGGCATGGCCGATTCCAGCCGCACCATGACGGATTACGGCCAGACGCTGCGCGGCCGCGGCGTGCTGGTGCTGGTCGACGGAATCCCCCTCAACACCAACCGCGACTCGTCGCGCAACCTGGCGAACATCAACCCGGCCACCATTGAACGGGTCGAGGTGCTGCGCGGCAGCAGTTCGATCTACGGCGCCGGGGCTACCGGCGGCATTGTCTCGATCACCACCCGGCCGGCCGGCGGCGAGACGGTGTCCGAAACCACGGTGACGGCCGTCAGCCCCTTGAGCCGGCTGCGTGCCGACGGTCTGGGCGGACAGCTGCAGCAGTATTTCGCGGGCAGCCAGGGCATGGTGGACTATTCCCTGGACCTGGGCGCGCGCCACAACGGCGCCTCGTATGACGCAAAAGGCAGGCGCATCGCGCCCGAGCCCAGCCAGGGCGACCTGTTCGACTCCAACATCTACAGCCTGGGCGGCAAGCTGGGATTGCGCATCGACGAGCAGCAGCGCCTGCAGCTCTCCGCCAGCTACTACAACGCGGACCAGGATTCCGACTACACCTCGGATCCCTCCGTGGGCCGCCTGCCGCCGGGATCGGCGCGGGCCCTGCCCATGAACGGCCTGCAGCTGGCCGACCAGAACCAGATCCGCAACACGCTGTTGAACCTGGAATACGAGCACCTGGACGTGCTGGGCAGCAAGGTCACGGCCCAGATGTACTACCGCGACTACTTCACCCGGTTCACGCCCTTCGATGCGCGCGCCGTCGTCACGCGCGGCAACAACGTCGACCAGGTTACGCAGAACACCAAGGTATTCGGCAGCCGCCTGACCGTGGACACGCCGCTGGGCAAGCAATCCAAGGTGCTCTGGGGCGCGGACTTCAATCAGGAACGCAGCGACATGCCGATCGATATCTTCGATCCCGCTGCCTACGACCGCAGCGGCGGACGCGTGTTCAACAAGATCGGCAGCTTGACCTACATGCCCGAACTGACCTCACGCAGCACGGGCCTGTTCGCACAGCTCGAACATCGCTTCAACGAGCAATGGTCGGTGCAGGGCGGCGCGCGCTACGAGTACGCGTCCGCCAGGTTCGGAGATTTCGTGCCCCTGTCGCAGTTGCGCGTACCCTCCCCGGCCTCGGTGCAAGGAGGATCCGTCAACTACGACGCCTTGTTGTGGAACGTCGGCGTCGCGTACGCCCCGGTGCGCGGCCAGGAACTCTACGCCAACTTCAGCCAGGGCTTCCAACTGCCCGACATCGGCGTCCAGATGCGCAACGCGCGCCCGGGCTTCGACATCGGCTCGTCGGACCTGCAGCCGGTCAAGACCAACAACTACGAACTCGGCTGGCGCGGCGGCGCGGGCAACACGTCGGCATCCCTGGCCGTGTTCTACACCACCTCGAAGCTCGGCGACGTGCAGAGCTTCAACAACGGACTGATCCTGACCCGCACCGAGGAACGCATCTACGGCGTCGAAGGCACCATCGACACCACCACTGACGACGAGAAGTGGGGCGCCGGCGGCACCTTCACCTGGATGAAGGGCCGCGAGCAGCCGGATGGCGGCAGTTGGCAGGGCATGACCGGCTACCGCGTTCCGCCGCTCAAGCTGACGGCCTATCTGCAATACCGGCCAAACGAACGCTGGAACGGCCGCGTGCAGGCCAACTATTTCGGCGCCAAGGACTACCGCCTTGATGGCAAGGAGAGCTTCGGCCGCAGGGACGTCAGCAGCTACTTCACCGTGGATCTCATGGGCCGCTATCAGCCCAACCCGCGGAATACCTTCATCCTCGGTGTCGAAAACCTCTTCAACCGCGACTACTACCCGCTATATAGCCAACTCATGCGCAGCAACACCAACACCAGCCGGCTCCCTGCCGCGGGAGCCGTGCTGACGCTGACCTACCAGCACAGGTGGTGAGACGGCGCGCTAGAAGTCCGTCGATACCGACAGCCAGAGCGTGCGCGGCATGCCGCTGATCAGGTAGGCGCAGGGATTGGCTTCCCGGCAATGCCTATCCAGCAAGCGGCAAGGGACAATCGGTCCACTTCTTCGCTGCTACGCGATCGGCCACTTCGGCAGCCTCGCCTTGCGGTAAGGCAGGCTGCTCCAGTCGGGACTGGCGGAACCGGGCGCGGCCACATACAGCACCGCCTTGGCCAGCGGCGCATACCTGGCATGGAAGTGATGCGCGGACTTCACCACGATCAGGCGTTGCGCCTTCAAGTCGCAACCCAACTGAGTGAAGAGGTCGGTGTGATAGGCCTGGGTGCGCAGCGACACCAGCGCGACCAGGATGCCGTCCACGTCGACCAGCGCGCAATCGCCCAGCGCGATGCGGGTATCGGAGTTTCCCGTCATATACATGTCGGCATGCGTGGATACGACTCGGCAGCGCGCGTCCACCGGGCTGCCGGACAGGGGCCCGACCTTGCCGCCGATGCGCAGGTCGAGCTCCGCGCCGGGGCCGGCGTCGAAGGCGATGCGCGCCGCCACCGGATCCCACAGGGGACCGATGGCGGCATTGCGTATGCCGCGCTCGCGCATCCTGGCCAGCAGATAGGTCGAGTCGCCGGCCGCGCCGCTGCCGGGATTGTCCGAACGGTCGGCCAGCACCACCGGACCGCCGCCCAAGGCCAGGGCTTCGTCCAGCGCCTGGTCCACGCTGCGGTAGGGCACCATCAGCTGTTCGCGCATGCCGATGAGTTCATCGGCCAGACGGCGTGCCAGGGCCTGGGCGCGGGCGGCATCCCCATCGGCGTAGACCAGCACCTTGGTGCCCATCTCTGGCACGTCGCCGGTGGCAAAGCCTTGCGCCGCCGAGATCGAGAGAATGCCGTCGCGGCCTTCCAGCGCCTTGATGCGGCTGACGAAGCCCTGGGCCGGTTCGCGGGTGGTGTGCATGGGCACGATCATGTCGCAGTCGATCAACGCCGCCACGGGCCGGGTGCGGCCGGCCTGCGCGTCCAGGCACAGCGTCAGCAGATCCTCGGCGCGCTCCAGCACATCGGTGTGCGGATACTCCTTGAACAGCACCAGTACCGTGGCCTGTTCCACCATCAGCGGTGTGAGATGCGCGTGCGGGTCCAGTTCGGCGCCCACCACCACGCCGGGGCCGACGATCTCGCGCACGCGGCGCAGGATGTCGCCTTCGCAGTCGTCGTAGCCATCGGCCACCATGGCGCCGTGCAGGCCCAGCAGCACCATGTCCACCGGCAGCGCCGCGCGCAGGTCGGCCAGGATCTGGTCGCGCAGCGTCTCATAGGCGGCGCGCGTGGTCGTGCCGCCAGGCTGCGCGGATGCCACCAGCCCTTCAATCAGCGTCCACCCGCCGTCCGCGGCGCGCCGGCGCGCGGCCCATAGCGGGCCGGCGTAGAACGTCATGTGATCGGGATGCGTACCGCCGGGCAGGTACTCGCGCGACTTGAACGCGGCGAGTCCGGTAGGCAAGGGCGAAAAGGTGTTGGTTTCCGTAGCAAGGGCGCCGGTGAATATGCGCATGGAAGCGGCTCCAGGGCGCGGCGCGCCGCGCGGTTCGGGGGTGGAAGAATTGAAAGGCAGCGGGCCGCGCGCCAGGCATGGGCTCCGTTCAAGTCCTGATTCTGGTCCGGCCTGCGCGAGCCTACAAATTCCAAATCATGAACTGTCCATAACCTTTCATATGGGCGCGCGGCGGGTTCCGCCCGCCCTATCGTTTTCCCTTAAAAGCAGCCGATCTGCGCGCTTTTCGCCGCGATTTCCCCCGAAAAATCCCACACCATAACCTTGGGTTATCCATGGGCGCTCGTTAGCTATTTGTGCCGCGCTGGTGTGCCGCCGATCATCCGCGGTACGGAGCGCAGTGCCCCTTTTGGTGTGGCGGCAGTGACGGACATCCGATCCATACAAGGGGAAAACTATGTCGTCGTACTGGACCGCCGCGCGCGTCGCGGCGCACGCAGCATCCTGTCCGGAGGCCCGGGCATGAAGATCTTCAGCGCCGGCCTGGGCACGGAAACCAACACCTTCGCGCCCATGCCCACCAGCCTGGCCGCCTTCCAGGACCGCGACTACTATCCGGCGGGAACGCATCCCGACACTGTGACCTTTGCGGGCGCGCCGCTCTACGTGGCGCGCCAGCGCGGCCGCGAGGCCGGCTGGACGCTGGCCGAAGGCCTGGTCACATCCGCGCAGCCAGGCGGCACGACCACGCGCGCCGCCTATGAGACGCTGCGCGACCAGATCCTGGCCGACCTGCGCGCGGCGCTGCCGGTGGACATGGTGCTGCTGGGCCTGCACGGCGCCATGGTGGCCGACGGCTACGACGACTGCGAAGGCGACATCCTGCGCCGCGTGCGCGAGATCGTCGGCCCCGGCGTGGTGGTGGGAGCCGAACTGGATCCGCACGCGCATCTGAGTCCGCTGATGGTGGAACAGGCCACGGTGCTGGTGCTGTTCAAGGAATATCCGCACACCGACATCCGCGAACGCGCGGAAGACCTGCTGACGCTGTGCCTGGACGCGCAGGCCGGCCGCACCCGGCCCGTCGCGGCGTTGATCGACTGCGACATGATCGTGCCCATGCACACCACCCGCGAGCCGGCCCAAGGCTTCGTCAGCCGCATCAAGGCGCTGGAAGGCCGCGACGGCATCCTGTCGATCTCGGCCGCGCAAGGCTTCGCTACCGGCGACGTGCCGGAGATGGGCACCAAGGTGCTGGTCTACGCCGATGGCGATGCCGCCCGCGCCCAAGCCCTGGCCCGTCGCCTGGCCGATGAACTCATCGGCATGCGCGAGCAGCTCATGGTGCCCTACCGCAGCGTGGACCAGGCGCTAGATGAAGCGCTGGCCTTCGACGAGGGTCCGGTGGTGCTGGCCGACCGCCCGGACAATCCCGGCAGCGGCGCCCCGGGCGACGCCACGTTTGTCCTGAGCCGCATGCTGGAACGCGGCGTGGCGAACGCAGCGCTGGGCCCCATGTGGGACCCGGTGGCGGCGCGCATCGCCTTCGACGCCGGCCCCGGCGCGGAGCTGGACCTGCGCATCGGCGGCAAGGTCGGCCCGCTGTCCGGCGATCCGCTGGATCTGCGCTGCACGGTCAAAGCCATCAAGGCCGACATGATCATGACGGGCCTGTCCGGCGCGCCGGCGGCCATGGGCGACTGCGCGCTGGTCGAGACCCAGGGCATCGAGATCCTGCTGACCTCGCTGCGCAACCAGGCCATCAACATGGACCTGTTCACGCAGCTGGGCTGCGATCTTGCTTCCAAGAAAATCGTGGTGGTCAAGTCAGCCCAGCATTTCCATGCTTCGTTCTCGAAAGTCGCGCGCCACATCATTTATGTCGGCGGCAAAGGCGTCGCCACGCCCGACTGGAAGACGCTCACGTATCGCAACATCCGGCTGCCCAAGTGGCCGCTCTAAGAACCTGCCGGCGCACGGACGCCGGCGCATCCACCAACACGATGGGAGCCTAGCGCGATGAAAAAACGCCTGCTTTGCCTGTTCTCGACGGCCACGCTCGGCCTGGCCTTCACCTTTGGCGCCGCACCGGCGCATGCGCAGCAGGCCAAGACCCTGCGCATCGTGCCGCACGCCGACCTGAAGGTGCTGGACCCGACCTTCACCACCGCTTACATCACGCGCAACTTCGGCTACATGGTGTACGACACGCTGTTCGCGATGGACTCGCACAGCAAGCCGCAGCCGCAGATGGTCGAGAAGTACTCGGCCAGCGATGACAAGAAGACCTGGACCTTCACCCTGCTGCCCGGCCTGAAGTTCAGCGACGGCCAGGCGCTGACCACCGCCGACGTGGTCGCGTCCTTGCAGCGCTGGTCCGCGCGCGACAACATCGGCCAGGCCATCACGCGCGCCGGCGGCAAGTGGGAAGCCGTGGACGACGGCACCTTCAAGCTGACGCTGGACCAGCCGTTCGACCTGGTGCTCGATGGCTTGGCAAAGGTGTCCAGCTACCCCGCGTTCATCCTGCCCAAGCGCCTGGCCTCGCTGCCCGCCGACCGGCCCTTGACCGAGGTCGTCGGCTCCGGCCCCTACGTCTTCAAACGCGCCGAATGGGTGCCCGGCAGCAAGATCGTGTTCGAGCAGAATCCCAACTACGTCGGCCCCAAGGCGCAGGCTGACGGCCTGGCGGGCAACAAGACCCCGCACATCCCGCGCGTGGAATGGCGCGTGCTGCCCGACTCCAACAGCGCCACGGCCGCGCTGACCAATGGTGAAGTCGACATGATCGAGCAGGCGCCAGCGGACTACATCGACGCCTTGCGCGGCAACAAGAACGTCAAGATCGGCGTGATGGAACGCGCCCAGGGCTACATCATCCTGAACCAGTCCATGCCGCCCTTCAACAACGAGAAGGCGCGCCAGGCCGTTGCGCACCTGGTGGACCAGGACAAGTTCACCGCCGCCATGGGCTACCCCGATGACCTGCGCATGAAGTACTGCGCCACGGTCTTCATCTGCGGCGGGCCTTATGACACGGCCGCCGGCGCGGCGCCTTACGCCAAGCCCGACCCCGCCCTGGCCAAGAAGCTGCTGGCCGAAGCCGGGTACAAGGGCGAGCCGCTCGCGATCCTGCTGCCCACGGACCTGGCCTACCTGAACTCCGCCACGCTGGTCGCGATCCAGGCGCTGCAGGACATCGGCGTCAATCTCGACATCCAGTCCATGGACTGGGCCACGCTGACCGCCCGTCGCGCCCGCAAGGAGCCCATTGACAAGGGCGGCTGGAACATCTTCCTGTCGGCCGCTTCCGAGTTCAACGTCGACTCGCCCATCAGCAACACCTATCTGGGCGCGGTGTGCGGCAACAGCCTGCCGGGCTGGCCTTGCGACAAGAAGCTGGACGAACTGCGCGCCCAGTGGATCGCGGCAACCAGCTCGGACGAGCGCAAGCGCGTGCTCGACCTGTTCCAGGAGCGCGCCTATGAAGCCTTCCCCGCAATCTCGGTGGGCCAGTACTCGCGCGCGTTCGCCTCGCACAACAGCCTGAAGAACGCGGACAAGATCTGGAGCCTGCCCAACCTGTGGGTGCTGGACAAGTAGTCCGCCGCCAGCCCAATCGATACGCGAGACCACCATGGGTTACATCATCCGGCGAGTACTCGCCATCGTGCCTGTCATGGCAGTGGTGGCGGTGATCGTCTTCCTCCTGATCCACCTGTCGCCCGGCGACCCGGCGGCGCTCATCGCCGGGGACTTCGCCTCCGCGGAAGACATCGCCAAACTGCGCGTGGCGCTGGGCCTGGACGAGCCGCTGTGGCGGCAGTTCGGGCTGTGGGCGGGCAAGTTGCTGCAGGGCGATCTGGGAACGTCCATCTTCACCCACGTGCCCGTGACGCAGCTGCTGGCGCAGCGGGTGGAACCCACTTTGTCGATCGCCGCGCTCACGATGCTGGTGTCCATCATCGTGGCGGTGCCGCTGGGCGTGCTGGCCGCCTACCGGGCCGGCACCTGGATCGATCGCCTGGTCATGCTGTTCGCGGTGCTGGCGTTCTCGGTGCCGGTGTTCCTGGTGGGCTACCTGCTCATCTACGGCTTCGCCATCAAGCTGCAATGGCTGCCGGTGCAGGGTTACGTCAGCCTGTCCGAGGGCATCGTCCCCTGGCTGCGCAACCTGACCCTGCCCTGTATCAACCTGGCGCTGGTGTACATCGCGCTGATCACCCGCATGACCCGTGCCACGGTGGTCGAAGTGCTGCACGAGGACTACATCCGCACGGCACGCGCCAAGGGCCTGGCGGTGCTGCCGGTGCTGGAACATGCGCTGCGCAACGCCGCCATTCCCATCGCCACCACGGTAGGCGTGGGCATCGCGCTGCTGATCGGCGGCGTGGTCGTGACCGAGACGGTGTTCGCCATCCCCGGCATCGGCCGGCTGGTGATCGACGCGGTCCAGCACCATGACTACCCGGTGATCCAGAGCGTGCTGCTGTTGTCTGCCGGCACCTACGTGCTGATCAATCTGTTGATCGACCTCAGCTACCGGCTGTTCGATCCCCGCATCCGCTACTGAGCCGCCGCAGGAAGAAATCATGTCAGATAGTTCGATTTCCACCAGCCCGCCCATCGTGCTGCACGAAGCGCTGAGCGCCAGCGGCCGCCGCTGGCGCTGGATACGCAAGCATCCCACCCTGATCCTGGGCCTGGCGCTGCTGCTGATCGTGGCGGGCCTGGCGCTCGCCGCGCCCTGGATCGCCACGCACAACCCCATCAGCATCAATCCGCTGCAACGCATGAAGCCGCCGTCGGCCGAGCACTACTTCGGCACCGACGCGCTGGGCCGCGACGTCTTCAGCCGCGTGGTCTGGGGCGGCCGCGTGTCCCTCGTAGTCGCCATCGTGGTGGCTCTGGTCGCCACCGCGGCCGGCGTGGTGCTGGGCCTGGTAGCGGGATTCGTGCGCTGGGCCGACGCCATCATCATGCGCATCATGGACGGCATGATGGCCATCCCCGACATCCTGCTGGCCATCGCCCTGATGGCGGTGATCCGCGCCAGCCTGACCACGGTAATCATCGCCATCGCGATTCCGCAAGTGCCGCGCGTGGTGCGCCTGGTCCGGTCCTTGGCGCTGACGCTGCGCGAGCAGCTTTACGTCGAGGCCGCCCATGCCGTGGGTACACGCCTGCCTGTGATCCTGCGCCGCCACGTGCTGCCCAACATGGTCACGCCGCTGGTGGTGCAGGCCACCTTCATCGCCGCCACCGCGGTGCTCACCGAGGCCGTGCTGTCGTTCCTGGGCGTAGGCGTGCCGGCCCAGGTTCCCAGCTGGGGCAACATGATGGCCGACGCCCGCAACTACGTGGCGGTGGCGTTCTACACCATCCTGTATCCCGGCATCCTGCTGGCCATCACCGTGCTGGCGATCAACCTGATGGGCGACGGCCTGCGCGACGCGCTCGACCCCCGCCTGACCAACCAACGCTAGGAGCACGTCATGGCAATCTCTCCCGCCGCCGTCGCCCCTGGCGACGTGCTGCTCGAAATCGACAACCTGCGCACCTACTTCGATACCGTTTCCGGCACCGTGCGTTCCGTGGACGGCGTGTCCTACCAGGTGCGGGCAGGCCGCACGCTGGGCGTGGTCGGCGAGTCCGGCTGCGGCAAGAGCGTCACCGCGCTGTCCATCCTGCGGCTGATTCCGACGCCCCCCGGGCGCTATGCCGGCGGCCAGATCCGCTATCGCGGCACCGACCTGCTGGGCCTGACCGAAAAGCAGATGCGCCAGATCCGCGGCAACCGGATCTCGATGATCTTCCAGGAGCCGATGACCTCGCTGAACCCCGTGCTGACGGTCGGCCGGCAGATCGCGGAGACGGTAATGGTTCACCAGAAGCTCGGCCGCCGCGAGGCCTATCGCCGCGCCGAGGACATGCTACGCCTGGTGCAGATCGCCGAACCCGAGCGGCGCGTGCATGAGTATCCCTACCAGCTGTCCGGCGGTATGCGTCAGCGCGTCATGATCGCGCTGGCCCTGGCCTGTAACCCCGAAGTGCTGATCGCCGACGAACCCACGACGGCGCTGGACGTCACCATCCAGGCGCAGATCGTGGACCTGCTGCGCAGCCTGCAGCAGAGCCTGGGGATGGGCATCGTGCTGATCACCCACGATCTGGGCGTGGTGGCCGAATGCTGTGACCGCGTGGCCGTGATGTATGCAGGCCGCAAGGTCGAGGAGGCGCCCGTCGCCGAATTGTTCGACCGCCCCATGCACCCATACACGCGGGCACTGATGGCGTCGATGCCATCGATGAACTCCTCGAAGCAGCGGCTGGCCGAGATCCCCGGCATGGTGCCCGCGCCCAGCGAGCTGGGCAAAGGCTGCAGCTTTGCGCCGCGCTGCGCCTATGCCACCGAGCGCTGCCGTACCGAAGCGCCCCAACTGATGCAACATGGCAGCGACCACGTGGTGGCCTGCCACGAAGCGGCGCGCGTCGCCGCGCAACCCGCGCCGCAGGCTGCGGCTTCGGCAGCGCCCGGCGCCGCCTTCACAGGAGTCCAAGCATGAGCGCCCGCAACGAGCCCGCCGCCCCGGCCACGCCCTTGCTGGACGTGCGCGACCTGAAGATGCACTATCCCGGCGCGGGCGGCTGGTTCAAACCGCGCCGCAAGGTCATCCAGGCCGTGGACGGCGTGTCCTTCTCCGTGGCCAAGGGCGAGACCCTGGCGCTGGTGGGCGAGTCCGGCTGCGGCAAGACCACTACCGGCAAGTCGGTGCTGCGGCTGATCCAGCCGACCTCGGGATCGGTGCGGCTGGAAGGCGAAGAGATCCTGGCGCTTTCGGCCGAGCAGATGCGCAGCCGCCGGCGCGACATGCAGATCATCTTCCAGGACCCGTACGCGTCGCTCAACCCCCGCCTGACGGCGGGCGACATCGTCGGTGAACCGCTGCAGAACTTTCCCGTCGCAGGCGGCCGCGCCCGCGGCGACGAGATCGCCTGGCTGTTCTCCAAGGTCGGCCTGCGTCCGGAGGCGATGAAGAAGTTTCCCCACGAGTTCTCCGGCGGCCAACGGCAGCGCCTGGGCATCGCGCGCGCGCTTGCCTTGCGGCCCAAGCTGATCGTGTGCGACGAGCCCGTGTCCGCGCTGGACGTGTCGGTGCAGGCGCAGGTGATCAACCTGCTGATGGACCTGCAGCAAGAGATGGGCATCGCCTACCTGTTCGTCGCCCACGACCTGGCCGTGGTGCGCCACATCAGCCATCGGGTCGCGGTGATGTATCTGGGCCGCATCGTCGAGGTCGCCGACCGCGACACGCTGTTCTCGCGTCCGCTGCACCCCTATACCGAGATCCTGCTGTCCGCGGTGCCGGTCCCTGATCCCCACAAGCCGGCGCAGCGCAAGCTGCTGCAAGGCGATCCGCCCAGCCCCGCGAATCCGCCCAGCGGCTGCCGCTTCCATACGCGTTGTCCCCTGGCGCAGCCGGTCTGCAAGGAGCAACAGCCTGCCTTGACGCAAAGGTCCGGCGACCCCGAGGCGGGACAACAGTGGGTGGCGTGCCACTTCCGATGAACGCGCCGCGCCTGCAGGCAGGCCCTTTACCGGGCAACGACCCGGTCTTTGGCCGCGGCATCGCCGAGCTGCGGACGGCCATGGCGGCCGGCAGCCTGAGCGCCATGGACCTGGTGCGCGCCTACCTGGCGCGCATCGCGGCTCATGACCAGGCCGGACCAGCGCTCAACGCGGTTCTCGCGTTGAACGGCCATGCGCTGGCCGAGGCCGCCACGCGGGATATAGAGAGGCAACGCGCCGCGCCGCTGGGCTCCCTGCACGGGATTCCCATCCTGCTCAAGGACAACATCGATACCGCGGGCATGCCCACCACCGCCGGCTCGCTGGCGCTGGCCGACCGCCAGCCGCAGCGCGATGCCGAGGTCGTGCGCCGCCTGCGCGCAGCCGGCGCCGTCGTGCTCGGCAAGACCACGTTGCATGAACTGGCCTGCGGCATCACCAACGTTTCTTCGCTCTCCGGCCGCACGCGCAACGCCTACGATGGCGCGCGCGTGCCGGGCGGGTCCAGCGGCGGCAGCGCCGTCGCGGTGGCCTCAAGCTTCGCGGCGGCCGCGATAGGCACGGACACCAGCGGCTCGATCCGCATCCCGGCAGCCTTCAACCAGGTATGGGGGCTGCGGCCCACGGCCGGGCGCTACAGCAACACCGGCGTGGTGCCGCTGTCGCCAACACTGGATACCGTCGGCCCCATGGCCCGCAGCCATGCGGATCTCGAAATACTGTGGCCCGTGATGGCAGGTCTGGATGGACAAAGCGAAGGCGCACGCCATGCAAGCCAGGGCTGGCGCATAGGCACGCTGGATACATTCTTCGGTTCTGCCGGTGCGGAGCAGGAGGTATCGCGCCACGTCCGGGCGGCGCTGGCCGCCTGGCAAGCCGACGGCGCGCACATCCAGCCGGCCGCGCTGGCGCTGGAAGACGCGCGCCTGACTGCCGCCAACGTCACCGGCTACGAATTCCGCGATGCGCTGGCACTCTGCCTGCTCGAGGCCGGCCTGCCCGTGCGCAGCCTGACCGACATCCTGGACGGCGGCTATCCTCACCCGGAAGTCGCACCTCTACTGCGCGAGCGCGACGCGCTGTGCGATCCGGACGGCAGCGCGCGCCAGGCGGTGCTGGCACGCGCCAGGACACTGCGCGATGAAGTGCTGGCCGCCATGGACCGTGAGCAACTGGACCTGCTGGCCTACCCCAGCGTGCGCGGCGCGCCGGTGTTGCTGGGCGAATCGCAGCGCGGCGGCAATGGCCTGCTCGCGGCGGTGACGGGACTGCCGGCCTTGAGCGTGCCCATAGGCTTCACGGACAGCGGCATACCCGTCGGCCTGGAACTGCTGGGCCGCGCGGACGGCGAGCGCCTGCTATTGCAGGCAGCGCGGCGCTTCGAGACTGGAGGATCCGTCGCGGTGTAGAAACAGGCGCGCAGTGGTTGCAGGGAAACATCGCCGTCATTTTAGATTTTCTAAATCCAACAGTGAGAAATGATCGCTGTACTCGCTCTAGCGGGAGAAGGAGAATTTCCGGATCGAAGCGGATCCTGAAAATTTAGCCTATCTCAACGAGCGAGCGCATGCTGAATCTATACACCGATAGTTCTCCCAACGGCTACAAGGCCACCATCGCCCTGGAGGAACTGGAACTTCCCTACCGCCTGCATCATGTGCGCATCTCGCAGGGCGAGCACCGCCAGCCGGACTTCCTGGCGCTGAACCCGCATGGCCGCATCCCGGCCCTCGCCGACGAAGACACCGGCGTCGTGCTGTTCGAGTCGGCGGCCATACTGCTATACCTCGCCGAGAAAACCGGGAAGCTGCTGCCCTCGGACACCCGCGGGCGCTGGGAAGCGATCAAGTGGCTGCAATTCCATTCCAGCAGCGTCGGCCCCATCATCGGGCAGCGCGTGAACTTCGAAGTGTTCGACAAGGCGCGCAATCCTGCCGCGCTGGAACGCTACCAGCGCCTGACCGAAGATGCGCTCGCGGTGCTGGACCGCAGGCTGGCCGGGCATAGCTACCTGGCTGGCGACACCTACTCCATCGCCGACATCGCGCATTTCGGCTGGAGCCATATTGCGCGGATCATCGACTTCGATTTCAGCCATCACCGGCATCTGAGCGCATGGCACGAACGCGTGGCGGCCCGGCCTGCGGTCGCCAAAGGCATCACCCTGCCTGCGCCGGCAACGGGCGCTTGAAAGAAGCGAGGACAGTCGCAATGGATACCACTCACTCGCTCCATGGCACGACCGGAGCGTCACACTTCGCCTTCTCCGCGCATCCCGGTTATCGGCGGATGTTCGCGCCCGACCGCCTGACCCTGGGCATCTTCCTGCCGCTGCGCTTCTACGAAGGCAGCATGGCGGTCCTTGCAGGCCAGGCGGAACTGGTACGGCAGATCGACCGGCAGGACTTCGCTGCCGTCTGGGTGCGCGACGTGCCCTTGTACTCGCCTTCCTTCGGAGATGCCGGCCAGGTCTTCGATCCGTTCACCTACCTGGCCTTCTTGGCGGCGCAGACGAAGAAGATTGCCTTGGCGACGGGCAGCGCGATCTTTTCCCTGCGCCACCCCATCGATCTGGCCAAGGCGGCGAGCACCATCGACCAACTGTCGGGCGGGCGGCTGGTGCTGGGGATTGCATCGGGCGACCGGCCCGTCGAATTTCCCGCTTATGGGCTGAACCATGACGAGCGCGCAGCGCGTTTCGCCGAAGCTGTCTCGTACTTCCGCCAGCTCATGCGCCCAGGACGCCTGGAGATCGATTCGTCGCTGGGGCACTTCAGCCGCGCGGAATTCCTGCCCAAGCCCGCCGCGGGCGTCATTCCGCTCATCGTCACCGGTTCGTCAGGGCAGTCATTGCCGTGGATTGCCGAACACGCCGATGGCTGGCTGACCTATCCCGACGCCACGGATACCCCGATGGGACCACAGCGCCTGGGGGAAAAAATCCGCGCCTGGCGCGCGCTGATACCCGACGGCGGCTTCCGCCCGCACATGACCAACGAATGGCTGGACTTGACCGATGACCCCGACCATCCGCGCACGCCCTTGCACAACGGCTTTGTGCTGCGCACGGGCAGGAAGGGCTTGATCGCCTTGCTGGAGGAATGGCAGGCGGCCGGGGTCAATCACGCCGCGCTCGGGATCCAGTTCTCGCAACGGCCTGCTGCGGAAGTGCTGCAGGAGCTGGCTGAGGATGTGCTTCCGCATTTCCCCACGCATCAAGGGCCGGCGACCTTGCCGGATGCCTGGTAGTCCACGGAGGCCGCTACGCTATCCTTGACGGTTTTCATCCCGCACCCCGTCATGGCGCAGCCCTCCGCCCGCATCCTCGAAGGAACCATCGACCAGATCCGCCCCGCGGTGCCTCTGGTGCGGCACGATGCGTTCCTGCGCATCGGAACAGAAGCCGTGATCGCCGCCGGGCTGGAGGCGCCGCAGATCAACCAGCTGCAGCGCTTGCACCAACAGGGCATCCCCGTGCGCATGGGCGTGATGGACGGCGAAGAAGAGCAGGCGGTCTTCTCCTGGGCGGTTCCAGCGCGCGGAGATCCCATCCCGCCGCGCTACTACCAGACCCTGAAACGGCGCGGCCGGCGCGAGGCCGCTATCGGCGGCGCGATCGGCGCGGCGTTCGTATGGCTGGCGTGGCTGCTCGGCATCGCCAGCCTCACGCGCGTTTTCCTGATGGTCTTTTCGCTGGTCGTCGCAATGGTGGCGTTGGTAGTGACGGGGTCGGCCTTGCACGGCCTCTGGCACAACCGCCGCCACCGGCCGCTGATACTGGCGAGCGAGGCGCTCTTCGATCCCGGGCAACCGCCCGCAGCTAACACGCCCGCCCCGCCGCCCAAGCCGCCACGCCTGGAGCCGCTATCGACGCAGGACGAAGGCGAACCGCCCATCGGACATGTGCGGGGCCATCTCGTCGGCCTCACGCATGAAATGCGCCAGGTCCACAAAGGTCCCAACTATGGCATCTACCGCTACGCCGTCAATGGCGAGAACTTTGTGATGATCGCCCAGGAAGCGTTCGGCGACGCGCTGCCCTTCCTGGCCGAGAACGACCGCGTCGAAATGGCGGTGCGCGCGGCTCCGGCCCACGACGGACAGCGCGTCGTCTATGCGCTGCGCAATCTTGAAGACGGCCGCTGCTATATGTGCCACCGCTATTACGGCGGCGAACAAGGCCGGGACACCCCCATCCGCGTGGGCATGAGCCAGCGCGCGCGCATGCTCAAGCTGATGGGCGCGCTGTTGCTGACGGCCTGGCTGTTCGTGATCGGCCTGCAGTACTTCGCGGGATCGGACGATGGCTCGTTCCAGGACTTTCCCGAACTGGCGGTCTTCCTATTGGCGCTCTTCTTCGTCGTGTGGCTAGGCTTCGCCCTGCCCCTGCTGTGGCTGGACACGCGCTGGCGCATGGGCCGGCCCACCCGGCGCCAGCGTTTCACCCAGCGGCTCTACGCCATGCTGGATCTGGGCACGCCCCTCGCGCCATCGCGGCGCATTGAAGACGTATAGCGCGCACGCAGGCTTCAGTTGCCCAGCAGCTTCACGGTCTGCGGGTTGTAGCCGAAATACGCGCCGCCGCAGCCCGTATGGGCTTGCGCGGCGGCGGGCAGCCCGGTGGCGCGGACGGACAGTTCGCCGCGCACGCGGATCTCCCGATAGCGCTCGGCCGCCACCGTCTCATCGGGCAGGAAGTACAGGCGCACGCGCAACAGGCCCTTGCCCGGATCCTTGCTGCTCGCCGCGCTGAAGGCCGGCACATTAACCGTCGCCTCGCGCCAGGTCCCGGGCTCTTCCAGCGTCTGCCAACGCACCCGCAAGGGCTGCTCCAGATCGAGCAGTACCGGGCTGCCGCCACGCACCGGGTCGCAAGGCCGCGACAACACGCTGCGCGTCGCGTACGAACCCATGTCGTAGGCCTGGCCGTTGATCTCCACCCTGGCGATGGTCCGCGGCGTCAGGTTCTGCAGGCCGAATATCGCCAACCCAGGCATCCCCGCCGCCTCCATCCGCTCATCGGTCGTGCCGGCGAAGCGCGCGAGGCCAGGCGCAACCTCGACGTGGTCGGCATAGTGGTAGTAGTGATAGACCACCACCTCAGCCTCGCCCTGCGAGGACGCCGAGGGCAGCTTGCCCAGATCGGGATACGGCAGGCGCTTCAACGGCACGGATGCGCCCGGGCTTCCGTCCTGGCTTGAGTACACGTAGTGGTCCACGCCGTCCTTCAGGCGCGCGCCCTCGTAGGGGAAATTCTCGCTGGCCGCTGACCCCTGGTTCGGATAGCGATGAAAGCGCGAAAACATGTATTGCGCCACCGACCCGGGCTCCAGGTACGGCGACGAGCCGGAAGACAAGCTTCCGCCCCGCCTGTCCGTCCAGATGGTGCGCCCGCTCAGATTGACGTGGACCTCCTCGATCGCGGGGTGAGACGCCCGAAAGCGGTCCTGCCGGCCCTGCTCGATGGAGTCGCTGACGGGCACGATGGCCAGGGCAAGCACCGCAGGCAGGAACATCAAGGCATGGACACGCCCCGGCACCTGGCCCTTGTCGCGCACCATGTACACGATCCAACATAGCGCCAACGCCACGGCCAGCGGCCCGCCGATCAGCACACCATAGCTCAACAACGCCTGCGCGCCCCAACCGAGATTCGGGGTGGAGACGAGCACGACGCCCAGGAATGCCAGCAGTACCGCCAGCAGGAGGGAAACCGCGATGCCGAACCAATAGTCCCGGATCTTCTTCAAATCGATCGCCCTCGTCAGTTGCAGCCTGGCAGCGCTGCGCCGCGCGATGCCGGCCGTCTATTTGCCCTTGCGCAACGACAGCGGCACACCCCACACCGGATCTTCCATGCCCTGCTTGCCCAGCGGCGTGATCTGCATCGGTATCATCGTCGACAAGAGTTTACGGTGCTCATCGCTCACGTTCGCAAGCCGCTCGATGTACTTCTGCGTGAACTCCATGGGCGCCGGGCGAGTGTAGACGGTCAGGTCTTCGAGCGGGCATTCGATCATCTTGGGATCGACCGCGCGGCAGGCGGATTGCCGGTACTTGTAGCTAGGCGTCTTCAAATGCATGCGCTGGCTCAGCACCAGTTGGCCGCCCTTGAGCGTGAAGCTTGCCAGCGCCTGCTGCGGCGGGATGCGGGCCTGCACCTTGATCGCTGGAATGTCGCGGGAATCGGTCTGTTCGACGTAGCCCGCCGCACCGAGCTGGGTGGTCTCGCTGTACTGCTGCTCGCCCCAGCTCACGCAAGCGCCCGAAGCCATGTGCACGGCAGTGCAGACCTTGCGCGTCTTGGTTTCGGTGCCGTAGGTAGCGTCGCGCCAGCTGGTTTCCCTATAGAACTCGCGGTAGAGCTCGGGCGACAGATAGGCAGTGCCGTTGGCGCCGCGGCCAGAACCCACCTTGCCACCCGGAGCGCCGACCTGCTCAAGCAGCGCATTCAGCTTATAGTCGTCGCCGCCGGTCAGCAGGTACTTGCCGGGCGGCAGGATATGCACCTCGAAGGCCTGGAACAGATAGGTCGCGTTCTTGTCCCGCTGCAGCGCATTAGTCTCGAAACGGCGGCTGAAGGTGATCCGCGGATCCTTTTCAAACATCCAGATGACGTGCGAGGTCCACTTGGTCATTTCCAACGCGTCGCCCAGCGAACGATGCGGCATGATGTCGGCCACCAGCACCACGGCCATATCGTCCTTCAACGCCGCGTCGATCAGGTCCAGCAGCTGGGCATAGCGCGGATCATTCCTGGTGCCCTCGGCGCTCAGGAACGGGTGCTGCGCGCAGCCCGACAGGGCCAGCGTGAGCGTCAGGGCGGATAGGGCAAGTCGCGGGCGCGTCAGGGTCATGGAGCGGTCCTCGGTGTAAGCAGATGGGTCTGTTGAGCGCGGATACTACTGGCTCGGGGCCGGATCGCAATACCTGCGTGAAAGCTGAAACATGGCGCCAGGCGGGCTTGCCCGGGCCGTTACGGCCGCGCGCGAGCGGCCGCGCATGAATCGCGGCCGCAACGCCAGCAATGGCGCGGGCTACGGGCGCATCGCGCCTGGCCGCCGCCAGGATGCGCCAGAACCGGCGACACCGGCCGTTTGAAATTCTTTGTTGCGATTGTTTCGCGCCCCGGTGATGCCGGGTATCGTCTGTGGCGATTCCGTCCGGAGACCCCACCATGTCGCTCGCGCTTTACGGCCATCCCTTCTCTTCCTACACGCAGAAGGTGCTGATCGCGCTGTACGAAAACGGCACCCCGTTCGAGTTCCGCTGCATCGGCCCCGACACGCCGCAACACGCGGCCGAATGGCTGCGGCGCTGGCCCTTGCACAAGTTTCCGCTGCTGGAAGACGGGGACCGCAACGTCGCCGAGACCAGCATCATCATCGAGCACCTGCAGCTGGAGCATCCCGGTCCGCAGCGCCTACTGCCCGCCGATCCGAAAGCCGCGCTGGAAGTGCGCTTCCTGGATCGGTTCTTCGACCTGCATGTCATGAGCTGGACGCAGCATGCGGTCGGCGGCGCGCTGTCCGGCGACGAGACCAAGCGCCGGGAAACGCTGGCGCTGGCCGTGGAAAAACTGGAAGTCGCCTACGCCTGGCTGGAAACGCATCTGGCCGGCAGGACCTGGGCGGCTGGCGAAAACTTCACGCTGGCGGACTGCGCCGCCGCGCCGTCGCTGTTCTATGGCGACTGGACGCACCGGATCGCCGAGGCGTATCCAGTGTTGCGCGCGTATCGGGCGCGCCTGCTGGCGCGTCCGTCGTTCGCGCGGGCCGTGGAAGAAGCGCGGCCATACCGGCCGCTGTTCCCGCTGGGCGCGCCGGACCGGGACTGATTCCGGCCCGCCTGGAGCATCACTCGTTGCCGGCGGCCATGTCCCATGCTTCATTGCCCGCTGGCTGTTGTACCGATTCCAAGGCAGACGCCGGAAAAGCCTAAACGCCGGCGTCGTGCTCCCAGGCACGCATCCGGGTGCGGCAATGCCGCAGCGCGCGCGTGAGATGCTTGTTCACCATGTCGGTGGATATGTCGAGCTTGCGGGCGATCTCGCCGTGAGACATGCCGTCGACCTGCCGCATCAGGAATGCACGGCGGCATGCCGACGGCAATTCATCCAGGGCGCGCTCCAGACGCGTCAATTGCTGACGGCGGTATAGCTGCTCTTCCTGCAGCGGCGCCTCGCATCGCACGGCTTCCGCTTCGGCATCGAGCGACAGCGCCTGAATGCCGCGCCGGCTGCGGTACAGATCAGAGCAAAGATTGAGCGCAGCGCGAAACAGGAAGGCCCGCGGCTGGGCGATGACGCAATCAGCGTTGCGGTCCAGCACGCGCGCATAAGCCTCCTGGGCCACGTCGGCAGCGTCGTTCGCGTCGCCGAGCTTACGCCCCAGAAACCGCAGCAACTCTTTGTAGTACTGCTCCATTCGGACATTCCCCCGCGATGATTCCGAATAAGGCGCGACGGGTGAAATCCTGGATAATCCCACCTGATTCCATGCGTTCCACCCCTCGGCGCCGCAGCGCGACCGAAGTGTAACAAATCTCATTCATATTAACTGCCATGGCCGTCCCTCCCACGACTTTCTCCGGCAACCAGGATGATCTCCTGACCGAGCAGGCCGTCGAATGGTGCGTGCGCATACACGACGAATCCTGTTCCGAACGGGATCGCGCCGCTCTACAGGCCTGGCTCGAGGCAGATCCACGCCATGCCCGCGAATACGAAGCGGTACGTGATCTGTGGTTGCTGTCCCGGGAACTGCCGGCGGCTCCCGCGACCGGAGCGGCTCCCGCCCCGACATCGCGCACGCCGCGTCCCTACACCCGCTGGGCGCTCGGCGCCTGCGCCCTAACTCTGGGTTGTTGGGCCGCGGGTTGGTGGTTCGCCCTGCTCCCCAGTGCCTACCATCGGTATGCCAGCGGCACACAGATGACCACCGTTACACTGGGCGACGGCAGCGAGGTCGACATGAACATCGACACCTCCATGGTGTATCGCAACTACCGCGACACCCGGCGCGTACGCCTGAGCGACGGCGAGGCCTATTTCCGCGTGTCGCACGACGCCAACCAACCTTTCGTGGTGGAAGCGGGCCGGGGCACCATCACCGTTACCGGCACCGCGTTCAATGTCTGGAAATCCGGCGATACCGTCGTCGTCACCCTGCTCGAAGGCAGCGTCGACTTGCGCACCGACACAGGCGGCAGGAAGGTAAGCATGCAAGCGCTGACGCAGGCGCGCTATACCGAACGCAACGAGCCGCAGACCCGTACCGTCAGCGGCTCGGCGTCGACAGCCTGGCGCAACGGCAAGCTGGTGCTCGACAACACCACGCTGCGGGACGCCATCATGCAGATCAATCGCTACCTGCCCGTCGAGGCGCGCTATACCTCGATCGACCCCGCCATCGCCGGTCTGCGCCTTGGCGGCACCTACGAAATACGCAATGTGGCCGAGCTGGCTCAGGCTCTGCCCAACATTCTTCCCGTCCGCTCCTTGCGGCGTCCGGACGGCAGCCTGGCCCTGGTGGCCGGCCCGGCTCCATAGCGCCCGGCTGACGCCTATTCGGCGTTGAAGTTTCATTTAGTTTCAATTTCCCGTTCCTAGTGGGGCCGCGGATTTCGTCTCAGGGATTGATAACGGTAATTATTTTCAATCCCCTTTGGACAGCCCATGCGAGCCAGATCGACCGCGTCCTCCCGCGCACCGTTTGTTCCCCTCATCCCCCGCCGTTTCCTCCTGCCGCTGTTTGGGGCATGCGCATGGCTAGGCGCCGCCTCCACGCAAGCAGCGCCGGTCGATATCGATATTCCATCCCAGAGCCTGTCACGTGCATTGCATGAGCTTGGCAATCAGGCACGGCTGCAGGTCCTGTATAGCCAGGACCTGGTCGAAGGCCTGCGCAGTCCGGGCGTACGCGGCCGCATGGAGCCAGCGGAAGCGTTGGAACGCCTGATAAACGGCCGCGGCATCCGCTATTCGATCCAGAACGACACGGTTACGCTGACCCCGCAGCCCCACACGGCCACGCTGCCGCCAGTGAATGTCGTGGGGACCTTGCCCGACGCCGAAACCTATGTGGCCACGGCCACACTGGCCGGCACCAAGACGGATACCCCGCTGATCGAGGTGCCGCAATCGATCTCGGTAGTCACTGCCGCGCAGATCCGGGAACAGAACCCGCAGACACTGGGCGACGCCGTGCGCTACATCCCCGGCATCGTGGTGCAGGAAGGCTTCAACCGCACCGATGACCCCTTCATCATTCGCGGCTTCGATGTCCGCACCAACCCAGGCGTCATGTTCCGCGACGGCCTGAAAGTGCCGCTGCCACACTACAGCGCGATGTCCGAGCCCTATGCGCTCGATCGCATTGAAGTCGTGAAAGGCCCGGCGTCGGTCCTGTATGGCCAAGCCTCGCCAGGCGGGATCGTCAACGTGGTGTCGAAGCGGCCGACCGACACGCCCTTGCACGAACTGCAACTCAGCGGCGGCTCGCACGACAACAAGCAACTGGCGGGCGACTTCGGCGGCCCTCTCGACGACGCAGGGCGGCTTACTTACCGATTGACCGGCCTGGTGCGCGACGCCGACACCATGATCGACCATATTCCGGATGATCGTCTTTACCTGGCGCCCGCGCTCACCTGGCGCATTGCGCCCGACACCTCCCTGACCTTGCTTGCGAGCTACTTGAAGAACAAGACCATCAACAACGCGGGGTATCCGCTGGAAGGGTCGGTGCTGCCCAATCCCAACGGCCGCATCTCGCGCGACCGTTTTACCGGCGAACCCGACTGGAGCAAGTGGAACCAGGAAGTGGGCAACGTGGGCTACCAATTCGCGCACCGCTTCAACGAAACATGGCAATTCAGGCAGAACCTGAACTACGCCCAATCCCGCAACCGGGTGAACCATGTGTACTGGAATACCTGGGTGGCCGGCAGCAATTTGTCGACAGCCGAACGCGGCGCCTACCGGCGCGACGACGACGCGCATGGCGTCAGCGTCGACAACCAGTTCGAGGCAAAGTGGGAGACCGGCCGTTTCAAACAGAACGTGCTGTTCGGCCTTGATTACACCGAGACTTCCTTCACGCGCAAACAGTATGCCGGCTACAACAACCTGACGCCGATCAACTTCTTTGATCCCGTGTATGGGTCGTCCGTGGTCCTTCCGGCCGAGCCCAATACCTACACGAGCGAGAAGCGCAGCCAAGTCGGCCTGTACTTGCAAGACCAGATCAAGTTCGACGACAAACTGGTGCTGGTCCTCGGCGGCCGCTACGACAGCGCCGACAGCAAGACGCTCAACAAGCTCAATGACAGCAACACACGCACTGACGACAATGCGTTTACGTACCGCGTCGGCTTGCTCTACCTGGCGGAAAATGGCGTGGCTCCGTACGTCAGCTACTCCACCTCATTCCAGCCTCAGACAGGCACTACCTCGCCCGCGCGCGGCACTGCCCCTTTCGACCCCACCAAGGGAAAACAATGGGAAGCTGGCGTGAAGTATCAGCCCAGCGGCTCGAACTCCTTCATCACCGCGTCCGTATTCGAACTCACGCGTACCAACGTTCCCACGACCGACCCAGACAACTCCATCTACAACGTGCAGGAAGGCGAGGTCCGGTCGCGCGGCCTTGAACTGTCCGCTACCGCCAATCTGACCCCGGGATGGAACCTGATCGCGGCCTACACCTACACGGATGCCGAAATCACCAAGAGCAACTCCAACACGCTGGGCCGCACGCCCGAGGCCGTGCCGCGCAACATGGCCTCGCTTTGGTCCGACTACACCGTGCAATCCGGCGCGCTGGCGGGTTTGAACGTTGGAGCCGGCGTGCGCTACATCGGATCCTCCTTCAACGGCGCCAACAGCGCCAAGGTGGGCGACTACACGCTGTTCGACGCTGCGCTGCGCTATGACCTCGGCGCACACAGCCCTGCGCTCAAGGGCTGGATGGCCGATCTGACCGTGCGCAACCTGTTCAACAAGGACTACGTGGCTTCGTGCACGTACGCCTGCTTCTTCGGAGAAAGCCGGACTGTGCTGGGCCGGGTGACGTACAAGTGGTAGAGCCCCGACGTCACTCCAATTGAAGCCGCGACACCATCGGGCCGAATTGCGCGAACTGTCCCTTCAACAAGGTGTTCATGTCGGCTGGACTGGATCCGCTCGGTTCAGCGCCCAGCTCGGCAAGACGCTGACGAATGGCGGGCTGCTGGACGGCCTTGGCCACCGCCCCGCCGATGCGCGCCACAACGGCGTCAGGCGTCTGCGCCGGCGCAAGCAAGCCGTTCCATCCCTCGGTGTCGATGCCGGTAAAGCCCAGCTCGCTGGCGGTGGGCGTATCCGGCAAGGACGGCGAACGCTGGGGTGAGGTGACAGCCAGCGCGGTCAGGGAACCCGCGCGAATATCGCTTAGCGAAGAAGACAGCTGGTCGCCGCCCATCTGGATGCGGCCCGCCAGCATTTCGCTCTTCAAGGGCGCGGCGCCCTTGAAAGGCACGTGCGTCATGGCGGCGCCAGTCTGTTCCTGGAACCATACGCCGAACACGTGGATGTAGGAGCCGGGGCCGGTGGAGCCATAGGCGTAATGGGTGGCAGGATTTTTCTTGAGCAGCTCGGCGAACTCGCGCAGATTGCGGGCCGGCACCGAAGGCGTGGATGTGATGACCAAGGGCACGTTGGCCACCACGCTGACGCTGCGCAGATCCGCCAGGGGATCGAAGTTGAGCCGCTTCGCGCCCTGCGCCACCAGCGCCGCCAAGGGATAGGAGATATTGGCCATCAGCACCGTATAGCCGTCGGGCGCGGCCTTGGCCACGGCATCGGCGCCCAGCAGGCCGCCTACGCCCGGACGGTTCTCGACGACCACTGGCTGTCCCAGTTCCTGCGACATGGGCGTCGCGATCAGCCGCGCAATCAGGTCGGTGGTTCCGCCGGCGGCAAAGGGCACCACGATCTTCACGGGCCTCGCCGGCCAATCCGCGGCGCTCGCCAGGCCCAGGCTGGACGCCAGGCCCGCGGCCAACAGCAGCCTGGCCCAACGGCGCCGGGCGGGGTTCGTCACGGATCGGTACACCAAGCAACTTGCGATTCGCATTTCTGGAGCTCCAAGAGGGGATCGTGGGCGTGCGCCGCGGCGCCATGCATGGCGCCGGAATTTCTGGATACCTGATGAAAAACCTGGGCTGAGGGCGTCTCGTCGCGGATGCGCTTGCGCAACATGCCGATGTGTTCGATATCGACCTCGACCGTATCGCCGTCCTTCATGTAGCGCTTGGGATGATGGTGCTTGTCCGGAGAATATGTAATCAGATTAAATATATATATTCTGGTTTTCCCTCTATGATTTTCATAGACAAAACCCCTATCGTTCCTCATGACTTCCGCCTCCCCCCCGTTCCGGACTGCGGCATCGGCCCTGGCCAATGACATCCGCGCCGACATCATCACGGGCAGCCTGCCTCCCGGAGCGCGCCTGCGGATCAAGGATCTGTGCGACCGCTACGACAGCGGGGCCATCCCGTTGCGGGAGGCGCTGTCGCGCCTGGCCACCAGCGGCTTCGTGGTGGCGGAAGACCAGCGCGGCTTCCGCGTGGCGGACGTATCGGCGGAAGAACTGCTCGACATCACCGAAACCCGCATCCATATCGAATGCGAAGCGCTGCGCCGCGCCATTGCGCGCGGCAGCCTGGACTGGGAAGAGCGGCTGGCCGGCGCGCACCACCGCCTCAGCCGTCTGCCCCTGCACGCGCCGGACGGATTGGGAATGTCCGCCGAATGGGAACAAGCGCATTCCGCCTTCCATTCCGCACTGATCAACGGCAGCGACTCCAAGTCGCTCATCGCCATCGCCGAGCTGCTGCGCGACCAGACCGCGCGCTACCGCTACCTGTCGGTGCAGCGGCACGCCGGCGCCCGGAACGCCAAGGCTCCCAAAAAGGGCAAGGAACGCAACATCGCCGGCGAACACCGCGACCTGCTGGAAGCCGCGCTTGCGCGCGACGCCGGCACCGCCGTCGAACTGCTGGCCCAGCACCTGCGCCAGACCACCCAGCTGGTGCTGGCGCAGATTCCAAGCCACTAGCAGCAGACCTGATCTTCGGCGGGACGCCAGCGCCGCGCGCCCCCCGGGGAACAACCCGGCGCTCCACGTCAAAACCACAACCTACCAAAAGTAAGTTACTATTGGTAGGTTAACTATTTTGATGGAGCCGATACGCCATGCACGCACTCATTGTTGTCGCCCACCCCGATCCTGCATCGCTTACCCACGCGGTGGCACGACAGATCGCGGAAGGAATTTCCGCATCCAATTCCGAGCATTCCTTCGAAGTCGCCGACCTGGCGGCGGAGGGTTTCGATCCTAGATTCACCCAGCCAGACACGGCGCTGGCCATGGGCCGGGGCGAGCCGCTCGCGGAAGTCGCGGCCGAACATGCCCGCCTGGAACGCGCGGATGCCCTGGTCCTGGTCTACCCCGTGTACTGGTGGTCTTTCCCAGGACTGCTCAAGGGCTGGATCGACCGGGTGTTCACCCAAGGCTGGGCCTATGAAGACGCGGACGGCAAGCTGGTCAAGAAGCTGCAGCGCCTCAAGGTGCATCTGGTGGCGTTGGGCGGAGCCAATCAGCGCACCTATGCGCGGCACGGCTACTTCGGCGCCATGAAGACGCAGATCGACCACGGCATCTTCGGTTACTGCGGCGCCCAAGTGCTCACCTCAGACTTGCTGCTGCCCTCGGACGCCGGCTTTCCCGCCGCGCATCTCGCGACCGCCCAGGCGATCGGCGGGAAGATTTTCTCCTCGCGTGCTGTAATCCGCGAGGAGGAAGTCGAACCATGACAGCAAAAGCATCAAGCACCGCCAAAACCGCCACGCAGCGCCGCCTGTCCCGCGACGAGCGCCAGCGCCAGTTGCTGGATGTCGCCTGGAAACTGATCAGCGACGAAGGCACGGACGCGCTGACCCTGGGACGGCTGGCCGCGGATGCAGGCATCACCAAGCCGGTGGCCTATGACCACTTCGGCACGCGCAATGGCTTGCTGGTGGCGCTGTATCAAGACTTCGATGTGCGCCAGACCGCGCTCATCGACGCCGCGATCGCCGCCAGCAAACCGGCCTTGAAGGAAAAGGCCGGGGTCATTGCATCGGGCTACATCGAATGCGTCATGACCCAAGGGCGCGAGATTCCCGGCGTGCTGGCCGCGCTGGGCGGCTCGCCCGAACTGGCCGCGGTCAAGCATCAGTACCAGCAGGCCTTCATCGAGAAATGCCAAGCCATACTTGCGCCTTACGCCGGACCCGCGGGAATCCCGGCCGCCGGCATGTGGGCCATGCTCGGCGCGGCCGATGGCCTGGCGCACGCGGCCGTGGCCGGAGACATCAGCGTGAAACAGGCGCGCGACGAGTTGATGGAAACCATCGTGGCGATGGTCAAGCGCAGCAAATAATCAGAGAACGCGGAGAAGGCACCGAAGCGAGGACTCGCCGCGCGCCCTCACCCGCGGGCGCGGCGGCATTCCGCGCCTTATTCCTCAGCGCAGCGGCATCGCCACCGGACGCAGCGGCGCCGCATCGCCGCCGCGAATCTTCAGCGGTCCGCCGATGAAGGCGAATTCATAGACCTGATCGCGCGACAGCTCGTCCAGCGCCGCGAGCTCGATGATGGGTACGCCCTTCTGCGCCAGCAGATAGGTATGCAGCGGCACATAGTCGTCGGACACTTCAGAGGGGAAGGTCTCGAAGCTGAGATTGTCCGCCCCCAGGATCATGGCGCCGCCCTCCTCGACCAGGTAGCGCGCCGCGTCCAGGCCCATGCCTGGCGGCTTGGCCATGTAGGCGGCCGGATCGTTGTACAGCTTCATGCGGCCGGTGCGGATCAGCACGATGTCGCCCTCGCGCAGTTCGGTCTTCTGGCGCGCCAGCGCGGCCTTCAGGTCCTGCCGCGTGATGCGGTACTGGTCGGGCAGCATGTCCACGCCCTTGAGCGCGGCCACGTCGATCAAGACGCCGCGCGCCACCAGCGGCGGGAATTTTTCGATGCCGGTGCGCTTCCAGCCACGGTCGCCCAGATGCTCGTCGGCACGGAAGCCGTTCCAGATCTTGCCGTGGATGCCAAAATGGTTGAGCGCGTCGATGTGCGTGCCGGTGTGGCTGTACATCGAGAACGCCGTGCCGGTGTAGCTGCGCATGGCGTTCATGTCCTGGCCCACGCCCATGGGGTCGTCGACCTCGGTGCCGCGCGGCGTGTGCGTCATCCAGAACTGGTACCGGGGATCGCCCGCGTCCTGCCAGCTGGGCATGCCCATGTAGTATTCCGTGGCCAGGTCATAGACCTTGCCGCCAGCCACGCGCGACATGACCGCGGCGCGCGATTCGGGCGTGATCAGATTGAGGCGGCCGATTTCATCGTCCGGCCCCCAGGGGCTGATGCCCACCTCCTGGCCGGACGCGGGCGCCCGGGCGGGCGCGCCATGCGCGAGGACGTTGAAGCTGAGGGCGGCGCCCAGCGCCAGGCCGAGCAGTTTGCGGGTGTAGCGGATAGTCATGATGCACCTTGTGCGTGTGGCTGCCGTCCTGCGGACGGCAAAATGAAAAGAAGAAAAATGTGGGCGATGGCCGGGTACGCGACGATCAAGTCTCGGCCGAGGCCGGGATCAATGCCAGCAATCTGTCCCGCAACTCGGCCGTCGACATGGTCCGCAGGCGGGCCCGGTGCGGGCCGGCGATCAAGGTAGGAATGGAATCGATGGCCAGCCGCGCGGCGGCCGCGCGGTCGGCCTGCACGCGCCGCAGCGCCTCTTCGCCCTGCATCAGCGCGGCGAATGCGCCGCGGTCGTGACCCAGCCCGGCAGCGATATCCAGCAGCACGGCGTTATCGCCGACGTTGCGGTGCTCGCTCAGGTGGGCGTGCTGGATCGCGTCGAACATGTCCCAGTGGCCAGCATCGCCGGCCAGCAGGTGGGCCGCCTGGCAGGCCAGCGCGCCCGCCATGCCGCTGGGATAATCGAATGGCTCGGCGCGCATGCCCTCGACGTCGATGCGGGGCTGGTCGTCATGGCGGGCGCAGGCTTCCCAATGACCCAGGATCACCTGCTTGGCGCGCTCCATCGAGCCGAACACCTGGCACATCTGTTCGGGCGAGTCCTGCAGCACGAAGCTGCGCTGGCGCACGGCGATGCCCAGTTCGGCAGCCACCTGGCGCAGGCGGGGAGACATTACATAGCACCAGCCGCAGACCACGTCATGGAAGAAGTCCACGGTCAGCGGCGCAGCGGGTGCGTAATCGGGTGTCGAAGTCATGATGGCGTCCATCTCGTTTCAATGGACGCCAGCTTAAGGACGGGCCGGCGCGGGAGTAAGGTGTCCGCCGGCAGGACTTTATTAACTGGCCGTCAACAATCGCCTTGCATCGCCGCCGGCAGGTGCGCCACCAGGAAATCCACGAAGGCCTTGACCTTGGGTTGCAGGTGGCGGCTGGTCGGATAGACCGCGTAGACGTGGCGCGGCGCGGCCGGCAGCTGCGGCAACACGCGCACGAGCCGGCCGCTGGCGATGGCCGGCGCGGCCAGAAACGACGGCAGCGCGCCTATGCCCAGCCCCGCTTCCAGCAGGTCCCGCAGCATCAGGCTGTTGTTGACCTGCACCTGCGCCGGTCCGGCCAGCGGATCCGCCTGCTGGCCGGTTTCCTCATCCGCAACGGCGCCAGGGCTTTCGGCCAGGCTATAGCTGAGGATGTCATGCCCCCGCAGCGCCTCCATGCTGTCCGGACGGCCGCGGCTGTCCAGGTAGGACGGCGCCGCGCACAGCACCTGCGTCAGCGACGCCAGCCGGCGCGCGATCAGCGACGAATCATCCAGCTGGGCGCGCAGCCGGATCGATACGTCGAAGCCCTGCCCCACCGCGTCGACCAACCGGTCTTCCATGGCCAGGTCCAGCCGCAGGACGGGATACTGGTGCAGAAAGCGCGCCAATAGCGGCGACAACACGCTCAGGGCGAACGAGACCGGCGCGTTCACGCGCAGCCGCCCCGAGACCAGGCGGGACTCCCGCTTGACGGATTTTTCCAGAGCGTCCAGTTCGTCGAGCAGCCGGCAGCATTCGGCGTAGTAAGCCGCGCCCGTGTCGGTCAGGCTCATCTTGCGGGTGGTGCGCTGGATCAACACGGCGCCCAGATGGGATTCCAGCGCCCGCAGCTGCTTGCTGAGGCCGGCGGACGACATGTCCAGATCCTCGGCGGCCTTGGCGAGGCTGCCCAGTTCCACGATGCGCCGGAAGGCGCGCATGTAGTTGAAGGTGTCCATGCTTGCGGTTCAGTGTTTGCGTGCGCGGGCTTTGCGTCTGCCTTGCGCCGCTTTCAATTCCTCGTCCGACAGCGTGTGCCGGGACGAATCCATCAGCCGCTCGACGGCCAGTTCCACGAAGGCCCGCGCGCGGCGCGGCGCCGCGCGGCTGCCATAGTAGACGTACACGCCCAGATGGTCGCAGACATGCTCGCACAGCACCGGCACCAGGCGGCCGGCGCGGATATGCGGAGCCGCCATGACGCCGGTCAGTTGCGCCATGACCTGGCCGGCCAGGGTGGCCTGAAGCTCCAGGTCCATGTCATTGGTGCATAGCGCCGGCGCGAGATCGTACTCCACCAGATTGCCGCCGGCACGCACCGTCCATGGCATCGGCTTGCCGGTGTTCGGATGGCGGTAGACGCTGCAACGGTGCGCCACCAGCTCGGCCAGGCTGGCCGGCGTGCCATGCCGCGCCAGGTATTGCGGCGCCGCGCAGATAACAAGCTGCAGCGGAAACAGGCGGCGCGCGATCACGCCATCCGCGGGCGGGGTGCCCGTGCGGAAGCCCACGTCCACGCGATCCATCACCCAGTTGCCGATGTGGTCGTCCAGCTGCACGTCGGCTTGCACTGCGGGGTACAAGGCGCAGAACTCATCCAGCACCGGCTGCAGCACCGGCAGAAAGGTGGATCGCGGCCCAGCGATGCGCAGCGCACCGGCGATTTCCTCGCGTGCGCTGCGCACGCCTTGCACGGCCTTCTGCAGCGCAATCAGGCCGGGCTGCGCCGCCTCCAGGAACTGCTGTCCGGCATCGGTAAGCGCCATGTTGCGCGTGGTGCGATGAAACAGCCGGGTTCCCAGAAAGTGTTCAAGCTGGGCGAGCGCCTGGCTGGCAGCCTGCGGCGAGATTCCTTGCGCGATCGCGGCCTGGCGCAAGCTGCCCAGCTCCGCCGCCTTGGCAAAGATCGTGATGGCGCGCAATTCGTTGATGGGCATGGGACAGGAGTCGCGAGGATGTCACGCCATTATCAAGTAAAACTTGCCTATTCAACAAGAGATTAGGCAGTAGTTGATTGTCGCTCCCATCGGTACAGTCCATCTCATCGCTTCCACCCGGAAGCGGCTGAAACGAAGCACTCACCCTCGAAAGGACTGCCCCATGACTACCTCTTCCTCCCAACGCGTCTGGCTCATTACCGGCGCATCGCGCGGCTTCGGCGCCCGCATCGCCCGCGCCGCCCTCGACCGCGGCGATGCCGTGGTCGCCACCGCCCGCAAGCCCGAAGCCGTGACCCAGGCGCTGGGCGCGCATCCCGCCCTGCTGCCGGTGGCGCTGGACGTAACCGACGAAACGCAGGCGCAACGCGCCGCCGCCGTTGCCCTGGAGCGCTTCGGCCGCATCGATATCCTGGTGAACAATGCCGGCTACGGCCTGCTGGGCGCCGTGGAAGAGGCCAGCGCGGATGAAGTCCGCCGCCTGTACGAAACCAACGTCTTCGGCCTGCTCAACATCACCCGCGCCGTACTGCCCGCCATGCGCCGGCAGCGCGCCGGCCGTATCGTCAACTTCTCGTCCATCGGCGCCGTGCGTGCCGCCGCAGGCTTCGGCGTGTACAGTTCGACGAAGTTCGCCGTGGAAGGCCTGTCCGAGGCGCTGCGCGCGGAACTGGGCCCCCTGGGCATCCACGTGAGCTCGGTGCAGCCCGGCTACTTCCGCACGGACTTCCTGGATTCGAGCTCGCTGGCCGTATCGCCGGCGACGATCGGCGATTACGCCGCCACCGCCGGCCGGGTGCGCGAAGCCGCGCGGGACCTCAGCCACAAGCAGCCCGGCAACCCCGAGCGCCTGGCCGACGCCATCCTCGCCCTGGCCGATGCGCCCACCCCGCCCTCGCGCTTGCCCTTGGGTACGGATACGCTGGGCGCCATTGCGCAGCGGTTGGCCGAGGTTGACCGGGAGACGGAACAGTGGCGTGGCGTTGCTACGTCCACGGATTTCTAGGCCCGGTTGCACGCGTCGTCCATCGGGCCCGCCATCCTTCGGCGCCGCTGGCAAGGCCGGCGGCGCCCATGGCCGCTTACCCGGGCATATAGCCGGACAGCCCGTCCCACAACAGCTTCAAGGCCGTCACGATCAGCAAGAAATAGCAGGCCTTGTACATCTGCCGCTGATCCAGCCTCGCGTGCAGGCGCCAACCCAGCCATACGCCCGCGGGAATCGCCGGAAGACAGATCGCCATCAGGATCCAGACGCTCCCCGCCGGCTTCGCCAGCGCCAGCCAGGGCACGGCCTTGATGAGATTTCCCACCGTGAAGAACATGCTGGTGGTGCCGGCATAGACCTGCTTGCTCAGGCCCAGCGGCAGCAGATACATCGCCAGGGGCGGTCCGCCCGAATGCGCGACCATGGTGGTGATGCCGGACGCCACGCCGGCGGCCACGGCCTTGGGGCGGGAGCGCGGCCGGACCGCGACCTGGCCGCCGCGCATGAACCACAAGGCCACGAAGGCCAATGTGATAACGGCCATCACAATAGCGATTGCGCGGTGGTCCAGCCCGCGGAACACCAGGTAGCCAGCCCCGATACCGACGACCAGGCCGGGCAGCAGCAAGGCGAGATCGGGCCTGGACCATGTAGATGGCCGCCAGTAGCGCAGGCCATAGAGATCCATCGCGACGAACAAGGGCGCGAGCAGGCCGCCGGCCGTCACGGGATCCATGACGAGCGAGAGCAGCGGAATGCCGATGATGGCAAAGCCGCCTCCAAACGCGCCCTTCATGAAGCAGATCAGGAAGACGCCCGCGAAGGCGACAAGGATGGTGCCGACGGTCAATTCCATGTCGTGCGTCAATCAAGGGGAAAGAAGCATCGTATGCGCGCAACTCAGTACAATCAAATTATTGTCATGGATACATTTCCTCATGCCGCAAGCGCGCTACAAGCAATTGGTGGACCGGCTGGCCGATGACATCCGCCAGGGCCGGCTGAAGCCGGGAACGGCGCTGCCCACCCACCGCCAGCTGGCGGCGAGCGAACGCATTTCGCTGGCCACCGCCACGCGCACCTATGCCGAATTACGGAACATGGGCCTGGTCGCTGGCGAAGTGGGCCGCGGCACCTATGTGCGAGAGCCGCTACCCTCCAGCGAGGAGGTCGGGATGCATATCGCCAGCGGCGATCTCGCGGATCTCACGTTCAACTACCCGGCCTTGCCCACGCAGACCGAGCTGCTGCGAACGGCGCTGCGGCAACTGGCCTCCACCGGCGAGCTGGAGTCCGTGCTGCGCTACCAGCCGCATGGCGGCCGGTCGCACGAACGGGCCATCGTCGCGGAACATTTGCGCAGCCGGGGCCTGTCGGTAGCAGCTGATTCCGTGCTCATCGTCAATGGCGCCATCCACGGGCTCGCCACCGTGGCCATGTCCTTGCTGCAGCCCGGCGACGTAGTGGCGGTGGATGCGCTGAGCTACCCCGGCATCAAGGTGGTGGCCGAGCAATGCAGGCTGGAAATGGTTGCAATCCCCGCAGGCAGAAGCGGCCCGGACCTCGAAGCGCTGCAGGCGCTATGCCGCAAACGCAAAGTCCGGGCCTTGTACTGCATGCCCACGCTGCATAACCCACTGGGCTGGGTCATGACCCGGGCCGAACGCGAGGCCCTCATTGCCGTGGCGCGGCGCCATGGATTGCTGCTGCTGGAGGATGGCGTCTACGCCTTTCTGGAAGCCAAGGCCCCTCCTCCCCTGGCGGCGCTGGCGCCCGACATCACCGTCTACGTATCCAGCCTTTCCAAGAGCGTCGCCGCTGGCCTGCGCTTCGGCTTCGTGAGCGCGCCGGCGGCCTTCGTCCCGAAGATCAACCGCGCCATACGCGCCACCGCCTGGAACACGCCCAGCCTGGTGACGTCGCTCTGCTGCGGCTGGCTGCAGGACGGCACGGTGGCGCGGCTGGAACGGGAAAAGCGCCGCGATGCCGGCGCGCGCCAGGCCATCGCGGCCAAGGCGCTGGCCGGCTTGCAGACCGTGCGTCATCCGGCGTCCTATTTCATCTGGCTGCCCATGCCGGGCGAGGTGCGCTCGGACGCGGTCGCCATGCGGCTCAGGGAGGAAGGCGTGCTGGTCTCTACCGCGGAACCCTACGCCATCGGTAGCCAGGCCCCGCATGCCATCCGGCTGGCGCTGGGCTCGGTCACCCACGCGAAGCTGCGGCAGGCACTGGAAACCGTGGCAGCCACGGTGTTCAGCCTTGACTGCTGAAATCAGCCCCGCCTAGGCGCCGTTCGAGCGTGACGCCTCGACCAGGTTGTCGCGCAATTCGACCACCTGCTCCCTCAGCGACTTGAATTGATCGCTCGTGAGCCCGCAAGCGTCGCTCAAATTGATGCCCGCGGTCTTCTCGCGCAATTGCCGACCTTCCCCGGTCAGGCAGATCCGGACCTGCCGTTCGTCCGCCGAGTCACGCACGCGTTCCAGATAGCCCATGCCTTCGAGCTTCTTGAGTATCGGCGTGAGGGTATTGGACTCCAGGAAGAGCTTTTCGCCCAGGCCGCTGACGGTCTGCGCGTCTTCCTCGAAAAGGGCGATCATCGTCACGTATTGCGTATAGGTCAGCCCCAGCGCGTCCAGGATCGGACGGTACACCCGGCCGAAAGCCAGGTTGGTCGAGTAAACGGCGAAGCAGAGGAATTCCGCGAGCTTTCTTTGCGACGGATCGGTGGCGGTCTTGGGCTTCTTCATCTGCACCTCGTGGATATCTGGCCTGAACAATGGCGTCATTTTACATCGCATACGATGCGGTCGCAAACGATTTTATACCAATTTCCCTTCGAACACTCTTGACCTGGGCATTCTCGATCTTTACCATGCGCTTCAGTCGCATACGATTTAATCGAATTCGATCAAACTTTCAACTCCCAGGAGCGCACCATGCCCACCCGAATCCAGAAAGTCCTCTTGACCGGCAAGACCCATACGACCCTCGCCCGCAACTACGCCTCCCAAGGCGGCGAGGAACGGCTCGACATCCGTCTTTCGACCCCCAACAACCCGGACCTGGTCCACGCGTTCGAGGATATCCAGCCGCATCCGACGGCGGAACAGCTTTTCGCCGGCGCCTGGTCCGCCTGCTACACCAGCGCGCTGGAAGTCATCGCCAAGCAGATGAAAGTGCAATTGCCGGCCGATCGCGCGGTGGAAGTGGAAGTGGACCTGGGCATGTCGGGCAGCGCCTACTTGCTGCAGGCCCGCTTCAACGTGTTCCTGCCCGGACTGGACCTGGCCCTCGCCGAACAGATTGCCCATTCGGCCGACGAAATTTGCCCGTACTCGAAGGCCACCCGCGGCAACATCGACGTGAGCTTGAACGTGCATGTGTCCTGAACGGGAATCGACGTGCGCAAGCTCTTGCTCGTACTCATCCTGTTTGCCGGCGGGCTGGCGCACGAGCTGCGCAACCCGCTGAACTGCCAGACCATCACGGCGCGCAAGGACATAGGCACGCGCCGGCAAAAGCGAGAGTCCTGAACCAGAGGCGGGCTCTCGCGCCCTTCCCCACTCTGCACATAGCGGTGCATCCCCATGCTGATCATTCTTGTGGCCTTTCTCGGCGGCGTCCTCACCATCGTGAGCCCCTGCATCCTGCCCATCCTGCCCTTCGTGTTCGCACGCGGATCGGGTTCATTCCGGACTCATGCCTTACCGCTCCTCGCGGGCATGGCGGTCGCCTTTGCGGCGGTCGCGAGCCTTGCGGCTGTCGGCGGAGCCTGGGTCGTGACGCTCAGCGAGGGCGCGCGCTACGCCGCAATGGGATTGCTGGCGCTTTTCGGGTTGGTGCTGCTGCTGCCCGCCGTGGGCGACTGGATGAGCAGGCCCCTGGTTGCGCTGGGCAACCGCTTGACCAGCGCGACGCCTGGCTCGGCTCGCACCGCTCCGCTGCTGTCCCTCGGGCTGGGCATAGGCACCGGCCTGCTGTGGGCGCCGTGCGCCGGCCCCATCCTGGGACTGCTGCTCACCAGCGCGGCGCTCAACGGGGCCAACATCCAGACCTCCTTGCTGTTGCTGTCATTCGCATGCGGCGCGGCGGCGGCGCTGGCTGCGGCGCTCTGGCTGGGGCGCGGCATGGCGACAGCCCTGCGCCGCATGCTGCCGGCGGCCCATGGTTTGCGCCGGTTGGCTGGCGCCGCCGTCTTGGCCGGCGTTGCCCTGCCGGCGCTCGGCTGGAACCCCGCGCTCCTGTCCAGCGCCTCTGCGCCGGGCGCCGCACGGCTGGAGCAGCAACTGGTCGAACAGCTGCGTCCAGGCGAACCCGCCCAAACGGCGCCGCGCGTGAACGGTCCGCTGGCGTCGCTGCCAGACGCCCGCGGCTGGCTGAATTCAGGCCCGCTCAGCGCGGCCGATCTCGACGGCAAGATCGTGCTGGTCGACTTCTGGACCTACTCCTGCATCAACTGCCTGCGCACGCTGTCCTATCTGAAGACCTGGCACGACAAGTACAAGGATGCGGGGCTGGAAGTGATAGGCGTGCATACACCCGAATTCGCTTTCGAGAAGAGTCCGGCCAATGTGCGCCGCGCGGTCGCGGATCTGGGCATCCAGTACCCGGTCGCCCAGGACAATGAGTTCAAGATATGGCGCGCGTTCCGCAATCAGTCCTGGCCCGCCTTCTATCTGCTCGATGGCCAGGGCCGCTTACGGTACACCGTCGCGGGCGAACACGACTACGCGCAGACGGAGCGCATGATCCAGCGGCTGCTTGCTGAAGCGGGCCGGACGCTTCCCGACAGCGGCGTCGCCCTGCCCCCGGCTCACGGCGTGGAAGCGCCGCCGCAGTGGTCGACGCTGCATTCGGGCGAGAGCTACCTCGGTTACGGCAAGGCCACGAGCTACGCGCCGGGCGGCACCCCGATCAGGCAGGACCGGGACGCGGCCTATGTCCCCGCCGCCGGACTGGGCGCCAACCAGTGGACGCTGGCCGGATCGTGGCGGCTGGAGCCGGAGCGCGCGGTGGTCACCGGCAACAACGGCCGCATCATCCAGCGTTTTCGCGCACGCGACCTGCATATGGTGCTGGGTCCATCCGCCGACGGCCAGCCGGTGCGCTTTCGCGTCACGCTGGACGGCCGGCCGCCCCTGGCCGACCACGGGACAGACATCAATGAACAGGGCGAGGGAGTCATCGACCGGCAGAAACTGTATCAATTGATCCGCCAGCAGGCGCCGGACCGCGACCGGGTCTTTCAGATCGAATTCCTGGAGCCTGGCGCAGAGGCTTACGCCTTTACGTTCGGCTAGGCAGACCCACGCCGTTTCAAAATGAACGTCATCGAGGAATTCGGCGGCATCCAAAGGCTAGGCCACGACCCCCTGAAATTGTGTCTTTTCATTTCAATTTTAGGCGAAGAACGGAACAAAGCACGGCCATGTCTCAACAACGGGATAAACCACATTCAATGGGCGCGGAAAACCCACTCCTGAGACAGCAACCGAAGAAGTTGGAAATAATGCGAAATAAATTGCGTACCCCCCCTCCGCTAAGGTCGTTACAGCCATGAATTGAAGGAGAGCGAGCATGAAGTCCATCGGTTCCGCTGCGATTCTGTCTGCGACTATCGGCTTTTCCCTGCCCGGCGCGGCCCTGGCCCAGGTGTATGAGAACGGGAGTTCGACGGCGACTTTCAATGTGTCCCTGACCGTGCAGGCGAATTGCACGATTGCGGCCGATCCGCTGGTGTTTCCGTCCACCGGCCTCTTGAGCGCGCCGGTAAACCAGGAAACGACGCTCAGGGTCACCTGCACGAATACCACTCCCTACAACGTAGGCCTGGATGCCGGCACCGCCGCGGGGTCGACGATTGCAAACCGTCAGCTCGCGGGCACGGCGCCTGGCAATACCGGCACCAATGTGGGCTACCAGCTCTATCAAAACGCCGGCCGCACGACGGTGTGGGGCAACACCCAGGGTACGGACACCGTGGGCGGCACCGGCACGGGCACGGCCCAGGCGCTGACCGTCTACGGCCGGGTTCCGCCCCAGGCTGCCCCCGCGCCGGATACCTATCAATCGACGGTCACGGCCACCGTCTACTTCTAGCCCCGGATCGACATGACGATGCTTGGGATCGTTCGCCAGGCGGCGGGAGCCTGTCTCTTCGGCATGGCGCTGCTGGCGCATGCCGCCAGCCTGCAGATCTCGCCGGTGATCCTGAACATGGACGGCGCGGAGCGCGCCACCAGCATGACCTTGCGCAACGAAGGCGCCGAGCCCATCTATGGCCAGGTCCGCGTCTACGCCTGGCGCCAGACCACGACCGAGGATGTGCTGCAGGAGACCGCGGCCCTGGTGGCCAGCCCGCCCATGATCCAGATCGCGCCGGGCGGCACGCAAGTCGTCCGCCTGTTGCAGCCCGAGGCCGCCAAGCGCCCGGGCGAGGCGTCGTATCGCCTGATCATCGACGAGATCGCGCCGCCCGACCCATTGCGGGCGACGGGCGTGCAGGTGCGGCTGCGTTACTCCGTGCCGGTGTTCGTGGGAGCCGCCCCGCAAATTCCGGCACAACGGCACCTGACATGGTCCCTGGTACGCGATGGCCGCGATTGGGCCTTGCGGGTCGACAATAGCGGCGCGCACCGCGCGCAGCTCAGCGATGTGGCGCTCGTCGTCAATGGCAAACGCCACAGCTTGCGGGACGGCTTGCTTGGCTATGTCCTGGGCGGCAGCGCGCGCCAATGGCCGCTGCCCTTCCCACCCGCGATGCAGGGGACAATCACGGTCGATGCGCGGGTCAACAGCGTTCCCGTCCAGGCCGACGTGCAAGCCGACACAGGGAAGTGAAACATTGCGCGCGCACCGCACAGCTGACACTGATGCTCGCCGTCGCAGCCGTTCATTGTGGCGCGCGGGCGCAGCCCGCCCCGACGGCGGCCATCGGGCAAGCGGCCATCGAGGTCTATCTGAACGTCAGCTTCGGCGGCCAGCCCAGCCATCAGATCGCGCGGTTCGAAGACCAGCATGGCCGCCTGTCGGCGCGCGGCGCGGACTTGCGGGAGATGGGGATCGATACCCAGGTCCTGGGCATATCGGACGAGACACGCATTCCGCTGGACCGGATTCCGGGCCTGCAGTACCGCTACGACGCGGCCGCGCAAGACGTCGATCTTGACATGCCGGTCCGCTATCGCATCCCGAATCGCATCGATGCGCGCGGCCTGAGCCCGATTGCCGCCCCGACGGCGGATCGGGGCCTGCTCATCAATTACGATCTTTATGCCCGCACCGATCGCGAGAATCCGCTGGCAATCTGGAGCGAACAACGCTATTTCGACCAGCACGGAGTCTTCAGCAACACCGGCACGGCTTATCTGTACCGCGACCTGCGGCGCTATGTCCGCTTCGATTCGAGCTGGACCCGCTCGGATCCCGCCACGCTCACGGCCACCCAGGTAGGCGACACCATTTCCGGATCGCTGGCCTGGTCGCGCTCGATACGCATGGGCGGCCTGCAGTGGCGACGCAATTTTTCATTGCGGCCCGACCTGGTCACATTTCCCATGCCGGATTTCGCCGGCAGCGCCGTGGTGCCGTCCGCAGTCGATGTCTACATCAACAACATCCGGCGCTATTCCGGCAATGTTCCCAGCGGCCCTTTCGTGGTGGACAACGTGGCCGGCATCACGGGCTACGGACAGGCCAATCTCATCACGCGCGACGCCCTGGGCAGGCCGGTGTCGCAGTCGGTTCCCATCTACATCGACACGCGGCTGCTGGCGCAAGGCATGTCCAGCTATTCGGTCGAAGCCGGCTTTCTACGGCGCGCCTACGGCTGGCGATCGTTCGACTACAAGGACGATCCGGCGTTCAGCGGCACATGGCAATACGGCGTCTCGAACGCCCTGACCGTGGAAGCCCATGGCGAAGCCAGCGCCGGGTTGTACAACGCGGGCGCCGGCATGCTGGCGAAACTGGGCATGGCGGGCGTCATCAATGCGTCCCTGGCCGGCAGCCTGGGCAGGAACACGGGTCTGCAGGCCGGCCTGGGCTACCAGTATGTGGGCGAGCGCTATTCCATCGACATACAAAGCCTGCGCGCGATCTCGGATTATGCGGATCTGGCGGGCAACGACGGCATCCCCGTGCCCCGCGCCAGCGACAGGGCGACGCTGGCCGTGCCATTGGGCGGCGGGCAAACCGTATCGCTGAGCTACATCGGCCAACGCTATCCAGGCGTTGAAGCCGCCCATATCGGATCGGTGGCCTACAGCAGCCGCCTGGGCAATCGCGCCACGCTGACTATGAGCGCCTATCAGGACTTCAATGACAGCGGCAGCCGGGGCGCATTCCTCAGCCTGGGCATCACCCTGGGCGACGTCTCGCTCAATGCCATGGCCGGACGCCAGGACGGCGGCACCTACACCAACGCCAGCGCCATCCGCAGCCCCGACTATGGCGGCGGATTCGGTTGGGGCGTGCAGGCCGGCACCTACGAGGCGGGCCGGTACGAGCAAGGCTGGGGCCGCTACCTGGGACGCTACGGCGAGATCACATTGGGCGCGCAGCGCTACGACGGACGCACCACGGGAGAACTCGACGTCAATGGCGCCCTGGTGTTCATGGATGGCGTGGCGCAGGCGTCCCGGCGCATCGACGACGGCTTCGCGCTGGTTTCCACCGGCGAGCCTGGCCTGCCCATCCTGCATCAGAACCGGGTCATCGGCCATACCGGCTCCGACGGCCATATGGTGGTGCCGGACCTGAACAGCTATCAGACCAACACGCTGGAGCTCGACGGCCTGGACCTGCCGCCCAACGCCCAGGTGTCCGCCTATGCGCTCGACGTGGTTCCGCAGTCCCGGTCCGGCGTGCTGGCGGAGTTCGGCATCACCCGGGAAGCCGCGGCCACGATCGATCTGGTGGGCGGCGACGGCAAGCCGCTGCCGGTGGGCGCGCAGGTCGTGCACAGGGAGAGCGGCTCCGAAAGCGTGGTGGGGTACGGCAGCCAGACCTTCGTGCGCAATCTGCGCAAGCTCAATCATCTGGACGTGCGGGGACAGGATCTTGCCTGCACTGCGCGCTTCGCCTTCCAAGCGCCGGCAGACGGCAGCCTGCCACGTCTGGGACCGGTGGCTTGCGTGGAGCCGCAGCCATGAAAAAGCTGATTGCCGCGTTGTTGCTGGCGGCCCTGTGGCTGGGGGGAAACAGCGCGCAGGCGCAGACCTGCACCGTGTCCATGGCCCCCATCACATTTCCGAACCTCAATCCGGTGCTCGGCTCGTCGGTGACGCAGACCGGCACGCTGAGTGTGACCTGCACTTGGGGACTGCTCACGGGGGGCTATGCCCGGGTGTGCGTGAGCCTGGGCATAGGCAGCGGATCGACCGTGCAAGACCCGCGGCAGATGGCCAATGGCGCCAACCGCCTGCAGTACCGGCTTGCGCCGAACACGTCCATGAGTCCGCCGTGGGGTTCGAGCGCCAACGGCTCGACGCCCGTCGTCGTCGACCTCACCCAGCCCCTGCTGGGAAGCCAGGCCACGGTCAACCAGCCCATCACCGGGCAGATCCTGCCAGGCCAATACACGGTGCCGACGGCCAATAACGCCACCACCGCCTACTCGGAAACCTTCCCCGGCGTGGCGACCTTCAACTACGGCTTCTCCATCCTGGTCCGGCCCGCGTGCGCATCGCTGACCTCCCGAGGCAGCTACAACTTCACGGTACGCGCCAACGTGACCAACAACTGCACCATCTCCGCCAACCCCTTGAACTTCGGCTCGATGGCGGACTTTCGTTCTGCCCGCCTGGCCAATACGACGTTGGCGGTGCGCTGCACCAACAACGATGCCTACCGGATACGCCTGAACGGCGGCCAGAATGGCACCGTGAGCCAGCGCTACCTGCGAGACACCACCGGCACGCGGCTGGTAAGGTATGACCTGCACACCTCGGCGGACCGCACGGTTCCCTGGGGCGACGGCACCGCGGGCACGGCATTTGTCACAGGCACGGGGACCGGCAACATCCAGCAGGTACAGGTCTATGGACGGGTACCCGCGCAGGCAGCGCCGAGTCCGGGGCAATACAGTGACGTGGTAACCGCCACCATCGAATTCTGATGGTCAGAACACCACCGTCCAGTGCTGCTCGCCCACGGCGCGCTGCGCATGCCAGGGCGTTCCTTGGGAACATCGCACCGCCGGCCGGGCCGGACCCGGGCTGACCGTGCAGAGGCTGGGGACCGTGAAGCGCACCAGCATAGGCGCAAGAGTCGCGGACTTTGCCTGGTGGACCGCCAGGCCGACACCGCCCGCCAGCAATAGTGCCAACGCCGGGAGGAAGAACTTGGAGGCCATGAAAAGCTCCAGACCAGAGTTAAGCCACTTGCAGTAACGGCCACCCGCGGCATTTCTTAATGCGCGGCTCGACCCCGCCCCATTTTTTGACCAGATCGCACAGGAGATTCCCTAGTGGTTGGACCCGCAACGACAGCATCGATTCCTTTCCCGCCCCACATCCACGCCGGCCCCCATCGGCGGCGCAGACACGAGAGGCCCTGGTTGGCAGCATTGCTGCTGGCGGCGATGCTGTGTTGCCTGTCCTTATCCTGGCAAGCCCAGGCCGCCGGGCTGCTGCAACCGCAAGCAGCGGCGGCATCCTCCACAGCCCTGACTCCGGCCGCGCTGGCCGACCTGCTGGAGAATCCCGAGGCACGCAAGGCGCTGGTGGACGAACTGCGGACGCAGGCAGCGGGTGCGAAGCCAGCTGCCCCCCGCGCCACGGGCGCGGCCCCAGTCCCCGCCGGACCCGGCCTGCAGGAACGCATGGCCGACAACGTCCAACGCTTTCTGACCGGCCTGGCGACCGATATGGGCCAGGGCGTGGAAGACATGCGCGCGCTGGCCTCGGGCGACAGCCTGCGGATGGACGGCGACGCCGCGGGCCATGCCTTGAAGCCTCTCGCGCTGGCTGCCGCCGCCGCCATCCTCGCCTTCATCCTGCTGCGGATGATCGCCATGTACATCTACGGCCGCATCGACCGCTGGGTCGCCGAACAGCGCCATCATCCCGAAGCGCCACCCAAGCGCGGCGCGCCGACCTCCATGCGCGTGCTGTCCCGGCGCGCGGGCGCCATCGTGGGCGCGCTGGCCATCGATGCGGGCGTAGTGCTGCTCGCCGCCATGGCGGGCGGCGCCGCGGCCCTGTGGGGCACGCCGGGCCGCGGCACGCTGGACACGCTGGCGGCCGTGTTCCTGCGGGCCTTCGTGTCGGTGGAGATCGTCAAGGTGCTGATCCGCACGGTGTTCGCGGTAAAGCACCCGCACCTGCGCCTCCTGCCCATGACGGACGACAACGCCAGGTACTGGAATGCGTGGCTGCTGCGCATTGCCACCGCAGCCGGTTATGGCACGCTGCTGATAGACCCCGTGGTCTCGGCGTCGCTGTCGCCCGCGCTGGGCCGTCTGGCGAACCTGCTGATCATGCTGGCGGTCTACGTCTACGCCGTGCGCGTCATCTGGCGCAACCGCCAGACGGTGCGCGGGCATCTGGACCGGCACGCCGCCAGCGCGACCACCTTCATGGGCTCGCGGCTGCACATCCTGGCGCGCGTGTGGCATGTGCTGGGCATAGGCTATTTCACCATCCTGCTGGTGGTCAGCCAGGTGGATCCGACCAACGCGCTGCCCTTCATGGCCCGCGCCACCGCGCAGACCCTGCTGGTGATCGGCGTGGGCAGCCTGCTGATCCTGCTGCTGAACGCCGTGCTGGCCAAGCCCATCAGGCTGCCGGACGACTTGCGCAAACGCCTGCCGCTGCTGGAGGCGCGCGTCAACGCCTATGTGCCCGCCACCTTGAAGCTGGCCGGTCTCATCATCCGCATCGTCCTGGTGCTGCTGGTCCTGGACGCGTGGCGCGCCTTCGACCTGTCGCGGTGGCTGGCCTCGGATGCCGGCGGCGCGGCCATCAAGATGACGGTGAACATCGTCATCGTGCTGCTGATCGCGGCCCTGGCCTGGACCGTAATTGCCAGCATCATCGAGCACCGCCTCAGCCAGAACGAAGGACGCGGCATGCCCAGCGCGCGCGAGCGCACCCTGCTGGCGCTGTTCCGCAACGCCGCGCTGATCGTCATCGTAACGATGACGCTGATGGTTCTGCTATCGCAGATCGGCATCGACGTGGGGCCGCTGATTGCCGGCGCGGGCGTGGTCGGCCTGGCCATCGGCTTCGGCGCGCAGAAGCTGGTCCAGGACATCATCACGGGGATCTTCATCCAACTCGAGAACGGCATGAACGAGAACGACGTGGTGCAAGTCGCGGGCGTGTTCGGCACGGTCGAGAAGATGACGATACGCTCGGTCGGCATACGCACGCTGGACGGCGGCTACCATCTGGTGCCGTTCTCGTCCGTGGACGTGGTGACCAACCACATGCGCGACTTCTCCTATCACCTGGGCGAATACACCATCGCGCATCGCGAAAGCGTGGACGACGCGATCGCGCATCTGCGCGCCGCCTTCGCCGAACTGATGACCGACACGGTGCTGGGACCCGAGATCCTCGAAGACATCACGGTCGCCGGCGTCACCGCGGTCAACGAAAAGGGCGTGACCATCCGGATCCTGATCAAGACCACGCCGGGCATGCAGTGGGCCGTGCAGCGCGGCTACAACCGGCTCCTGAAGAAACACTTCGATGCCGCCGGCATCGAGCTGCCGTATCCGCACACGGTGGTGTACTTCGGCCAGGACAAGCGGGGATACGCGCCGCCGGCGAATGTCTTCATGCAATCCGAGCGTACCGACGAAGGCGAGGACGCCCGCGCGGCCGGGCACACCCGGCGTCCGCTGGAACCGGCGCCGCGCGGCGAGGATTCCGCCGAGGTGCTGGGCAACGAACTCGAAGCGCGCGAGGAAGGCGAAGCGCCGCGAACGTAGCGGTACGCGCGGGGCTTACTTCCCGTAGGTCGCGATCACCGTTTCCAGCGGAACATGGCCCTTGCAGAGCCCCGGATAGACGGGGCTTTCGCCATCTTCCAGTGCGATGGCATATTGGACTGCCGGATCGCTTTCCAGACGCTGCCGCAGCGCCGCCAGCTTGGGCCAGCGGGACTTTGCGGCGACCTCATGAAAATCCAGCCAGCGCGCCACGCCGACCAGCACCGCGTCCGCCAAGGTCGGACGGTCGCCCACCACGAACGGCGTGTCGCCCAGCATCGCCTCCAGCTTGTCGTGACGCTCGATGACGCGCTGCGCGCCCCATTCCCGCAGGGTCTTCTGCAAAGCCGGATCGGGCGGATCCATTTCCAGGGCGACCCAGTGCGGGGTGAAGGCGGCGGTGAAGCCGGTGTTCAAGAATGCCATGAACTGGTGCATGCGGTCGGATTCGGGCGACAAGGGATCGAAGCTGATCCTGCGCTCGCTGTCCCGGTTTTCCATCCAGCGCGCGATCGCCATGGTTTCCGTGAAAACCGCGCCCTGCTCGCTGACGAACGCGGGTGCCTCGTGGCGCGCATTAATCCGCGCATAGGAAGGCAGCCGCATTTCGTCCAGCATGTCCACGCGGCACAGGCGATAGGGTTTGCCCAGCCACTCCAGCGCAGCCACGAGCCCCATTGAACTTCCCAGCGGAAAGCCATAAACCAGTATGGGTTCCAAGATGATTTTCTCCGTAGATAAGGGTCACGCTGCGCAGCGGATTGAATTCTACGGATCTGATAGGCTAAGTAAATTACGCACATTTTTGTCACCATGACCCTCCCATGAAAGACCTGGTTTCGCGCTGCCCCATCGAGGAAGCCATGCAGATACTGAGCGGCAGATGGCCGACGCTGCTGATCTACTACCTCAAGGAAGGCACCAAGCGCTTCAGCGACCTGCGCCGCGACAATCCGACCATCTCGCATCGGATGCTGACGCTGGAACTGCGCAAGCTGGAATTGGCCGGCATCGTCCAGCGCACCGATTTCGACGGCTATCCGCGGCGCGTGGAATATGACCTCACGCCTTCCGGCAAGACGCTCGTGCCGCTGCTGGATGCGCTGGGCGACTGGTGGGAAGAGAATGGGGCGGCGTCCGAAGACGCCCTCTGAGCAGGCCAGTCATCCCTAAGGCTGGAGGCGCCCGCCACCCTGCTTTCCCGTGCCGATCAAATCCAGCAGCCCATCCGACAAGGTGCCCCGCCAGACCAGGTAATCGTGCCCGCCCGCCACCTCGCGGTGCGTCACCAGATAGCCCTTGGCAAGCAGCACATCGCGCAGATGCCGGTTGGTTTCCAGAATCCCCGGCTGGCCGCCGCGTCCCGATTCGAACAGGCCGGCCCCGAGGAAGAAGCGCACCGGCAGCTTGCGCACCGCGACGAATTGCCGCGTCAGCCATTGGTCCTCTTCGCCCGCCGGCGACCACCAATAGGAACCGGACTGGCTGAGCACATTGCCGAACACCTCAGGGTGGCGCAGCGCGGCATAAGCCGACGCCAGACCGCCGTAGCTGGAGCCACCGATGACGGTGCGTGCGGCTGGCGCGCCGATGCCTTGTTTGCGCGCCCACGGCATCAACTCTTTCGCGAGGAAGTCGGCAAAGTCCGGGTTGGGCGGCAGCTCCAGGCTGCGGGATTCGGCCGTGGGATTGTCGATGAGCAGCGCCGCGGTCGGGGGAATGACACCTGCGGCGATCATGTTGTCCAGGATGGTCGGCGTGGGCACGCGGCCCAGGTAGGCGCCGGCATCGAACAGCACCAGCACGTGATTGTTTGCGCCGCCGGGCTGCCAGCCCGCGGGGCGGTACAGGTGGATCTTGCGCGTGTTGCGCATGAGATCGCTGCGCAGATCCATGGCCTCGACCGTGCCCTGCGGCACGCCCGCCCGAGGTTCGACCCAGGGCTGCGGCGGCGCTTCCGCCAGTTCCAGCATGGAATAGGTTTGAAATACGTCGACGCCACGCGCCGGATACGCCTTGGGGTTGTGTGGATCGGCCTGCGCCGTGGCAAGAATCGCGCGGCGCCGCGCCATGCCGGAGCCCGGAAGTTCCGGCACGTCGGGCGCCAGGCGATATGACAGGCGCGTGGACCTGGGCACGACGAAGCTGGCGTGCCAGACGTCGGAGTTGCCCAGCCGCGCCAACTGCGCATGGTCAGACGATGGCCCGCCGAACAGGCGCACATTGCGTTCGGCGCCGCGCCACAGGAACGTGACGCGGTCATGCCGGCCGTCCACCTCTTCGACCAGCGGCGTGCCTTGCTGCGCGATCTCTGCCCAGAAGGCATCGGTCGTGCCGCCCTGGGCCAGCGTCACAGCAAGCTTGGCCAGGCGCGGACTATCGAGCGCAGGCGCAGGCGCGCGCTGTTCGGCAAGCGGCAGGCGTTCCGTCACCTCCCACCGGAATGCGCCCTGGCCCTGCGCGCGCACGGTGTAAAGGCCGTCCGCCGGCGCCACCAGCATCAACGCCCCGGCCGGCTTTTCCCGGTCGCTCAGCCGACGCACGTGCTGGCCGGCGCTGTCCAACAGATCCAGGGTCACGCCCGGATCGGCGGCCCAGGTTCCCGCAAGGAACTCGCCTTTTTGCAGGGAAATCCGTTCGTCCACGCGGGCTTGGGGCGTCACTTCACCCTGCCTGGACTGCGCCGTGGCCATGCCCGGCGCCAAACCCATCATCGAAACCGCCAGCGCCGCCGAAGACATCCAATCCCGCCATTTCAACCTGTTCTTTTTACGCATATTCATCCATTCATTTGTTCACGGCTTACTGGCCGCGATCCGCTATCCCTCGCGCGCAGCGAGCCGTCTCGGCGCCCATGCGCTGTCGGGCTCGCCCCGCCCGATCCTGCGCGCACTGGCCTTTGCCATCCAGGCAAACCCCAGCGCTGCCGCCAATGCCGCCGCATCCACTGCCAGCGTCACGGCCGACGTGTGCGCCCAAAGCCCGGTGGCGGGCAGCAGGCCGCCCACCAGCGAGGTCGCCGGTATCGCCAGCGTCAACGCTGCCGCCAGCCATAGCAGGTGTACGCCCGCTGCCGCGCCCCCGCGCAGGAAAGCCCAGGCCACGCTGGCGAAGAACGCCGTGTAGTACAGCCCCTGGAGCCAGGCATTCAGATCGCCTACATGCCCACTCAACCATTTGGACGCGACCATCATCAACGAAATGCCGCACACGCAGCCCAGGCAGACGCCCACCGTCGCCGATGCCATCAACCGCGTGTCCAACCGCTGCACCGGAACCTCGCCGGTCTGCCGGTTGGCGCGCTTGCGGCGCGTTTCTATCCATAGCAGGTTGCCGCTATAGAACAACCATGCGCCCGCCAGCCCCAGCAGGAAATAAAGCCACTGCACCACCGCGCCGCCGAAGGAAGCCATGTGCAGCGCGAAGAAGCTGCTGACCCAAAGGTTGGGCGCGTCCTGCCCGCCCGGCAGATAGTCGCGATTGAGCACCTTCCCGGTATAGGGATCGAGCGCCACGAAGCCGCCCCGCGCGCGCGGCGACACCGCGCTATCGTCCTTGCCCCAGACGCGCACGATGGCGCGCGGGCCGGTGACTTGTTGATACTGCAATGCGTCGGGCTCGAAGCCCGGCGCCAGCCCACGCGCCTGGGCCAGCAGTTCCCGGGGCGTCAGCATGTCAGCAGGATTCCTGGCGTCTCCGCCCGGCGCGCCGCCACCGGACCGCTGGAAGACCGATTCCAGCTTGCCTTCGTATATCAGCTTGTCCTGCAGGTCGTAGATGCCGTCGTGAAACGCGAACACCACGGAGCTCAACGCCATGATGATGTGAAAAGGCAATGAGACGATACCCACCACGTTGTGCGCGTCCAGCCACATGCGCTTCAGGTTTTTTCCGACCCGCAGGGCGAAGAAGTCCTTGACCAGCGACGGCAGCAGCACGATCACCCCAGACACCAGCGCGATTGCATAAAGCGAAGCGACGATGCCCATGAACCAACGGTTGGGATCACTATCCGCGGGCAGGCCTACCACGCGGTGGAGTACGTCGATGAACGGCATCAGCCCGCTGGGCGCGGACTCCTCCAGCCGCAGTTCACCGCCCGGATCCACATAGGCCACGTAGTGACGGAGCGACGATTCGTCATGATCGTCGGCCTGCCCGTCGCGGACTTCCCAAGCCATGCGCGCCGGCACGTGCTCGGCATCCTGAAGATGGATGCTGAATCCCTTGGACACGTCCGGCCGCGCCGCAAGCGTTCTGGCGATGAGGCCTGGCGTCTCGTCCAGCGGCACGGGCGCGACGGCTGCGGGCGGCGTTGCCCAACGGGTCAGGGGCTCCTTGAACACCGTCAGCGCGCCGGCATAGAAGGCAATGAAGAGCGCCATGCCTGTCAGGATGCCCGTCCAGGTATGGACCGATTTGTAGATGCGTATGTAGTCGGCTCTCATGGTCGCAGGCCCTCCTCAGATCGCCTTGGCAAGATACAGCCCGCCATAGAGCAGCACGCAGGCGCCGCCCAGCCAGATCCAGGCGCGCAGGCCGCTGGCGAAAAAATAGACCGTACTCGCAATGCCGAGCCAGACCGGAGGCACCAGCCACATGGCCAGCTGCGAGCGCGTTGCCAAAGGAATGCCGCCAGTCAATGCGGCAAGCGCCGCGCTTGCGCCCATGGCCAGCGCGAAGCCGAGCAACGCGCCTGCCAGGCTCTTGGATATCCAGTCGCGCCGGATCGGCGCGGGTTTAGCGGACTTCATGCGTATCGCTTCGGCGCAAGCCTGCCAGCACGCCAAGATAGGGGATCAGGCTGAAGAACAGCATCAGGGCCGTACAGAACACGAACACAGCCGCAACGGCAGAGAATGCGCGCAGGCAGCCCCAGCCGCCCAGCGTCAGCAGCAGAAGGCCCGTGGCGCGGGCGGGCAGAACCGGCCAGGGATCTACGCCCCAACGCTGGTTCGGCGAAGCGCGATAGATGCAGAAGCAGCCCACGAACAGGCTTGCCAGGCTGAGGAGTATGAGGACTTCCATGGTCATCCCTGGATGCAAGGTCCGCTACCTGACCGCCAATTCCTGCTCCGGACCGGCTGTCCGGAACAGGAGTCGGCGTTCAGAAACTGATGCTGGCGGAGGCGGTAACGGTGCGCGCCGGCCCCAGCGTCACGATAGGCGTCGTGTCGCTGAAACTGCCGGCGTAATAGTGCTTGTCGAACACGTTGTTGACGTTCAGGCGCAGCACCACGTCCCGGCCGTTGATCTGCGTGGCGTAGCGGGCGCCCAGGTCCAATTGGCCCCAGCCCGGAATCTGCAGCTTGTTGGCTGCGTCGGCGTATTGGCTCGACGTAGCCTGCACGCGCCCGCTCAGCGTCAGGCCGGGTACCCACGGCGTGTCCCATTCCAGTCCGGTGTTGGCCTGCCAGCGCGGCGCACCCACCGCGGTGTTGCCGTCATAGCGGCCATAGGAAGTCTTGACCTGCGTGCCTTGCGTGTAAGTGACGCCCCCCAGCACGCGCACGCCAGGAGCCAGTTCGCCGAAGGTGTTCCATTCCACGCCACGGACGCGCTTCTCGCCACCGTCCGCGTACGTCGGCTTGGACGTGGCCCCCTCCGTGACCAGCATGGGCTTGTCGATCTGGAAGAACGCCAAGGTGTTGGTAAAGGTGCCAGCGTTCCACTTGACGCCCAGCTCCTGCTGCTTGGTCTTGTAGGGCGCGAACACCTGCCCATAGTTGCTGGCCGTGGTGTCCGTGACGCTATCGCCCTTGCTCAGGCCCTGCACGTAGTTGGCGTACAGCGAAACGTCCGGTCCCCAGGGCTTGACGACGATGGCGAAAGCGGGCGTCACGGCATCCTCGTCGTAGCGCGCGGTCGTCTTGCCCGTCTTGTCGAAATTCGTGGTCTTCACGCGCTGGTTGCGCAGGCCGCCAGTCAGGAGCAACTTGTCGTCGAAGAAGGACATGGTGTCCACCAGCGCCAGGCTGGACAGCGTGTTCTCCGCGGTCTTGGGCGCGCTGCCGGGTACCGCCGGCATGACCGGCGTGATCGGGTCATAGATATTGGACTTGAAAGTCGATGCCGGCCCGGTGGCCGATCCGTCCTCCAGCTTCAGCAGAGAAGCCTGGAGCACCAGCTCGTGTCGCACGCTGCCAGTGTTGAAGCGCGAACGCAGACCAGCATCGGCAGAGGTGGCGTCCGTGTAGGCGCGCTGCCCGATGATCGAACCGGTGAAATTCCCGTTGGCGTCGATCTGCCGCGCATGGGTGCCGTTGATCAGGCCCGATTGATGGCTGTCGCGCCTGCCCACGCCGGCGAATGCCGACACGCTGTCATTGAAGCGGTACTCGGCGCGCGCCATGACGGCGTTGCTCTGGATGCTGCCGTAGCCCGTGCTGAACTGGTTGATACGGGGATCGGGCGCGTCGGGCACGACGGAGCCACCGAACCAGAACATGGCGGGCGTGCCGCCCGAGAACGACTCTTGGCTGTGATAAGCGTCTATCGACGCGCTGAAAGCGCTGCTGCGATAGTCCAACCCTGCGGACAGGAACTCGCGCTTTCTGGATTGGCCGTCCAGCGTGGTGGCGCCATCGCTGAATGAACCGTTGACGCGTGCGCCCCATTCATTGGCCGAGCCGAAGCGGCGGCCGGCATCGATGGTCGTGCCCAGTTGGCCGTCGGCCTGCCAGTTCACGCCGAAGGTGGCATTGGGGGTGTCTTCCGCGCGCTTGGGCACCAGGTTAATCGTGCCGCCCACGGCGCCGCTGGGCGCCATGCCGCTGAACAAGGCGTTCGGGCCTTTCAACACCTCCACCCGCTCGACGAATTCCAACGGCGTGCGGCCCATGGGCGCCAGGCCATACATGCCATTGATCGCCACATCGTTCTGGTTGACGTCGAAGCCCCGGATCCGGAAGTTCTCATAGGCATGTCCGCTCGATGTCGTGAACCGCACTGACGGATCGTTCGCCATGACGTCCGCCAGCGTGCGCGCCTGCTGGTTCTGGATCAGCTCGGAGGTGTAGCTGGTGACGTTGAACGGGGTGTCCATCACGTCCTGGTTGCCCATCAGACCCAGGCGCGCGCCCTGCGCCACCTGCCCTCCGGCATAGGGCGCAGGCAAGTCCTCATCCGACACCGAGCCCGCAGTCACCGTGACGGGCTGCAGCGTCGCGGTTTGCGCCGCGCTCTGGGCGCTGGCGCTGGCGGGAAGCATCAAGGACAGCGCAACGGCCGGGCTGAAGCATTGGGCGCACAGCACGATTGTCAAGGGAGTTTTCTTGGGCACAATTCATCATTCCGATATTTAAATGCGAATGCTTATCAGATGAATTATATATTTGGAAAAACTCAATGGACCGGGAATCTGCGGGTACGGTTCTGCAATCCGGTCGAATTTTCAGCGCAACCCGATAAAAATCAATGACTTATTTTTTTTGATTGACTTCCTGACTAGGCGGCCGGTCCGAACCCATGCCACGGCCGCGCCCGGGATTATCAGAAGTCCATCGCGGCCGGTAGCATGAAGAGCCGTAGCGTCTTCAACCCCGCCCCACCCGATCCGTTTGCGACCCGGCAATCCTTGCTGAACAGGTTCTCGAGCTTGGTGGCGCATCATGTCCAGCGATATCGGCGCCACGCCCTGCGCCAAGGGATGCTGTGGCGGCAGCAGGCAGGAGGCAGTCGCCTCTGCCGCGCCTATGCGTATCACGGCCCGCCTGCCAGCAGCCGTTCCAGCACGGATTCGCACATCCCGAGCTGGCTGCGCAGGATGTACTCATCCGCCGTGTGGGCCTGAGCGATGTCGCCTGGCCCGCAAACCAAGGCCGGAATGCCGGCTTGCTGGTAGAGCCCGCCTTCCGTTGTGTAGGCCACGTGCCCGCCGGCCTGAGCCCCCGCCCGGAACAGGGCCTCCACCAGCATGTCGGTATCCGCCCGGGGCACCAATGCGGGCACCGATGTCCGCCGCATCAGCAGCACCTGCGATTCCGAGACCCTTTGCCGCATCGTCCCCTCAAGCTCCCGGGCGCGCTGATGGATGGGCGCCAATACGGCGTCGGGATCGACGCCTGGCAGGAACCGCAGGTCAAAGTCGAACTCTGCCTCCTCCGGGATCACATTCGACGCATGTCCGGAATGCACGCGACAGACCGCCATCGTCGAGAACGGCACATAAAAGCCCTCGTCACGCGTTGCAGACTGCAGTGCCTCAGCCTGCGCCGCGACTTCTGCCGCCAGGAAGCAAGCCGTCTGCGCGGCATTCACGCCCAGGCCGCTCAGTGACGAATGCTCTGCCCTGCCCCGGATATTGCAGCGCCAGGAATGGCGGCCCTTGTGCGCACGCACCACCTCCATGCGGGTCGGCTCGCCGACGATGCACGCAGACGGCTGAATGCCGTGCTGCCGCAGGTCAGCCAGCAAACCACGCACGCCTATGCAGCCGATCTCTTCGTCGTAGGTCAGCGCGATATGCACGGGCTGGGCCAGCCTGCCGCTGCCCAGGCGACCCACGGTCGCCAGCACACAGGCGAGAAAGCCCTTCATGTCGCACGTGCCGCGGCCGTAGAGCCGCTCGCCTTCGTCCGTCAGGCGAAACGGATCCCGAGTCCAATCCTGCCCCGCCACCGGCACGACATCCGTATGGCCGGAAAGCAGGATTCCGCCCGCGCCGCCTCCAAGGCTGGCGAACAGGTTGGCGCGCTTGCGGTCCTCGCTGTAGGTGTAGCGCACCGCGAAACCGATCTTGCGCAGGAACGATTCCGCCTGCGCCAGCAACTCAAGGTTGGAGTTGCTGCCGGATACGGTGGGGCAGGCAATCAACGATTCCAGCCAGGCTAGCGTTTCGCTGGAACAATCAAGAGATTGATCAGTCAATTGGCCTCCAGGGAAATGTTGCCGGCTTTGGCGACACGGCGCCATTTGTCCAGTTCGGACTGGATATCGGCCATGAACGCCTCCGGCATGCCGCCTTGAGGCACGGCGCCCAACTGCGTGATGCGGCTGGCCACCTCCGGATTCTTCAGCGCGGCGGCGGCCGCCTCGCTGACACGTTGCACAAATGCCGCGGGCGTTCCCGCGGGCGCAACCAGGCCGAACCAGGCAGGATCATTGAGGGCCTGCACACCGACCTCCGCAAAAGTGGGAACGTCCGGCAGCTGCTCCACCCTGCCGGGCCAGGCTACCCCCAGCGCGCGCAAGCGCTTGCCCTGGATATGCGGCAATGACGCGGGCAGGTTGTCGCACAGCACGTCTACGTGGCCCGCGATGGCGTCCTGCAACGCCGGGCCGGCCCCACGGTACGGAATGTGCCGCATGGGCGCGCCCGTGGCCTGGGTAAGCAATTCGCCCATCATGTGCCCCAGCGAGCCCACTCCCGGCGACCCGTAGGTGATATCGCCGCCGCGCTGCTTGGCCAGCTCGATGAACGCCGCCATGTCCTGCGCTGGCAGGCCCGGATTGATGGAGATCACATTGGGCACCCGAGCCAGGTTGGAGATGGGCGAGAAATCCTTCAACGGGTCGTACGGCGGCTTTGCCAGCACCGCAGGCTGTATCGCATGCGTGCTCACGGTCGCCACCCCCAGCGTAAGCCCGTCGGCGGGCGCGCGCGCCACATAGCCCGCGCCGATCGCGCCGCCGGCGCCGGCCCGGTTCTCCACGATCACCGTCATGCCCAACCGTTCCGACATGGCCGGCGCAACAATGCGTGGAATCAGATCGCCAGAGCCGCCAGGCGCGAACGGCACCACGATCCTGACGATGCGGTCCTGGGCCCGCGCCACCACGGGCGCCGCGACCATCGATACAGCACATACCCTGAGAAAACAGCGTCGCTTCATTAGGCATTCCCCTTGGTTTCTTTGAAGCTGGAAGTACTCTCCTGCCTGGTTGCTGCAATCCGTCCCTCGCGTGCCTCAGATCCGGTTGTCGTACGCCTTGCGCGGGATGCGGCAGGAGATGATCGAATACGTCTTTGCCGCCAGGGCCTCGCGTATCGCTCGCGCCAGGCCCGCGCGGTCCTGCACGTCGAAGCCCAGCCCTCCCATGCTCCTGGCCACGGCCGCAAAGTCCGTCCCGGGGAAATCCACCCCCAGGTTTGGCTGCCCGGTGCCGCGCTGCTTGATCTCGATCAGGGATAGGGATTCGTCCGCGAACACGAAGACAATGACCGGAGTCTCGGCGTCCCGGGCGGTCGCCAATTCGCCCAGTGTCATCTCCAGGCAGGCATCGCCCGTGAAGACCGCCACGGGGCGTCCGGGCTCCGCCAGCTTGGCGCCTATGCCCAGGGGCAAGGAGCAACCCATGGTGCAAAGACCCGACGACTGCATCAGGCCGCGCGGCTCGTAGCACTGCCAGGTCTGGGACAGCAGGATGCGGTGCGCGCCGCTGTCGACCGACGCCACGGTATTGGCCGGCATTTCCGCGCGCGCGACATCCACGATGGCGCCGGGACCCCATTCTTCGTCGACGCGGTAGATGCTCGCTAGCGCACGCTTGATGGCCCTGACCTCGTCGTCCTGCCATTCCGATGCGGTGCGCAAGCCGTCGGCCAACACCTCCACCCCGCATTTGATGTCGCCCACGAAGCTGATCGCCGACTGGTGCATGTAATGCGTATTGCGGTTCGAGGACAGCTCGATCACGTGCGCGCCGTCTTCCCAGATGTTGCGCCAGCCCACCCGCATTTCGATCGGGTCATAGCCCAGCAACAGCACCACATCCGCCTCCTTGATCAGCGGCAGCACGATGCTGTCGGCCTTCGGCGAAAGGCCCATGCCGCCCACGGCCATATCGTCGCGCTCGTCGATGATGCCCTTGGCCTTGTACGTGGTGATCAGCGGGATCCGGTGCTTCTGCACCAGCGCGCGGACCTGCTCCTCCGCGCGATGATGCAGGGCCTCCACGCCGGCGATGATGACGGGGCGCTTGGCATTGCCCAACCACGACCGTGCCAATTCGAGTTGCTCGGTATGCGCGGGAACGGCCGGGGCCGGCTGGACACGCCGGGCGCCCCTGGCCACAGCGGCCTCGGCGATGGCCACGCTGATCGGCACGTCGACATGAACCGGTCCGGGGGGATCGTCCATGGCTATGGCCAATGCCTTGTCCATGATGGCCTCTGCATTGCCCGGCGTCATGCGCAACGAGGCCTTGGTGATCGGCCGCATCAGGGCGGCATGGTCGAACACCTGATGGGTATAGGTGGCGGCTTCGTCCTCGTCGACGCAGCCGGTCAGGAAGATCATGGGTACGCGGTCCTGCAGCGCATTGGCCACCACGTTCACCGCATTGGCCACGCCGGGCCCCAAGGTGGCGACCAGCACGCCCGGCGCGCCAGTGCGGTGGAACACTCCCTCCGCCATGAAGCCGCCGGAGTTCTCATGCTTGACCAGAGTGAATTTGACCCCCGCTTCGTCCAGTCCACGCATGACGGACAGGACCTCGCCGCCAGGAATCCCGAATGCGTGGCGGCACCCTGCTTCGTACAGGCGTTTACCGATGATCTGCGAAACCGTGGACATGCAACATTCCCCTTTAGGAAGGCTTTGATACGAGTGTTTGAAAAATGGCGGCGGCAAACGCCGTGGCTATTGAAGATTGCCCAGGGAGGCGGCCATGCGGGCGGCTGCGATGTGCAGGTTTTCATCGGAGGTCGCGTACGAAAGGCGCATGAATCCCGGCATGCCGAATCCCGAACCCGGCACGGCCGCCACGCCCGCGCCCAACAGATATGACGCCAGCGCAACGTCATCCTCCAGACGTAGGCCTGCAGGCGTCTTGCGGCCGATGAAACTGCGGACATCGGGAAACAGGTAAAACGCGCCTCCCGGCCGCGGCGTCGCCAGACCATCGATTTGCGCGAACCGCGCCAGCAGGTAATCGCGGCGCTGCTGGAAGATGCCGCAGCGGCGCCGCACTTCGTCCTGCGGACCCGTGAGCGCGGCGGCTGCGGCCGCCTGCGACACCGAAGACGTATGGGAGTTGATCTGCATCTGCACTTTCGTCATGGCATCGATCAAGAACCTCGGACCACAGGCGTAGCCCACCCGCCAGCCCGTCATCGAGTAGGCCTTGGAAACGCCGTTGACGGTCAGGATCCGATGCCCCAGATCCGGCGCGACCTGCGCGAACGTGACGAAATTCCTGCCGTCATAGAGTATGTGTTCATAGATGTCGTCGACCATGATCAGGAAATCCTGATTGCGGCTGGACCGGATGACGGCGGCGAACTGCTCCAGCTGCCTTTGCGTGTAAGCGGTGCCACTGGGGTTGCTCGGCGAGTTCAGGACCAGCCATTTGGTCTTCGGCGTGATGGCAGCCTCGAGCACCTGCGGATGCAGCGCATAGGCCTCATCCGGCGTCGTCGCCAAGGGGCGCAGCACGCCGCCATTCATCGACACGATATCGCTGTAAGACGCCCAATACGGGGCCGGGATCATCACCTCGTCCCCGGGCGACAAGGTGGCCAGGAAGGCCTGATAGATCACCTGCTTGCCGCCACAACCCACATTGATCTGCGCCAGCGTGCATTCAATGCCATTGTCCCTGCGGAACTTCTCGGCGATCGCCTCGCGCAACAACGGGGTCCCGTTGATCGGCGTGTAGCGCGTCTGGCCGTCAGCGATAGCGCGCGCCGCAGCCTCGCAGATATGGGCAGGCGTCGGGAAATCGGGTTCACCCAACGTCATGTCGATGACGCTGCGGCCCTGTTGAATGGCTTGGCGGGTCTGCTCTGCCATGACCTGGATAGGTGAGGAACGCAGAGTCGAAACGAGTGGCGAGAGCATGGGCTTTTTCCGGTGGCTATGGGAATAAGTCTAGAATTCAAAGGATTCAACAACAATTGAATTTGAATTCAATATGACATCTCCGCTTGGACCCAATGCGCCAACCTTGCGTCAACTGGAGCTATTCCTGTCGCTCTCTGCGTCGGACGGCATCGCCAGCGGCGGCTCCAAGATAGGCATGACGCCGTCCACCACCAGCCACGTACTGCGTGCGCTCGAAACCACGCTGGGCACAGACCTGATTGATCGCAATGCCCCGCAGCTGGAGCTCACCCATGCCGGACAGCAGATACTCCCCCATGTGCGCGACCTGTTTGCCGCGATGCACCTCATCCAGACAACAGCGGGCGCAAGCGCGGGCCTCAACAGCGGGACGCTTCGGTTGGGATCGTTCGGCCTGAGTTCCTCGCTGCAGCTTCTTCCGCCGCTGCTGCAACGCTTCCGGCAGCTCTACCCTGGAATCGATGTACGGGTCTTCGAGAAAGCCGATGCCGAGATCGAACAGGACTTGATCGAGCGCCGGCTGGAGATCGGCGTCGTCACCCTGCCCAAAAGCAATTTCGATACCCTCCCATTGGCCGAGGACGAATTGGTTGCCGTGCTGCCCGAAGGACATGCGCTGGCTGCGGCGCCATCCATCGACATCCACCACCTGGGCCGCTACCCCTTGATCCTGACCCACGCCGGATCACAAAGCCTGGTCGCCAAAATGTTCGCGCGATCCGACACCACGCCGAAGATTTCGCATGAACTGACCCAGATGCTGTCGATTCTGGCGTTCGTGCAGAAGGGCGAAGGAATATCGGTAGTGGCATCGCTCGCATTGCCGGACACCTATCCCGGCGTGGTCTACCGCCCTTTGCTGCCCAAGACGGCACGGCGCGTCGGACTGGCATGCCTGAACGAGAACCGCCTGTCTCCCGCGGCAGCAGCGTTCTGGAAACAGGCCAAGACCAGCCAGAAGAAGAAATAGCCCACGACGCGGCACGGACGGTCACGCAGGCGGCAAACAGCGCCAACAACGTCCGCACCGGTAAACTGCGCCGTTATCTCGGCGCCTGCGGGCTGCCCGAACTTGTACACAACCTGGAGCGCTACACACGATGATTCGTCATCTGGTCCTTGCAGCATCATTGGCCACGGCAGGCAGCGCCGCCGCCGCCCCTTCTTTCAACTGCGCCAAGGCCACGACTCCGGTCGAAAAAGCCATTTGCGCCCACCCGGCGCTGGCAGACCAGGACGCGGCCATCGCGCAGCAGTACAAGGCTGTGCGTGCCAAGCTCGACGCCGAGGCGGTCAAATCGCTGACCTCCGATCAACGTTATTTCCTGGGCGTGCGGGACAACATCTATGCCGAGCCCTTTACGGGAAGCACTCCGGTCAAGGAGATCGGCACCAGCATGCGCTACCGCCTGGATTTTCTGAAGGCCATCAATCCCCAGCCGGCTGCCGGCTTTGTCGGCAAGTGGAAGAACCTCGAAGGTGAAATTGAAATCACCCGAAGCGCCGACGGCCAATTGTTCGTGGCGGCAAACTCAGCCCAGCCCTACAACGGCCGCTGGGTCTGCGATCTGAGCGGCAAGGCGGTCGCCTCCGGCGACAGCCTGATCGTCAGCTATCAGGACGGACCGCCCTGGACCCTGGACCTGACGCGCCGCGGCGCCGTGCTGATGGTGCGTGAAACGCCGCCCGCCGGGGTGGCAAACGACGGCTTCGGCCCGCCGTTCTGCGGCATGAATGGCAGCCTGGAGGGGGATTGGTTCGCGGTGCGCTGAGCAGAGGGCTATTGGGCATGTTGAATGGACTTCGTTCCGCTCAATAGAAAGCGGCAGGGCCCCATCACTCCGCGCTCAACAGCCGAAGCTCTCACGCGTGGTTGATCAATGCGGCCGCGTCGAAAAGATTCGCTAAATAAGTGAGGGCTTCGGAAATGTCGGTCTCTATCAATTGCCGCGCCTTGCCACCGTCTCGCTTGCGCAAAGCATCGCATAGCTCATATCGCCATCCTGCGCGCACTTGTTGCACCATGCGGATGAAATCTGGATGCAACAGCCGGATGTAAGGACCGGTCTGCAGCCACAGCATTTCGATGTGCCGCACGAGTACGGGCATTTCGCTTGCCCGGTAAAGAGCGACCTGAAACTCGGCCACCTTTTGCGTGTCCTTTGCGATATCGCCCGAATGCCGGGCGGCCTCAACCTCGCCTGCCAACCGCTCCAGCACCTTGATGTCCGCCGCCGTCGCGTTCGCAGCGGCGCGTTCAGCAGCCAGGCCTTCCAACGAAAGGCGGATGTCCCGTAACTCCAGCACCCGTGCCTTCGACAATATAGGCACACGCACGGAGCGGCTGTGCTCCTGCGTCAGCACGCCTTCCGCAATGAGGCGATGCAGCGCCTCTCGAACCGGGGTCAGACTGACCTCGAATTCCGACGCGAGTTGCCGCAGCAGCAGTTTTTCTCCGGGCGCGAAACGCCCGCAGATCAGAGACCCACGAATGCCTTGATAGACGCTCTCGCGCATAGCTGTTTCTGGGGTTGCTTCGGACATGACACGCTGCATGACGGAGTTGAATGTGACATAAAACAGGGCCAATTCTCCCAGAATTTCGCACGGCGCACTCCGGCGTCCTTGCCTAGCTACGTGGCAAGGGAATTCCCTAGCGTTATTTTGTGATCACATTATTTTCTATTGGTGATATATTTCTGGAACAAAATCGACACTCCGGGGATTCGACATGGCCAACACCACGTCCCAGAATTGCAGCATTGATGCCAGCCCACGCGCGCGCATAGCCCTCGCCGCCTTCCTTGCCCTCTCGAGCCTGGGGACAGCCGCCGCGGCGGCAGACTTTCCCAAGAACGAAATTCACCTCGTCGTAAATTACGGCCCCGGCGGTAGCACCGATGTGGCTGCGCGCGTTCTGGCCAAGGGCATGGAAGCGAGACTGGGCCGGCCCGTGGTGGTCGAAAACAAGCCCGGTGCGCTCGGTACGCTCGGCCCAAGTTATGTGGCGCGCCAGACGCCAGACGGCTATACCGTCGGCGTGGTCACCTATTCCACACAGGCCATCCTGCCGCACCTGATGAAGCTCCCCTATGCCGATCAGGATTTCGCCTTCGTGGCTGGCGTGGGACGGTACCGTTACGGCATCGTGGTGCGCGCCGACTCACCCTACCTCACTTTGCAAGACTTGCTGAACGCCGCCAAGAAGGGAGATGGCGTTTTTCTCGGCTCACCCAGCGCGGCAGTCAACCTCGCGGTGCTCGAGCTAAGTCGCCAGACCGGAGGCAAGTTCGAACAAGTCTTGTACAAGTCCGGCACCGAGACTGTTAACGCCCTCTTGGGCAAGCAAATAGATGTCACCGTCGCGAACCCCTCCGACGTTCTACCGCACATGCAAGCCGGCAAACTACGAATGATTGCGTCAGTGGGTCCGATGCGTTGGCCCGAGTACCCAGACGTACCAACGCTTCGGGAGAGCGGCTGGCCAGTGCAGATCGACTCGTCGATCGGGCTTGCTGCACCACTCGGCACTCCGCCCGAGGTGCTTGCCATTTTGCAAGATGCAGCCGTCGCCGCAGTCCGTGATGCCGCGACGCTCGAGTCATTCGACAAGTTGGGCATGGACGCGATGCCGCTGAATGGCGCCGAATATGCTGCACAGTTAAAAAAGGGCCTCCAAGAAATGGGGCAGATGATCCGCGACACGCAAATGCCGCGAATCAACTGAGCGTCTGAACTGGCATGAATACCGAATCCTTGAAAATTGTTGTCGGCGGCTTTTTCCACGAAACCCATGCGTTCAACCCTCGCCGGACCACCGCAAGCGCATTTACATGGATCGAAGGCCCTGAACTCATAGCTAAGATGCAAGGTGCAGGCACCACCTTGGGAGGCATCGTTTCGGAGCTGACGCAACGGGAGCACACCGTGATACCCGCCCTCTTCGCCGAGGCGGCGCCTGGCGGCCCCGTCGATGAGGACGTGTATGAGAATCTCCTGACGCGATTCAAGACAAGCATCGAAAGCGCTCTTGACCAATTTGGACGAATCGACGGCATCGCGCTGGAGTTGCATGGGGCCATGGCCACCGCGTCGATCAGCGATGTCGAAGGCCACTTCCTTAAACGCCTGCGCGCCTGGGTGGGCGAGGACGTGCCAATTGCCGTCGGCCTGGATCTTCATTGCCATATGACGGCCGACATGTTGAGTGCGGTGGACATTGTCAGCGCCTGCAAGGAGAACCCCCATCGCGACGTCATGGACTGCGGCCGCCGCTGCGTCAAACTGCTGGAGGCCGCGGCCCGGAAGGCGATCAGGCCGGTCTCGGTTCTCACTAAGGCGCGCATGATTCTGCCCGGAAATGCCGACACCAGTTCTGGCCCGCTCCACGCGCTACACGAGCAAGCCCGCCAGATGCTGCGTCAACACCCAGCGGTACTGGATATTTCTCTATTCAACGTTTTTCCCTATGCCAACGGCCAGGCCATGGGCCAGGGCGCCCTGGTCATCGTCGACGGCGATGCCGTGCTCGCCGCCAAGCTGGCCGCAAAATTGGCAGGCGATTTCTGGCTTCGACGTGATGAATTTCTGGATACGCTACCGACTACGGAAGCCGCTCTCGAGAAGGTTCAGGAAAGTCCCGAAGAACGCCCATTTCTTTTGGCGGATATGGGAGATCGCGTGCTTGCTGGAGCGCCAGGCGACAGCATTGAAATCCTGCGCCGTGCCCAGCATCGCGAGCGGCCACTACGCGGCGCCGTAACAGTGACCGATGCACAGGCGGTCCAGCATGCGCATGCGCTTGGCGTCGGAGCTCGCTTCGTTGCCAGACTCGGAGGCCTTGATACGCCTGGCCTGTCGTCACTGGAAACCCTGGTCGAGGTCATCGCCCTGGGCCCGGGCAGCTACGTCGTGAGCGGACCCTACAAGCAGGGAACGTTGATTCAGCTTGGTTTGACAACTACTTTGCGCATGCCCGATGGTTCCGTCGTCATCGCCACCAGCCAGCCTGGACTGATACATGATCCGCAGGGGTTCCGCAGCCATGGCGTCGAGCCGGGCGAATTCGATTTCGTCGGGATCAAGTCGGGCTATCACTTCAAGCTGAACTTTGCGGGCATCGGGACGGCGCTCGCTGTCGCCACCCCGGGGCTTAGTATTTACGCTCCCGGCCGATACGCCTGGAGTGATAGTCGGATTTGGCCCGAGCACGACGTAACGGCGGAACCCCTGCTGGGGCCTTGGTACTCGGTCGATCGTTTCGCCTAAGCCGGCGCGGCATATCGCGTCGCGTGGTCCGAGCTCGACATCTTTCATGCCTCGCAGAGAGGCCTTCTCGCAAAAGATGCAATCACGTTGAACGTCGGCCTTCCGACGGGCATTCGCGCGCCCATGGAACTAGGCGCTCTCACGGCAATTTCGCGGATCACTGTGGATCGCCTTGCCTACACACGGGAATTCCCTATCCATTTTGTGATCACAAATTATATTGTTCGTGATATCTTAATTTTTCATTCACTTTCACATAAAGCACCAGCCATGACGACGCCTCATTCCCCTCTATCCCCGCGAATCGGATTTCCAGCCACCGGCACGCCCTGGCCAGCGCTAGAAAAGCGCTTGGATGACGCCAAGAATTGTGACTACCGCTGGGACGAGGGCAGGATGGCGCTCTATGTCTACTGGCTGGATGACGCGCTCGGCGCCGTATCGAAGAACGCCTCGGCAAAGTACTTCATGGAGAACGGCCTGGGTCGCAAGGCGTTCCCCAGTGTCCAGCGCCTTGAATCGGAAGTCATCGACATGGCGCTGTCCCTGTTCAATGCTCCGGTTGGCGCCGCAGGCAGCTTCACTTCGGGGGGTACCGAAAGCATTTTCCAGGCGGTGAAATCGGCGCGTAGTCTGAAAAGAGCGACTGGAGGTGTAGCCGGCCATGAACGGCTCAAGATCGTGGTTCCGCGCTCAGCACACCCGGCCTTTAACAAGGCGGCGTATTACCTGGACATGGACGTGCAGCGCATTGCCATCGGCGACGATTTCCGGGTCGACGTCCAGGCGTTGAATGCCGCCGTTGACGAGCGCACGGCACTGATCGTGGGTTCCGCTCCCGCATATCCGCATGGAGTCTACGATTCGATCGCCGCACTCTCGGAAGTCGCATTGAAGCACCAAGTTCCGCTGCATGTGGACGCGTGCGTGGGGGGCTTTCTCGGCCCGTTCATGAAGCTCAATGGCGAACCCATTCCTGACTTTGATTTCTCGCTGCCTGGCGTCACAAGCATCTCGGCCGATATCCACAAGTACGGATTCGCCGCGAAAGGCGCCTCGCTGATTCTCTATCGCAACGAAACCTTCAAACAACACCAACGCTTCGAATTCGACGATTGGCCCCGTGGCCACTACGAGACGGACACCTTTCTCGGCACACGCCCGGCCAGCCCCGTCGCCTCGGCTTGGGCGGTCTTGAATTACCTGGGCACCGAGGGATATCGGGGTATCGCCAAGATCGTGGCCGATACGCGCAATCGCATGATTAGAGGGATAGAAGACATCGAGGGTTTGGAGGTACTACGTCCTCATAGCGAGCTTTCTTTCGTGCTCTATCGATCGCGAGATCCGTCGGTCGACATCAACGCCGTCGCCCAAGAGCTGGACAAAAAGGGATGGTTCGTCGGCGTCGGCGTGGATCCCGTGGCAATCCACTTCATGGTGAATCCGGTGCACCAATCCATCATGGAAAGCTACCTGGACGACCTGCGCGCAGCCGTCAAAAACGTACGCGATAACAAGCTGACGGCGCAAACCAACGCCCATACCTACTGAGCACCCAAGCACTGTAGCGCCAACAAGAATAGGGGGAGTCGATATGACAGCAATCACCATCGCGAAACTGTCTAAGCATTACGATGGCACGACCGCCTTGCGAGATTTGAATTTGCACGTGGAACAGGGGGAGTTCCTGACCATCCTCGGCCCAAGCGGCTCCGGCAAGAGCACTACGCTGGCCTTGATCGCCGGGCTTACGCTACCCAGCGAAGGAGCAATCTTCCTCGGCCCGCGCGACGTCACCCGACTCCCCCCTGCACAGCGCAACATCGGTCTCGTCTTTCAAAGCTATGCACTCTTTCCCCATTTGTCGGTGCGCGAGAATATCGCGTTTCCTTTGCGGATCCGGCACAACAATGCCGCCGCAATAGACAAGAAGGTGAAGGAAGTGCTCGCGTTGCTGCGCCTGGACGGTCTGCACAGCCGCCGGCCCGCGCAATTGTCCGGCGGGCAACAACAGCGCGTAGCGCTCGCTCGAGCCCTGGTCTTCCAGCCCGACATCCTGCTGCTGGACGAACCCATGGGAGCGTTGGACAAACAACTGCGCGAAGAGGTGCAGGTGGAATTGCGGCGGCTGCAGCGTTCTCTGGGCACGACAACCATCCTTGTTACCCACGACCAGGAAGAGGCATTGTCCATGTCCGACCGGGTGATGCTCCTTGCCGATGGCATGATGCAACAGGTTGGGTCGCCGCAAGAAATCTACACACGGCCAAGCAGTTCGTTTGTGGCCGGCTTTTTAGGAACAGCCAATTTCCTGCATGGCCGTCTTGCGACGCTAGGTTCCAAGTTCATTCTTGACCTTGGAGAAGGGGAAAGGCTTGTAGTCCATCCCTCGGGACAATCGCAACCGCCATCGGACGGCGATCTGGTGCAGGCGATCGTCCGGCCCGAACGGGCCACGCTATCCGCCCCATCCGCCGGGCACACGGGCCTCAGAGGGCGCGTCCTGGACATTGTTTATCTGGGGCAGTCCGTACGCTATCACGTCCAAACCCGCCAGGCGCGTCCATTCATAGTCGCCACCGGCGACGAACAAGTCCGGTTCGCTATCGGAGACCACGTCGCTCTCTCGTGGCCAGAAGATGCCGTCTGGCTGCTTCCGGCCAAACAACCCGCCGCAATAGCGCCTCCCCTTTCCGCTGTCACCCACCTGCACTAACGGAGTCCTTCATGGAACGTCGTACTTTCATCAAGTCGTCGCTGGCCACCATGGGTGCGTGCGTCACACCCGCCTTGGTGCATGCCGCAGCCTCAGCGTCGGGAACGGCCAAGTCCATCCGCATCATCGCGGCCGGGGGTCAGTCCGGCGAGGCGCTGCAAAAAGGCTACATTGATCCCTACACCGCGCGCACCGGCATCATGGTGCAACGGGAAGACACCACCGGAACGCCCCTGGGAAAACTGCGGGCGATGGTCGAATCCGGGCGCATCGACGCCGTGCTGCACGAAATCGGCGGCCCCGCCCTGGCCCAGGCCATGGCGCTTAACCTGCTTGCGCCCTTGGACTGGGCACAGATCGATCCCGCCGCGATGTTCCCCGAGGCCCGACACACACATGGCATGGGATATCAGTATTTCTCGGTCGCGTTGTCCGGACGGGCCGATGCCGCTCCGTTGGCCAATTGGAAGGATTTCTGGGATACAGCGAAGTTTCCGGGGTGGCGCTCATTGCCCGATATCCCGTACTACTCCCTACCCATCGCGCTGCTTGCCGATGGCGTGGCGCCCGATAGTCTCTATCCAATCGACTTCGATCGAGCCTTCGCCAGCCTGGAGCGGATCAAATCGCACGTACCGGTGTGGTGGTCCAGCGGAGCCCAACCCGCCCAATTGCTGTTGGATAACGAAGTCCGCTACGCCGCCTCCTATTCGGGCCGCGTCGCGGGGAACCCGAAGCTGCGGTTGGAATTCAATCAGGGGCTACTCAATATCGGTTACTTCGTCATGCCGCGAGGCGCTGCACCAGGCCAAGCCAGCGCCGCCTTTGGCCTGCTCCATCAGATGACGTTGCCCGCTTCCCAGGCGGAAGCAGCGAAGATCATTCCCTATACCGGCAACAGTCCCCACCTGGACAAGCTGCTCCCGCAGGACAAGCTGGCGCAGTTCCCGACGAGCCAGGCCAATCGGGAGGTACAAATCCTCCCCAATGAAGCATTCTGGGCCGCCCATGCCTCCGTGGTCGAAAAGCGGTGGCAGCTCTTCAAGCTGGGGCTCTGAACATGCACCCGACACCCAACCACGCTGCGCGGCAGCGCAGCAGCCGAGCGGAGCTGAAGCTGGTCGCACCATTGCTCATGCTGATGGTATTGGCTTTCAATCTACCGCTACTCGACACGCTAATCCGCAGCTTCGGCTGGCCAAATCCGACGCTGGCGCACTATGGCGAGCTGCTCGGCTCGCCGCTCTATCTGAAGGTCATTGCCAATACCTTCATCATCTCCGCGCTCGCCACGCTGGCCTGCATGGCGCTAGGCTATCCCTTGGCATACTGGATCAACGGTCTGACTCCCAGGGCACAGCTCTTCGCCCTTGCGCTCGTGGTCATCCCATTCTGGGTTAGCGTGCTCATCCGTACCTATGCCTGGATCATCCTGCTGGGCAACGCCGGCATCGTCAACGGCCTGTTGCAAGCTGGCGGTCTCATCGACGGTCCGATCGCATTCTTGTACAACCGCGGCGGCGTAACCCTCGGCGTGGTCAATGCCCTGCTGCCCTTTCTGGTACTGCCCCTGTACGCGGCAATGCGCAAAGTCGATCCAAGACTCCTGCATGCGGCGCGATCCCTGGGATCGACGGAATGGACGGCATTTTGGCGAATATTCTTGCCGCTGACTCTGCCCGCGCTCGCAGCGGGAGGGCTATTGGTGTTTCTGATGGCACTCGGCTTCTACGTCACACCCATGATTCTCGGCGGCGGACGCGTACCAATGTTGGTCAACATGCTTGATTTGCTGATCAACCGCATGCCCGACTGGAACCTGGCATCCGCCATTTCCATCGCTCTGCTGCTTGCCTGCCTGGCGCTGTACGCCACAAGCAGAAGACTTGGGCGACTCAATCTACGTTCGTCATGAGGTCTCCCATGTCGTCAAGGCTTCTAGTGGAAGAATCCAAGGCTATGCAGGACAGCAAGAGAATCCGCAAACCAGGTCCCGCCGTACTGGCCGTCTATGCATCTCTTGTCCTGTTCTTCATTTGCATTCCCGTCGCCATCGTGGTGCCGATGTCCTTCTCGAGTTCCAGCACCCTGGAGTTCCCTCCGCCTGGCTACTCGTTGCGATGGTACGAAGCATTCTTCGGCGACCCGCGATGGATCGAGGCACTCCGGAACTCCGTATTCATTGCACTGATTTCGAGCCTTATCGCTCTTTGCCTCGGCAGCGTCGCCGCATACGGACTGGTTCGCGGCAGGTTCCGTGGCCGGTCTCTACTCGAGTTGAATTTCGCGGCGCCCATGGTGGTACCGCACGTCATTACAGGCGTCGCACTCTATATCTTCTTTGCCAACATTGGCCTGCTCGGAACCATGGGCGGACTTGTTCTGGCGCACGCGGTCCTGGCCGCGCCCTATGTCGTACTGGTGGTGTCCACCGGTCTGGCCGCGCTCGATGTCCGCGTCGAGCAGGTCGCCTGCACACTTGGCGCATCGCGCGCAATTGTGCTTTGGCGGGTGGTCGCGCCAAACATGGCTCCCAATCTATTCGCTGCCTGGCTATTCGCTTTCATGATCAGCTTTGACGAAATCACTGTCACGATTTTTCTAGCCGGGACGCACGACACGATACCCAAGCGCATGTTCACTCAGCTTCTCGAACGCATAGATCCCACCATTACCGCCGTGGCGACGATGCTGGTCGCGGTTTCCATCCTTATGGTGGCAGCAATTGCCGCTCTGATGCGACGCCCGAAATTAGCGCGCAGCAGCACTGGGTAGAGGTTGCGTTGCGGCATCCATGTTTACACCGACGACACTGCCGTTCCGAGGGCTACGGCCAGCAAATCGGCCAGGCCGCGCCCGGCGCTGCCATCTTCATCGAGATGCGGATTGTAGATAGTGATCTCAAGGCCGACGGCCTTGCGGCTCGACAGGGCGATCCGCAGCGCGGCCGTCAGCTCTTCCCACGACAAGCCGCCAGGCACGCGAAAATCGACGGCCGGCATGATGGCGTCGTCTAGACAGTCTGCGTCAAGGTGGATAAAGAAACCGTCCAGCTCCGCTCGCGTCAGGTGATCGACTGCCTGGCGCGCAGCAGCCTCGATGCCCATCGAACGCACTGCGGGGAGATCAAGCGTCTTGAGCGTTTCGGGAAGAGGCTGGCTCCCATACTCCTTTTGGTCCTCGTGATCGCGATACGCGAACGCCACAACGTCTTCAGGTCGGACCAAAGGACCGCGCCCTTCGATGTCGGTCAATAGCGGCGGACCGTAGCCGGTAACGAAGGCAAGGTCCATCGAGGCGCCTTCCCCGTTGGGTTCCGCCTCGGGCTGGAAAAAATCGGCGTTGCCGTCGATGAAAAACAGACCGTAGCGGCCGCGCCTGCGAAACGCGAGCATGGAACCCAGCAGGATTGTGCAATCGCCGCCCAACAGAACCGGAAACTCGCCCGCGTCAAGCACCGCTTCCACCGCGTCGGCGAGCTTGGGCGACCACGCCGCAATGGCCTTGGCGTTCAGGGTGCCGGTATCAGGATCGGGCGTCGGATCCTTGGGAGGCACAGCCAATCTCCCGCCGCGACGTGCATGGATACGTTCAGCAAGGCCGTGCGCCAGGAGCTGACCCGGCAGGCGCTCCACACCGTCGGTCGCCAAGCCTAGCGTGGAAGGGGCTTCGAGGATTGCATAGGAGAGAGTCGGCATCAGCGCCTCCGTGGGCGGCTATTCCGCAGAAAAATATGCTGCCAGACTACAAATTACGGCGCGAAAGCTCAATCTGGCACCCTATCTTCCGCTGTCCTGCCGGGACGCGGACGGTTCCCATCAAGAGTGCGAGGCCTGGAGCAAGGCGCTCAAGCCTGCGCGTTACGCGGCAGCCAGCGCCAGAATACGCCGGCCGCCACCAGGCCCAGCGTGCCGACGCCGAACGATGCGCCGCCGAGCGACACCAGGGCGGTCAGCACCGACAGCGCCACCGGTCCGCCGCTCGAGCCGAGGTCGGCCATGAAACGCCAGATGCCGAGAAACTGCGTGCGCGCGCCCGCCGGCGCGGCGTCGGCGCCCAGTGTCATCACGATGCCCGATCCGATGCCGTTGCCGAAGCCCAGCAGCGCCGACGCCAGGATGAAGCTCGCCACTCCGTCCGTGAGCGGAATCGCCATCAGGCTCAGTCCCATCAGCAGCGTGCAAGGCAGCGCCACCCACAGACGGCCGCGCTGATCCATTACTTTGCCCGCCGGATAAAACACCGACATGTCGACTGCGGCGACCAGCCCGTAAATGAGCGAGGTGGTGGTAGCGTCGAGACCCAAATGGTCTGCCCACAGGGGTATCACCACCTGGCGCGACGCGCGTAGCGCGCTGATCAGCATCACGCCCACACCCAGCGTGGCATACACGCCGCGATGGTCGCGCGCGACCTCGCCCATGCGCACGCGCCGCGCACCCGCGCCCGCACCGCCCGAGGGCTCGATGTCGGGTGCCTTGATGGCGATGAGTCCCGCGCCAAGCATGGCGCATATCGCAATCCAATAGGCCCCGTCGAGCCCCAGGAAATGGATCAGCGCCGCGCCCGCGAAGGGGCCGAAAAAGGTACCGATCCGTGTCGTACCGCCGAGCGTGGACAGGGCGCGCGCCCGGTACGCCAGCGGCACGACCTCTATCATGTAGCTCTGGCGTGCCAACTGAAACACCGACTGCGCGCACCCCTGCATCAACATGGCCAGCGCCAGCACCCAGAGATTGGGCACGCCGATGACGAGCAGCAAGCCGATCACGCTCAACGCGGCCGCGCCGACCATGGCGCGCTTCTCGCCGAAGCGATGGGTGATCAGCGCGGACGGAATGTTGGAAAGCAGCGAGCCGACCCCGATAAGGGCGGCTATCAGGCCGGCAGTGGCCATCGACGCTCCCTGGTCGCGCGCGGTGAGCGCAATCACGGGAAGAATGGCGCCGTTGCTGATGCCATAGAGCAGCGACGGGCCGAACGCCGGCACGGCGATCTGCTTCAGATTGAACGAATCGGATTGCGACATGACAGGAGAATGAGAGATCGGCCGCCTGCCCGCCGCCTTGCCCCTGCGCGCGGGACCGGTCCGGCGGCCATCGGCGCGGGATGCCGAAAGTGTAGCTGGAGCCCCTCGCGCCCGGCTGTCGGCCAGCTGACAGCCGCCACGTCCCTCCCTGGCCGATCCGCATCCGGCGAACAGCCGCTTTCGCTTCCCGGCGAAGACGGCCGCTTCGATTGACAATCCTTGACTGTTAAGTCCTGGCGATACATTGCGACACACTGTAATCTTTTCCGACACAACTCGTGTCGGTCGGGCATGCGCTGGACTTTCGCCTTCGCCCCATTCTGTTCCACGTATTCGCCTGTCCAATGCCCGCAACTCTCCTTGAATGGTCCGTACCCGCGGCGATCCTGATGTGCGCCATCGGACTCAGCGCCGCACGCTTCATTGGCTTCCATACGCTCCGGTGGGGCTGCGCCCTGGCGTGCCTGGGCGCGGGCTACGCCATCATGCTCATGCAGGCCAGCGCGCTTTCCCCTTACAAACAGGTCGTCGAGGATGCTTTCATCCTGGGCGGCGTGATCCTGGCCTGCCGCGCCCTCATGAGCCGGCGCCGCAGCCAGATTCCGCCCTACTTCGATGGTGCGGTCCTGCTTGCCTCGACGGCAATGGTAGTCGTCTCGGTCGTGCTGTTTGCCAGCGCAAAACTGGAGACGTTCTTCGTGCAGGCCTGTTGCGCGCTCGTGACCTGGAGGGCCACGATGTCCTTCGCCAGGCAGGCGGTGACGACTTCGGACAGGGTGCTCACCGCCGCGTTCCTCTTCATCTCGCTCGTGCTGACGGGCCAGTGCATTCTGTACATTGCCACCCCGATACCTCCGCTCGCAACGGGCGAATGGAGAACGTCCGTCTGGGGCATCCTGATCCAATACACCGGACTGCTCGGGAGCATAGTCCTGACCTTCGCGGTCTTTATCGCGACGAGCTACGACGCCATAGAGAAATACCGTCGCCATGCTCATACCGACGCCTTGACGGGCCTGCTGAACCGACAAGGACTCGATAGCCTGCTGGCCTCCGTTTCCGGCCGCCTGTTCCCGGATGCGGCGACGCCGGCCGCCCTGATCATGGCCGATATCGACAACTTCAAGCGCATTAACGACGTTTTCGGCCACCCGTTTGGCGACACGGTGCTGGCGCGATTCGGCGCCCTGCTCAGGCCGCAGGCAGACGCCCACATTCATGCCGCCCGGCTGGGAGGAGAGGAGTTCCTGCTGCTGCTGCCCGCGGCAAACCTGGAGGGTGCCACCGCCATCGCCGAGGAGATCCGTGCCAGTTTCGTGGCGCAGCGCTGGGTACCGCAAGCGCCAAATTCGCGTTTCACCGCCAGCATGGGGGTCACCCTCCTGCAAGCAGGAGAACCTTTCGCCAGCGCGTTGAAGCGCGCAGACGACCTGCTCTACGCGGCAAAGCGACGCGGACGAAACTGCACGGTTGCGGGTGATGCGCCGGCCATTGCCGGACATGGCCTGCGCGTGGCTGGCGACAACCTGGGCAGTGAAAATTGTTGCGCAAAAATATGAAACCGGTGGCACTGTCCACCGTGGGTAAGCGCCTGGAAATAAAACGCACCGCACGCCGCCTTGGTCTGCGGTGCGCTGATTACTTCGCCATGTACTTTCTGCGCCAAAGATAAAGCCCGCTGAGCAGGACCGCGATGGCCACGAGGTCGAGCACAGCCCATATGATTTTCAACGGCAACCCGCCGTAATCGCCGAAATGCAACGGCTGCGACAGGAACAGCATGCGCGTGTACCACGGCATATCTTCCATCGCCGTCAATACCCCAGTCTCCGCGTCCACCAGGGCAGGCTTGAGCAAGCGGGAACCGATAGGCGTCGCGCCCCGCAGGAAGACCGCGTAATGGCGCGTACTGCTGAAGGCCGAACCGGGGAAAAACACCGCGGCCACCTTCATATCGGGTGCGGCGCGCAAGACCGTGTCAACGGCTGCATCAATCGACGCCAGTCGCTGCGGCGGCCCCTGCCCATCCTGGCGGGCGCTGTTCACCATGTCCGCCAGTTGATGGGTGCGCCAGAGCGCGGCCAGCGGATCGTGCAGGCTATTGATGATGCCGGTCAGCGCAATGACCAACATCCAGGCCGCTGTCGCAATGCCCAGGAAATTGTGCAGATCGAGCCAACGGATACGGGAGCCGCGGTCGCGGCGGACGCTGCCAAAAGACAGCTTGCGCATGAACGGGCCATACAGCGCAATGCCGGACACCATCGCAACGGCAAGCAGCAGGCCCATTGCGCCCAGGAACAACGTGCCCGGCAGGCCGGCGTACAGATCGGTATGCAAGCGGCGGACCGTTTCCATGGCGCCTTCGCTGCGCGGCGGGGGCAATTCGACCGGACGCCCGTCCAGCAGGGAATGGAACTGCCGCTGCACCGCCTCTGCGCCCTGCGCATCCGTCTTGCGCAAAATCACCAGTAGCGCGGGCGCGTCTGGCGTGAAACCAAGCGAGTCGACCCGGCTGCCTGGCTGGACCGCCAGCGCATCGGCCACGATCTGGTCCAGCGATGGCGCCGGCGTTCCAGGCGCGCGCGCTGGAAATTCCGGATGCGCGCCCATCGCCGCTTCGATCTCGTCATGGAACACGAGCGGCAGGCCGGTCAGGCAAAGCAGGAGCAACCACAGCGTCGCGGCCAGACTGGACCATTTGTGCACGGCGCTCCAACGCCGGAGATCGCTGCGGGGCGACGTCATGGCGGCTTACCAGCGATAGTTGAAGGTCGCCAGCACTGTCCGCCCCACGCCCTGCGTGCAACCTTGCCCCGTAGTGCACTGGGTCAGGTAGTACTTGTCCGTCAGGTTGGTAACGCCCAGCGATACCCGCGCGCCGCGCAGCGACTGGCTGGCACGGCCCAGGTCATAGTGCAGATTGAGGTCGACCAGCGTGTAATCGGGTGTCCTGGTCCGATTCGTGGTGTCGTACGTGCTGCCTACATAGCGGACGCCTGCGCCCAAGCCCAATCCCTGCAACGTGCCTTCCTGCAAGGTGTAGTCGGTCCATAGCGAAGCCTGATGCGACGGCGTGCCGGCCAAGCGGTTGCCGACCTCGCCCGCCCGATTGCTCTTCGTCACCTTGTCGTCCAGGTAGGTGTACGAGGCCAGCACGGTCCACGCCCGGCTCAGCGCGGTTCGCGCTTCCAGCTCCAGGCCGCGCACCTGCACCTCGCCGGTCTGCACGCTGAAGCCCAGGGAATCCAGGGCGGGATCCGGATCCGGCGTCAGCACGTTGCGCTGGCGGATCTGGAAGAGCGACGCGGTCAGCAGGCTGTCCGTACCCGGGGGCTGGTACTTGACCCCGACTTCATATTGCTCACCCTTGGTCGGCTTGAATGGCGTGCCGGAGAAATCGCTGCCGCCAGTGGGTTCGAACGAGGTCGCGTAGCTTGCGTAAGGCGCGACACCGTTGTCGAACAGGTAATTCAGGCCCACCCGCCCGGTCGTGGCTTCATCGCGCTGTGTCGTCGTGATGCCGGTGCGGCGGTTATCCACCGTGCTGTCGGCCCAGTCATGACGGCCGCTCAGCATCAGGCTCCACTTGCCCCAGGTGACGGTGTCCTGCGCATACGCGCCCAGTTGCCGGTCCTCGCCGAACTGGCTGACGAAGTTGTCATACGGAGGATTGGCGATGTCGCGGCCGTACACCGGGTGATAGACGTTGATCGGCGGCGCGCTGCCACGCCCGACGATGTAGTGGCTGCTTTCCTTGCGATAGTCGAACCCGACCACCGTCGCGTGCGAGAGCGGCCCCGTGTTGAAGCGGGACTCCAACTGATTGTCCAGCGTGAATACGTCGACGCCGGCGTCGATGCGCAGCGCCGCGCGGTTCAGCGTCTGGTTGTCGGGCAACAGCTCGCCAATCCGGTTCAAGGCCCGCAGATCCACCGAGGTCTCGTTGTAGCGGAGATTCTGGCGGAATGTGAACGCGTCATTGAAGCGATGCTCGAATGCGTAGCCCACCGAACCCTGGTCACGCTTGAGGCGATCGAAATCAGGTTCGCCCAGATAGCGATGCATGGGAATCCTGCCGTTGGGATTCCACGTCAAGGTGCCGGAAGTCGGCAAATAGTTGAAGCCCGTCTTGCCGCCCCACTCCGATTGGTAATTGGCCAGCAGGGTCAAGGAGGTGTCCGGCGTCAGCTTCCAGGTCAATGCCGGCGCGATATAGCTGCGGTTGTTTTCGATGTAGTCCACCTGCGTGCCGGCCTCGCGCACGAGGCCGGTCAGGCGATACAGGAATTTCCCATCATCATCGACTGGCCCTCCCAGGTCGAGCGCCAATTGGGCGCGATCGAAACTGCCCGTCTGCACCTCCACTTCACGCAAGGTCTCGGCGGTGGGACGCTTGCTGACCATGTTGATCAGGCCCCCCGGACCGCTCTGACCGTACAAGGCCGATGACGGCCCTTTCAGCACCTCGATGCGCTCCAGGCCGTAGGGCTCCATGACGGCGCTGGCCCAGCCGGTCGCCACGCTGCCGAACGGCAGGCGGGTGCCGTCCAGGAAAAAGGCGGGCCGGAAACCGCGCACCTGGGTGTAGATGTCGAACTGCGAGCTGGCGCCGTAGGTCTCCGCCAGCACGCCGGGCGTATAGCGCAGGGCCTGGCTGACGCTCTGCGCGCCCTGGTCCCGCATCTGATCCGCGGTGATCACGTTGATCGTCTGCGGAATCCTGAGGATGGGCATGTCGGTTTTGGTTCCCGACAGGGTGCGCGTCGCCAGATACCCGTCCACCGGACCGGTCGCGGTCTGCGCAAGCCCGCTGACTTCGACGGCGGACAACACCGCCACGGGCGGCGCCCCTTGTGGATTGGTTTCCAGCACGAAGGCGCCTTGCGCATTGCGGGTCGCGCGCAAGCCCGTCCCGTTCAGCAAGACGGCCAGCCCTTGCACCGGCGTGTAGCGGCCCTTTAGCCCAGAACTGCTGCGGTTGCGCGCCAAGTCTCCGGAACCCGCCAGGACGATGCCGGACTGGGCGACAAAGATGGGCAGGACCGTTGTGAGCGGTCCGGCGGCGATCTGGTAATGGCGCGTCTCGTCGGCCGCGGCCGGCTGGGCATGGACAGCCGCCGCGAATAGCAGGCTGCCCAGCATGGCGGTCCGCGACAGCGCGATGCCTGGCTGACGCGCATGTGCGCGGGAACGGCAGCGCCGGGGGAAAGGACGCATTTTTCAAGACCTCGGATCGATGGCACAAGTACGGATTCATCTTGTGTATCGAGCCAGCCCGGAATTCCGGAACTGCGGTTACAAATTATCCCGCCGGGCCGCCGGACGCAGTTCCACGGCCGTCCACCACGGCAGTGTCCGCTTCACCGTGATGGGCAGCACGCTTTCCAGCAGTGAAAGCGTCTGATCCGGGTCACGCAAGGGAAAGCCGCCCACAACCCGCAGACGGGCTGCCTCTGGCGAGACGCTGAGATGTCCAGGCATGTAGCGCCCCAACTCTTCCAGCAGCGCGCCCAAGGGAATATCGTCAGCCAGCAATACGCCGCTGGCCCAGACCTCGCGGGCCCGGCTGGCGGGCTCGAGCCGCCAACTGCCCTCCCGTCCAAAAGTAAGCTGCTCGCCTGCGCCAACGACCTGGCTGCGGCTGCCTGCTTCCAACGCGACGCGGCCGTCATACACGGCGAGATAGCTTGCGTCGTCGCCCAGAGCCACGGTGAAACGCGTGCCCAGCGCCGTCATGCGGCCGTGCCCGGCCTGTACCACGAAGCGGCGGACGGCGTCGTGGGCGGTTTCGATCAGGATTTCTCCCGCCACCAGTTCCAGCAGCCGCAGATCCGCCGAATAGCTGACATTGACTGCGCTGGCGGTGTTGAGCCACACGCGCGTGCCGTCCGGCAGGGAAATTTCCCGCACTTCGCCGGTGCTGGTCCGGTGCTGCGCCATGGCGGCGAGCGTGAGGCGGCGCAGCGGCGTGTGCTGCCATCCCGCCCAGGCCAGCCACCCGCCGCAAGCCACGGCAAGACCGCCCAGCACCTGGCGGCGCCGTTGCCGCTGGCGCACGGCCTTGAGCGCCTGCACCGTCGCGGGATCGGACGTTCCACCCTGCATGGGCGCGAACCGCCGGCTGACATCTTCCACATAGCGCCAGGCAACACGGTGTTCTTCGTGTTGCTCCAGCCAGGCCTGCCACAGCCGCTGGTCTTGCTCGGGATGCGGACTGGAGCGCAAGGCCGCGAACCATTCCGCCGCCTGCTCCAGGGCTTCATGCGTGGGGACCGCCCGCGTCTTCATTGCGCTCTCGTCGCCGGTGGTTTCAGGAACACGCGGCAAGCGCTTGCGCCGCCTGGACTTCAAGCGATACGCAATGCAGCATGGCCTGCGCCACGTACTTGCGCACCATGCGGTCGGAAACCTGCAATTCCGCGGCGATTTCCCGGTCGCTCATGCCATAGGCCATCGCCATGAGAAAGGCTTCGGCGGCGCGCCACGGCAAGCGCGCCAGCATCGCATCGATCTCGCACAAGGTCTCGATAACGATGGCATGGTGTTCCGCCGACGGCTGCACCGCCTGCGGGCGCTCCGCCTGCGCGGCAAGCCAGGCCTGCTCGATCTCGCGCCGGCGCCAGAGATCAACGCACAAGCCGCGCGCCATCGTGCTGAGATAAGCCCGTTCGCCATCGAAGCCATCGAACTCGCGCGGGCGCGACAACAACCGGAGAAACGCGTCCTGCGCCAGGTCAGCCGCGTCCGCGGCGTTGCCCAGCCGGCCGCGCAGCCAGCCATAGAGCCAGCCGTGGTGGTTGCGGTACAGCACCTGCAGCCGCTGCGCCGCGGTCGAGTCGGCAGCACCCATGGTGTCGATCTCAAAAGAGAATAGGAATGGATTGCATTTTATTCCAACTCTCAAAACCGGCGCCCGCGCCCGCGCGGCTGATGTGCTGGCCGTCAGCGCAAGAGCCCCCGGGACGAACGTTCAAATCAAGCCGGGCAGGCCCAGTTCCAATATTCGGTGGCGGTAGTGAGCCCGGGGACGATGTACTGGTAGTTGGTGTCGAACCATTTGGTCATTTCACCGGCGAACTCTTGAATTGGCGCATCGTAAGACTCGGAAAATGATGAAGTAAAATGGTGTTATCTCAATAACCCATGAATTTTGATCATCGATTATGCTTGATCGCATCCATTTATCCATCGTGCAGGAGGTGGAAAAGCAAGGCTCGCTGACCGCCGCCGCCGGCGTCCTGCACGTGACGCAGTCGGCTTTGAGCCACAGCATGAAGAAGTTGGAGCAGCAGCTGGGCACCGACATCTGGCTGCGTGAAGGCCGCAGCCTGAGACTCACGCAAGCCGGTCAATACCTGCTGGCGGTGGCCAACCGGGTGTTGCCGCAACTGACCCTGGCCGAAGAGCGTCTGCGTCAGTTCGCCCAGGGAGAGCGTGGATCACTGCGCATCGGCATGGAATGCCATCCTTGCTATCAGTGGCTGCTGAAGATTGTCTCCCCGTATCTGGCGGCCTGGCCGGATGTGGACGTGGATGTGAAGCAGAAATTCCAGTTCGGGGGCATCGGAGCGCTGTTCGGCTACGAAATCGACCTGCTGGTCACACCCGATCCGCTGAATAAGCCCGGGCTCCTGTTCGAGCCCGTATTCGACTACGAGCAAGTGCTGGTCGTCGCCAGCGGCCATCCTCTTGCCAAAGAGGAGTACGTCACGCCCAAACAGCTTGCCAACGAAGTGCTGGTGGCCTACCCGGTACCGGTCGACAGGCTCGACATCTACAACATGTTCCTGACGCCCGCCGGCATCACACCCAAGCGCCACAAGGCCATCGAGACGACCGACATCATGCTGCAGATGGTCGCCAGCGGCCGTGGGGTGGCGGCATTGCCACGCTGGCTGGTGCTGGAATACGCGGACACGATGGATGTGGTGCCAGTCCGGCTGGGCAAGAAAGGCATCGCCAAGCATATCTATCTGGGCGCTCGCGAGGCGGACGTGGGTATCGATTACCTGCGTGCCTTTGTCGAACAAGCGAAAAGGCCTGCCCTGGTTTGATTCCTTGTGGCGGCGTCTGCCCGCTACACGGCACCCGGCATCGCCTGGAAGGCGGCCGGGCACGCATTCCAGGGCGGTGGGTCAAATCCGCGAGCAGAACGGCACGCCCGTCGCCTCATGAATACGGCTAATGGATTGATGAAATCAATTCACTTTTATTCATGGATCGCCCAACATAAACTACGCCCCCTATATTGTCAGTGTCAAGACTGCTGAATAAAAACACGGAAAAAAGAGCGGCTCTGGACAGGCAAGAATCAGGCGCGGGTTTTATTTCAAGAATCAGGGCGGTACATCACCATGAGTACAGATTTCACATTTGCCATCAAGAGCATTTGTTTCGATGAAGACTATCGTCCTTCGGACAATACGCGGATCACAACCAACTTTGCCAATTTGGCCAGAGGCACAAGCCGCCAGGAGAACCTGCGCAATACGCTCAGGATGATCGACAATCGTTTCAATGCCTTGGCGCATTGGGATAATCCCAAGGGCGATCGTTATAGCGTCGGCCTTGAGATCATTTCGGTCGAAATGAACATTGACGGCGCAGGCGGCGACCATGCCCTCCCTTTGATTGAAATATTGAAGACCAGCATTGTTGATCGAAAGACCAGCGAACGCATCGAGGGCATCGTAGGGAATAACTTTTCCTCCTACGTGCGAGATTATGACTTCAGCGTGCTGCTGCTCGAGCACACCCGGAACCAGCCCAGCTTCAGCACTCCGGAAAATTTTGGCGACCTGCACGGGAAGCTGTTCAAGTGCTTTGTGAATTCAAGCACTTACAAAGACCATTTCAAGAAGCCGCCCGTCATATGCCTGAGCGTTTCGAGCAGCAAGATCTATCACCGGACTGAAAATCAGCACCCTGTATTGGGCGTCGAATACCAGCAAGATGAATATTCGCTGACAGACGAATATTTCAAGAAAATGGGGATGAAGGTTCGCTACTTCATGCCTCCGAACAGTGCCGCGCCTTTGGCTTTTTATTTTTCCGGCGATTTGCTGAGCGATTACACCAATCTTGAGCTCATCAGCACCATCAGCACGATGGATACCTTCCAAAAGATTTACCGGCCCGAGATTTACAACGCGAATTCCGCAGCGGGAAAATCCTATCAACCCAGCTTGAAGCACCAGGATTATTCGTTGACCCGGATTGTCTACGATCGCGAGGAACGCAGCCAGCTGGCTATCGAGCAAGGAAGGTTTGTCGAGGAACACTTTATCAAACCATACCAGGCGATTCTCGAGCAGTGGTCCGCCAACTACCCTCTTTGACCAGTCGAACACACCATGGCATCCAACGTGAAAAAACTGTTACCCACCTCAACTGCCGGCAGCCTGCCTAAACCCTCCTGGCTTGCCGAACCCGAGAAACTCTGGTCACCCTGGAAATTGCAAGACCAAGGACTGATCGAGGGCAAGCACGACGCCTTGCGTTTGTCTCTGCAAGAACAGCAGCATGCAGGCATCGATATCGTCAGCGACGGCGAACAAACGCGCCAACATTTCGTGACGACGTTCATTGAGCACTTGGACGGCGTTGATTTCGAGAACCGCAAGACCGTCAGGATTCGTGATCGCTATGATGCGAGCGTGCCGACGGTCGTGGGCGCCGTGGCTCGCCGCAAGCCCGTGTTTGTCGAAGATGCCAAGTTCTTGCGCCAGCAGACCAGGCAACCGATCAAATGGGCTTTGCCGGGTCCCATGACGATGATCGATACGCTCTACGACAGCCACTACCAAAGCCGTGAAAAACTCGCTTGGGAATTCGCCAAGATTCTCAATCAGGAAGCCAAGGAGTTGGAGGCTGCTGGCGTCGATATCATCCAGTTTGACGAGCCCGCGTTCAATGTTTTCTTTGACGAGGTGAATGATTGGGGCGTCGCCACCCTGGAAAGAGCCATTGAAGGCCTCAAGTGCGAGACTGCTGTCCATATTTGCTATGGCTATGGCATCAAAGCCAATACGGACTGGAAAAAGACGCTGGGATCAGAGTGGCGGCAATACGAAGAGGCTTTTCCCAAGCTGCAAAAATCCAATATCGACATAGTCTCGCTGGAATGCCAGAACTCTCGCGTTCCAATGGATCTGATCGAACTCATTCGCGGGAAAAAAGTGATGGTAGGCGCCATTGACGTGGCGACCGATACCATCGAGACGCCCGAGGAAGTCGCCAATACCCTGCGAAAGGCACTTCAGTTCGTCGATGCCGACAAGCTCTATCCTTGCACCAACTGCGGCATGGCGCCCTTGTCCCGTTCCGTCGCCAGAGGCAAGCTGAGCGCTTTGAGCGCAGGCGCAGAAATCGTCCGCAAAGAACTCTCGAACTGATTCCGGGGCGGAAAATGGTCGTCGCGAACTGATCGCGACGACCACGACCGGACAGCCAAGCTTCAGACCCAACCATGTCACTTTCCAGTACTGCGATCGAGCCATTGCGCTTTCGCGAAGCTCTCGGGCACTACGCGTCCGGCATCACGGTGATTGCATCGCACATCGCAGGCGAGCCGATCGGCTTCACCTGCCAGTCGTTCCATAGCGTGTCGATGAGTCCGCCGCTGGTGTCGTTCAGCGTGATGTCCAGTTCGGCCAGTTATCCCAAGATTCGCCAGGCAGGTCGGTTCGTAGTCAATATCCTGTCGGATGAGCAAGTCAGGATTTCCAACCAATTCGCTCAGCGGGGCACGGACAAGTGGCGCGAAGTCGAGTGGCGGGAATCGCCGCTGGGTAATCCGATCATTGCAGGCAGCCTGCACTGGCTTGATTGCGAGATTTACGCCGAACACGCCGCAGGCGATCACCTGATCGTGATTGGCGAAGTGAAAGCGATGAACCGGCAAGAAACTGCTGCTACGCAGCCATTGCTGTATTTCAAAGGGCAGTATCGCAACATCGCCGCGCATGGCGCGGTTTGAGGATTTATCTCCACTGTCCGCTATTGCGCCTCAATCAATCGGGCGCCTTGCCATGTCCGTGCATGTTCCCGGTGCCCGCGCCGAATCCCCGCTCGCTGCAACGGCGCCATCCATGGCAGGTCAAAGGTAGACGGTGGCATGGCGTTGCGGAAAAAAGCGCTTGCGCGGTCCCGCAGCACTACGTCGCGTCGTGAAAGATGATGCCCAGCGTATGTCGGTTTCCGCGATGCAAGCGGCTGACCCCGTGGCGCAGGCTTGCTCTATAAACCCCTCGCGATGAACGCACGGGTCGATGGTTGACGGCGAGCACCACGGCATCGCCCTGGCGCAGTGGCACCACATCTGCACGGCCGGGCCGCCTCGGGTTGCTTTCCGTCAGCAGCAATTCGCCGCCCTCGAAGTCGCGTCCCGGCTCATCGAGCAAGAAAATGGCTTGGAACGGAAAAACATGATCGCCGTACAGATCCTGGTGCAGGCAGCAATAGTCACCCGCCTGATACCGCAACAGCAGCGGCGTCGGCCGCCGCTGGCCGGCGGCATGGCAGACGTCCCGAAACTCGTCATGGGTCGCGGGAAAGCGCTCATCAATCCGCATGGCCGCATGCCAGCGGTTGGCAATGGGCGCCAGCCGCGGATAGAGCGCTTGCCGCAAGCGTGCGACCACGTCCGGCAGCGGATAGTCGAAATACTTGTACTCGCCTCTGCCGAAGGCATAGCGTTCCATCACGACGCGGCTGCGAAAACGCTGCTCCTGGAAAAAAAGGTCCACAAGCTCATTGCACAGCCCGGACGTTAACAGTCCAGGGAGGACCGCGTAGCCGTCGGCCCCCAGAGCGTCTTCGACGGCGGGCCAATTGGCTGCCGCGATCCGGTCCTCGGGCAGGCTATCCCTGTCCGCGTACATCGACATCAGTGCGCTCATGAGCGTGCCTCCTGCTTTGTTCCGCCAGCCTTCCTGGCCGGGCGGGTACTCTTCCAGATCGCGTGCGCCTGCGGCATGCAAACAGCGCACGGCCTGTAACCGGCGGCAATGGCAACGGCCTCATCGGAAAAAAAGACGCGATATTTCACATAGCCGCCACGGGCGATGGCCTGCAGGGCCGCCCGGCAATCCAGTCTGCCGTACAGTTTGCCGCCACGATGTCCACCGAACCTGCCCGGGACGAGGCTGACGTGTGGCTTCCCGTCAGGCCCCAACAGCGTGTATGCCTTGTTCAACGTCGACACGAATGGCTCCCCGGCTGCATCAGGGCGCATCATGAAACGACAGTTCCAGGCCGTTCCGCTCGCCCATGCGCACGCGGCTGATGGCGTGCTTGAGGTTGACCCGGTAGTAGCCCTTGGCCCCCTTGAAGGGCCGTTCCGCCGTGGCGATGATGGCGACGTCACCGAGCTTCAGCGGTAGCACCGTCGGGCGTGACTGCATGCGCGGGCGCTGCTCGGTCAGCACGAATTCGCCTCCCTGGAAGTCGGCGCCTGGCTCGGATAACAACGCAATGATCTGCAGCGGGAAGACCTGACTCCCTTCAATGCGTTGATGCAAGGAGACATGATCTTCGACGCCTAGACGTACCAGGCAGGACTGCGCGCGCATCTGGCCGGCGTCGCGGTTGTGGCGCAAGTACTCATCCAGCTCGTCCGGATAGCGGTGTGCGACGCCCAGGATCTCCTGCCAGCGATTGGCGATGGGCGCGAGGCGCCGGTAGAAACCCGAGCGCCAGTTCTGCAGCGGAGCCGGCATGGCCTTGTCGAAATAGAACAGCTCGCCGCGGCCGAGTTCAGCGGATTCCAGCGTGACCCGGCGGGAGTCACCCGCAGAAACCGAATGCGCCAGGCCGCGCGCCGAGCTCGCATCGAGCAGACCGGGCAGCAGGGCATAGCCGTCGGCATCGAGTTGCGCGCGTAGCGCCTCCCAGTCCAGCCGGTCCAGCAAGATATCAAATGTGGTCACGAACCGTCTCCCGATCAATCGCTCAATTCACGACGCAGCTGCACGCACAAAGGCTGAGTCCGGCAGACGGCGCGCGGCATCCAGGCTAGGCACCACGCCGTCCAACTCGGCGTGTCGCAATGCTCCCGGTGCTCATGTCCCAACCTCTGCAAGCTGGACGGCCGACTCCATGGCGAGCAGTGCGCGTTTGCGCTCGACGCCCCAACGATATCCGGAGACGGAGCCGTCCCTGCGGACCACGCGATGGCAAGGAATGGCGATGGCCAACACATTGGCCGCGCAGGCGCCGGCCACGGCACGAACCGCCTCGGGTACGCCGAGATCGCGCGCCACGTCACCGTAACTGCGGGTCTTGCCTGCCGGAATGCCGCACAACGCCTGCCATACCTTTTGCTCGAACGCAGTGCCGCCTATGTCGAGGTTGATCACGCCTTCAGCCGTATCCTTGTCGATGAACGCAATCACCTGGCTGAGTTCGCGAGTCAAGGCGGCCTGGTCCGCCTGCAACGCGGTGCCGGGAAATGCAGACGCGAGCTGGCCACGCAGCGCCTCGGCGTCCTCGCCCAAGAAAATCGCGCAAATACCGCGCTGACTGCGACCTACGACCACCAGGCCCAGCACCGTATTTCCGATGGCGAAGCGGATTGGGCCTTCTACGTGACACCCCGGAGCGCGGAAGTGGTACTTGAATGTGAAATCCGTACGGGTTTGCATGGCAACCTCTTTAGTCAATACATAGGGTCAGTGTAGAAATACGCGGCCTGCTTGAAACTCCGATCTTTGCGGTCGAATTCGTTGCATCAATCAATGGAACGACCGGCCTGACTCCCTTGTGCTCGATCAGGACCTCGTCGGCCACAACGCCGGCGGTACAGAAGTCGCAATTTTCCTTGGCTTGCCTGAGGAGATTGAGGCGCCTCACCTGGAAGAGATTCAAGTTTCCGCGCGTCGGGACCAAATGGAAAAAAAGCGGCCCGCGTTATTGCGGGCCGCTCAACGGCACGGCGGATGGACGTTGCTGCGCAGAGACGCCCAGTGCCGCGTCTTATCTGTTTGCGCTCAGGCGTCGCCATTCTGAGCAGCCGGCTTGATCAGGCCGAGCTGCGTCAGCGCTGCTACGCCATCATCCAGACCGCGCTCTTCCACGATCTTGCCGTCGATCACCTTCAGCACCGTGGTGCCGGTGAAGCGCATCTTGCGGCCGGTCGCGGCAGGCAAGCCACCAATGAGGAAATCGTCGTGCGCCGGCCCGGTATGCGTACCGCCGCCTTCCCATTGACCGACCACGTAGTCGCCTTCAGCGATAAGATCCGCAGTTCCCCAGAAATTGAGGTCGGGGAACGCCTTGCGGAAATCCGTCATGAAGGCGCGGATATCCTCCCGGCCGCGACGCGGTTCATGCAGCGAGTATTGCAGCAGCATATCGGGCGCCGCGATTTCATCAATGACGGCCAGATTGGGGTTCTTTCCCCAGAATTCGGTGAACCAGCGGCCGACTACAGCCTTGTTTTGCTCTTCCTTGCTCATGATGAGATCCTCACAGTAGTTTTAGCAAGGTCATCGCACATGCTCGACAACCTGAGCAGCAGAATAGGAAATCAGCGCAGTCTTTAAACTCTGATTCTTGCTGTATGGATGTCAGTCAATCGCTTCGACAGCGACGCAGGTTGGAGATCAGCGCAGCAGGAACGTCGCGTGGGGATCTTCGGGGTCGCCGCTGTCGCGCCCGGCGTGCCAGAGGAAATGCAGCGCCGCGTCGCGGTGCATGGCTAGGGCATGAGCGATCGAGCGGGCCTGCGCCAGCAAGGGCGCCGCCGCCCGTGGATCAGCTGCGAGCAGCATCACGCGCAGCCGGCCACCGTCGGCAATCGCGCAGTCCAGCCAGGTTTCCTGGGCCGGCATGTTGTCGTGGGTATAGGGCTGCGTGGGAGGGCCGGCTATCGGCGCGGTCGCGCCTCGACGCGACGCCGGCCGACGTGCATGATCGCCATGCCCGAGATCGCGAGGGCGGCGCCGATGAACAGATTCGCGGGGGTGGCTTCGCCCAGCCAGAGGCTGGAGAACAGCACGCCGAATACCGGCACCAGCGTGATGTAGCCGGAGGCCGCGCCAGCGCCCAGCATCTTCACGCCGTCGAAATACCAGGCATAGGCGATCGCGGTCGCCCCGAACGCCAGGGCCAGCAGGCTGCCCCAGGCGCTGGCGGGCGCCTGCGCCAGTTTCGCCCAGGCGGGAACGCCTTCCACGATCAGGCTGGTCAGCAGCAGCATCAGCGCGCCGATCACGGTGGTGACCGTAGTGGCGGTCAGGGCGTCCACGCCTTTGAGCACCAGCCGACCGATCAAGGTGTACGCCACCCAGCAAGCCACGCAGCCGAGCAGCAGCAGTTCTCCGATGCCTACGCTGGAGCCGGCTGCGGCTTGTGAACCCACGCCGCCGATGGCGATATACGCGCCGATGGCCGACAGGACCATGCCGGCCAGGATGGCGAAGTTGAGGTGTTCGCGGAACAGGATCGCGGCCAGCAGCAGGGTCGCACCGGGGTTCAGCGTCACCACGATCGCGGCCTTGCCGGCCGGCACCAGCTGCAGGCTCAACATGAAGAAGCTGGAGTAGCCGAAGACGCCCGCCAGCGCCGCGGCGGCCAAGCCGAGCCATTGATTGAACGTCAGAGCCTTCAGGCCCCGCAGCGCCGAGGCGCGATGCATCCACAGGACCAGCGCCACACTGGCAAACAGGAATCGCAGGCTGGCTGCGGCCAGTGGGGCCATCGACTGGGCGACGACCTTGCCCCAGGACCAGGACGCGCCCCAGAGCGCTGCCATGCCAACCAGGCGCAGGTGCGTGGCCATCAATGTATTCTTCATGTGTGCTTCAAAAGTGGGCCGCGGTGGTCGCGCGAGGCGACGGTGCAAACGCAACGCATCGAGATTGCCCGTCCCTGGCAGCCGTCCATGCGCAGCGGGATTTTAGCTGGCAGCGCGCCATGCAATCATAGGGTCATGGCCGGCTGGTCTTCGATCCGGAAGAACAGGGCACGCGGCCCCATGATGCCCGCCCCGTTCAGCCAACCCGCGTTGCAAGGCTTCTCGGTTGGCGCCGGCGTGCTCGCCTGCCGTCACTACCATTCAGCCCCGCCGGCCAAACAGCATCGTCAATCCGAACAAGGCTCCCAGCCCGCCGACGATAGCCAACGACATCGATGGTTCGCGCAAGCTCAGTGCCATGATTGCCGAACCCGCCCCCAGCACGGTAATCAACAAGCCCACCAGGCGCCCCCCAGTGGAACCATGGAAATGCTTGCGGCGCGCCGCCTGCGTACCTGCCGGCTGGCGCTTTTGCCACGCCGCCAACGCCTGCTCGAACTCGCGCAGCAGACGTTCACGCCTGGGCAGGTCCACCGCGCTGACCAGTAACGTCGGCAGGCCGGGGCGGACCAGCTTGAGATAGTCGTCAGTGCCCCAGCTGGACAACTGGGCGAAGGCGACGGGAGAGCGGCGCGAAAACTCCAGCCCCTCGGCCGTCACCCTGACGGTATTGCGAGTGGGATAGCCCTTGAACGCCACCAGCGGCGGCACCAGCAATCCCAGCAACGCCAGCACGGCCGCCAGGCCGATCGGCCCGCGGTTGAACACCACCAACATGAAACTGCCCGCCGCCAAGGCGAAGGCCAACGGCACCGACAACTGGTGCCATCGGGTATAAACCGACGCCTGGATCTCTCCGCTGCCAGTCATGTTTGAGCCAATTGCATACGACTTCCTCCGGAATGATGCGCGAGTGACGATCAGAGTGTAATCATGCGCGTCGACGCGCGCCCTGCCGGGATGCGGCGGCTCAGGTCAGGATTCGCAGACGCAGTTTCAACGCGATATTGCAATATGGCTCCTTCGCACGGTCAAAGGCTCCTCAGGAAATCGACGAGCGCCTTGTTGACTGCCTCGGGGGCTTCCTGTTGCAACCAATGCCCCGCGCCGGGAATGACTTCAGTGGCGCGCAGTTGAGGAACGAGGGCCGGCATGGCCGCGATGATCTGATCCATGCCGGGAATCGCCAGGCCAGTATCCCTTTCCCCTACGAGATAGAGCGCAGGCACATCCACCGTCTTTCCCTCCAAAGCCCCCTGTAGCGCCCAATTGCGGTCTAGATTCCGGTAATAGTTGAGACCGCCACGAAAGCCGCTGGTGGCGTAGCTTCGGGCAAAGGTGGCCAGATCCGACGGAGTCAGCCAGGCCGGCAACGTCTGGGGGACAGGCAGCGAATAGAGCAGGCCCCGGCCAGCGGCGACCATGCCAAACGGATTGGGCGTGCCGGGGTCGTCACGCGGCCCGGCGTCGCCCGATGCCGCGAAGTAGATGGCGCGAAGGGTCGCGCTGATGTCGCGCTCGAATTCCCCTTCAGCAACTCCCGGCTCGTTGAAGTAATGCGTGTAAAACGCGGCGGACTCGGTTTTGGGGAAGAGGCGGCTGGGCGCAACCGGCGCTCTGCGCATCATAGGAACGCCCAGGGCGACGACGGCCCGAAAGCGGTCCGGACGCAGTTGGGCTGCCTGCCATGCAATGCTGGCACCCCAATCGCCCCCAACGATCACCGCATCATCGGCTCCCTCACTTTCGACAAGCGCGACCAAGTCGCCAATGACATCCAATGTCGTGAACGCCGCCACATCCGTCGGACTGTCGCTGCCACCATAACCGCGCAAATCCGGCGCCACGCCGCGGAATCCCGCCCGGGCCAGGGCTGGAAGCTGGTGGCGCCAGGCATAGGCGGTCTCGGGGAAACCGTGGCACAGCACGACGAGAGGGCCTTCGCCCTGGGCCGTCACATTGAGCGTGATGCCGTTGACGGTCACATCGCGTGTTTCAAGGTCGATCATCGGGGTAGCTCTCAGGAAGTATCCGGTGCAGCTATAATACCGTAACTTTTATAGTTACGGTAAATCGATCCCATGGCCAATGACACCCGCCTTGCCCGTCTGCTGCACGTCTTGATCCACATGCATTTGCGCGGCGGCACGACCACTTCTGGAACGCTGGCCAAAATGCTGCATACGAATGAGGTGGTAGTGCGCCGATCCATGGCGGCGCTGCGCACCGCCGGCATGGTGACCTCCACGGGCGGGCGCAACGGCGGCTGGGTACTGGCCAGGGGACTGGAAACCATCACCGCGCGCGATGTCCATGAAGCCATCGCCCATGGCACGGTCTTTGCCATCGGGCCGGCTGGCGACAATCCTGCTTGCCCCGTCGAACGAGCAGCGAACCAATTAGTGGCGGATTCCCTGCGCGAAGGCGAGCACGCCTTGCTGCAACGCCTGGGCGCGGCTTCGCTTTCCGAGCTTGCCGCAGAGATTGCGGCGCGCGAGGAAGGATGATCTCGTAGAGTTGAATGAGCTTCAACACCCGCACAGGCGCCGCATTTGGCGTGGATGCTGGCCTGTATCCGCGCTCAGTCTCCGGATAGCGCCAAACTCAGTCCCAACGCGGTAGCCGAATCCGAGGGCATGCAGGTCGCAGGCTGAGCTTTTATCGTTGTTCTATCTACTGTTCCTTTAGCCCCAACGACCTCATCAACGGGGCGAACAATTTCTTTTCGTCCTGCACGCGCGCGGCATAGTCGGCCACGCGTAGCGGTAGCGCCTCGGCGCCCGCATCCAGAAAGCGCGCCTGGATCTCCGGCCGCGCAAGCACTTTGTTGATTTCGGCGTTCATGCGATCGACCACGTCGTCGCGGGTGCCAGCCGCGGCATACACGCCGAACAGGCTGTCCGCGAAAACACCGTCGATGCCGACCTCGGAAAAGGTTCGTATGTCGGGCGCCACGGCAGCGCGTTGCCGGCTTGCCACCGCCAGTACCTTCAGTTTGCCCGCTTGCACCATGGGAAAGACCGTGGCGGGTCCAAACGCGAAGTCGATCTGGCCCGCTGCCAAGTCTTGTATCGCCGGCGCGACGCCGCGATACGGCGCATGGGTGGCCTGCATGCCAGTAGCCTGCTTGAGCAGCTCGCCGGCCAGATGCGGCGTCGTGCCGTTTCCAGCCGAACCGTAATTGAGAGGATCGGGCCGCTTGCGCGCGTATTCCACGAATTCTTCGAGCGTATCGACGCCAAGCGAGGACCGGACAAACAGGAACAACTGGCTGTTGGCCAGCAAGGCAACCGGCCGCAGGTCTCGCTGCGGATCGAACGGCATGCTGGCGAACATCAGTGGGTTGACCGATTCGGTCGTCGATGGATTGAGCAAGAAGGTATGGTTGTCTCCACCGTTGCGCACAACCTCGGCTCCCGCCACGTTGCCGCCCGCACCGCCCCGATTCTCCACGATAACGGTCTGCTTCAAGGCCTCGGCCAAGTGCGGCTGCACCGTGCGCGCCAGCACGTCGACCAGTCCTCCGGGTGCCAGCCCAACGACCAGGCGCACAGGCTTGACGGGCCAGGCCTGAGACGACGTTTGCGCATGGCTGCCCGTCGCCCAGCCAGCCAGCGCCAGCATCATCATGACCAGACAACGTCTACGCAGCAGCATGCGATTCTCCTTATGGGGGCTCACCCCACGATCCCGCGCACGGTGCGTCACGTGCCGCACCCAGGTGAACCGCCTTGATGCCTCATCGCGGCGGCGGCCCTGCATCCGCCGCTCATTCTTCACAAAAGTTTAAGCATAAAGAATCCCGGATAACCCTAATTTTCCGGTGGCAAGCGCGGCTTATCGAGACGGCTTTAGTCCGAACAAAAAAACGGGATGACTCCAATTCGAGCCTCCCGTTCCTATTGCAGGGTTTATCGCCAAGTGGATTGGCAGCACTGGTCGCGCCAAGGCAAGGCTGGCGCCCCGGCGGCGCGATCTGGTTATGTCGGCAGGCTCACCCGTTGCTGGCGAGATCGTAAACAGTCCGCAGGCGTTGGCGCGCCTTATGTGCCGTCATCCAACCGCCAGAAATCCGCGCTGTAATCGCCACCCCTGCCCAGGTCTTGTCTCGGCGCACGACACCCGAGCGGGCGTAGTTCAATGGTAAAACGGCGGCTTCCCAAGCTCCATGCGAAGGTTAGATTCCCTTCACCCGCTCCAATCCTTCTCCTGTCACGCCACTTCCCACAACGCCGCTGTCACGCCCAGCAACAGCAGCGTCGCCGACGCGATGAACCATCGCACGGTTTTCCGGTATTCATCCTCGGCTTCATCCTCCAAACGCAAGGCGCGGTAAAGAGCAATTATCTGCAGCAGGCTGGCGAGCAACAGGGACACGCCCGGCAACACGGACAGCGCGCTCCAATCGCCCGGCGCGTCGAAGCCCCAGTAGCGCAGGAAACCCAGCGAAAAGCCCAGCAATACCGTGATGGCCGTAATCAATCCAGCCCGAAAGCCCTGGGGCAGGTCGCGTGGCCTGTGGCTGCGGGTCCGTACCAAATCGTCGTCTGGCGTTTCCGGTGTCATCATTGAGACATTCCGCACTGAGTACGCTACGGCCCACCCGCTACCGGTTTATGTGGGAGCGAAAACAGAATGCCTGCCCCGTCACTCGGGGCCAGGTTGGATTGATTATGGCTGATATCGCAGCGTACTGGGGCTGTTGCCCCCGTGTTGCAGGCCTGTGCCTTGTCGCCCTGCTTGCCGGCTGCTCGTCGACCTGGCCTAGCCCTGTTGCCCGGGTCCCGGTTTCCTAGCAATAATGCCCATCGATTTGGCTATCCCAAAGTCGCCAAAGGTGCCCGTTGCGATCAATAAGAGGCGACGATCGCCGTGCTGGTCACGGGGCTGTATCTATATCTGCCGAAGAAGCGCCGGCCTGATCGCACGCTTCAGGCCTTGCATAGGCCTTAGCTCAGCTTCTTGACCTGGGTGGCAGAACCGAAACTGGGTTAGGGTCACACCCTTGTTACATTGCAAGCTCAGTGATCAAAGTTTCATGTTCAATGAACTTCTACAGTTGACACAGGAAATCGGACCTCCAGACGTGAAATTCGGCTGGAGGCCGTGCCAGCGCTTGTATATCGAGAATTCTCGATTCCCAAACTGGATGACGAAAATCCCAAATCGGATGAATTTCGACAATTCGACAACTAATTCCAGGTGGAATGACATTCGACAGCTTCCCCAAATATGTAACAGCCACCTCCCCCCCTCTTGAACCCTAGAACATCATCCCTATAATTAGCACTCGACACCGGTGAGTGCTAACAGTGCTCCCGGGCCTAACCGATCATTCCCTTCTCTTTTAGCAACAGGAGTTCCTCATGGCCTTGCGTCCCCTGGGCGATCGCGTGATCGTCAAACGCCTCGAAAACGAGCGCAAGACTGCATCGGGCATCGTTATCCCCGACAGCGCCGCTGAAAAGCCCGACCAGGGTGAAGTCGTGGCCGTCGGCCCCGGCAAGAAGACCGAAGACGGCAAGATCCTGCCGGTCGACCTGAAGGCTGGCGACAAGGTGCTGTTCGGCAAGTACGCCGGCCAGTCCGTGAAGGTTGACGGCGAAGAGCTGCTCGTCATCCGCGAGGACGAAATCCTCGCCGTGGTCCAGTAAACCCCGCCTCAAACGAATTTTCGAAGGAAGCTAAGAAATGGCTGCCAAGCAAGTATTGTTCGGTGACGACGCCCGCGTGCGCATCGTCCGCGGCGTGAATGTTCTCGCCAACGCTGTCAAGACCACCCTGGGCCCCAAGGGTCGCAACGTCGTGCTGGAGCGCTCGTTCGGCGCCCCGACCGTGACCAAGGACGGCGTCTCCGTCGCCAAGGAAATCGAACTGAAGGACAAGTTCGAAAACATCGGCGCTCAGCTGGTCAAGGACGTTGCCTCCAAGACCTCCGACAACGCCGGTGACGGCACCACCACCGCCACCGTGCTGGCCCAGGCCATCGTTCAGGAAGGCCTGAAGTACGTTGCCGCCGGTTTCAACCCGATCGACCTGAAGCGCGGCATCGACAAGGCTGTCGCCGCCGCCGTCGCTGAACTGAAGAAGCAATCCAAGCCGGTCACGACCAGCAAGGAAATCGCCCAGGTCGGCTCGATCTCCGCCAACAGCGACACCTCCATCGGCCAGATCATCGCTGACGCGATGGACAAGGTCGGCAAGGAAGGCGTCATCACCGTCGAAGACGGCAAGTCGCTGGAAAACGAGCTGGACGTCGTCGAAGGCATGCAATTCGACCGCGGCTACCTGTCGCCCTACTTCATCAACAACCCGGACAAGCAAGTTGCCGCTCTGGAAGATCCGTTTGTCCTGATTTTCGACAAGAAGATCAGCAACATCCGTGACCTGCTGCCCGTGCTGGAACAAGTTGCCAAGTCGAGCCGTCCCCTGCTGATCATCGCGGAAGACGTCGAAGGCGAAGCCCTGGCCACCCTGGTTGTGAACAACATCCGCGGCATCCTGAAGACGACCGCCGTCAAGGCTCCTGGCTTCGGCGACCGCCGCAAGGCCATGCTGGAAGACATCGCCATCCTGACGGGCGGCACGGTGATCTCCGAAGAAACCGGCATGTCGCTGGAAAAGGCCGGCCTGGCTGAACTGGGCCAAGCCAAGCGCATCGAAGTGGGCAAGGAAAACACGACCATCATCGACGGCGCTGGCGACAGCAAGTCGATCGAAGCTCGCGTCAAGCAAGTCCGCATCCAGATCGAAGAAGCCACCTCCGACTACGACCGTGAAAAGCTGCAAGAACGCGTGGCCAAGCTGGCCGGCGGCGTTGCCGTGATTCGCGTGGGCGCTGCCACCGAAGTCGAAATGAAGGAAAAGAAGGCTCGCGTCGAAGACGCCCTGCACGCTACCCGCGCTGCAGTGGAAGAAGGCGTTGTGGCTGGCGGCGGCGTTGCTCTGCTGCGTGCCAAGCAAGCCATCACCGACCTGAAGGGCGACACGCCTGACCAGAACGCCGGCATCAAGCTGATCCTGCGCGCTGTCGAAGAGCCGCTGCGCACCATCGTCACCAACGCCGGCGAAGAAGCCAGCGTCGTGGTCAGCAACGTGCTGAACGGCAAGGGCAACTACGGCTACAACGCCGCGACCGGCGAGTACACCGACCTGGTCGAGCAAGGCGTGCTGGATCCCACCAAGGTGACCCGCACCGCCCTGCAAAACGCCGCTTCCGTCGCCAGCCTGCTGCTGACCGCCGAAGCTGCCGTGGTCGAACTGGCCGAAGACAAGCCCGCTGCTCCGGCCATGCCCGGCGGCATGGGCGGCATGGGCGGCATGGACTTCTAAGTCCCGCTACCCTTGCAAGGCCTCCCCGGCTTCGGCCGGGGAATGCAGTATCCCGAAAAACCCCCGGTCCTTCGCCCCGGGGGTTTTTCTTTTTCTGCCGCAACGCTGCCTCGCCAAAGAACACGTTTGCGCACAATCTGCGGGTTTCGCCGCAGCGCATGCGTCCCTACAATAAAGGGTCCGCAGAACGAGCCTAGCCCCATGCGTTTTTCCAAGACCCTGTTGCGTGTACTGCGCCCGGCCGAAATCGGCGGGCTGTTGATGGACTCCGCCAAGCAGTGGTCCACCCATCGCGCCTCCAGCAAGGGCGCGGCGCTGGCGCTGTACATGGTGTTTTCGCTGGCGCCCATGCTGATCCTGGTGATCGCCGTGGCGGGCGCTTTTTTTGGCGAGGATGCGGTGCGCTCGGAGCTCTTCACGCAGTTGCGCGATTTGATCGGCGACCGCGGCGCGGAAGTGATCCAGACAGTGCTGGCCAGCGCCCACGAATCGGGCGGCGGCTGGATCGCGGCGCTGATCTCGATTTTCGTGCTGATCTTCAGCGCCACCACGGCCTTCGCGGAACTCAAGGCCAGCCTGGACGAGCTGTGGGAAGTTTCCGCCAACCAGAAAAGCGGGCTGCACGGCATGGTGCGCAGCCGCGTGCTGTCGTTCGGCTTGGTGCTGGTGCTGGCGCTGTTCCTGCTGGTTTCGCTGAGCGTGAACGCGGGACTGGCCGCGGCGCGCAGCTATTACGGCGATTTGTGGACCGCGTCGTCCTTCGCGCTGGTGGCGGAGTGGATCTCCAACTTTTTTTCCTTCTCCATCGTGGTGGCGCTGTTCGCGGTGATCTTCAAGCTGCTGCCGAGCGCCAAGATTTCCTGGCCGGACGTGATACCCGGCGCGATCGTGACGGCGGCGCTGTTCCTGGTCGGCAAGTGGGGCATCGGCGTCTATCTCAGCCGTGGCGCGGCGGTGTCCGCCTACGGCGCCGCGGGATCGCTGATCGCGCTGCTGCTGTGGATCTACTATTCGGCGCAGATCTTCTTCTTTGGCGCGGTCTTCACGCGCCAGTTCGCGCTGCGCTTTGGCAGGAACAGCACGTCCGCGCCTGCGCCGCCAGACTCAACGGCCGCGCCGGACGCCTGAATCCGTCGCCGTCAGGCAGCGGCGTCGTCCTGCTGTTCCAGCCCCGCCATCAGGCGCAGGCATTTCAGGAACACCGGCCGCAGCTCCTCCGGTATCGGCGCCAGCACTTCCGCTTCCACGGCCGCGTCCTGCGGCAGGATGCGCGCCAGCAGCGCGATGCCCTCTTCGGTGATCTCCAGCGCATAGGCCCGGCCGTCCTGAGCCGAGCGCTTGCGACGCACATAGCCCTTCTTGGTCATGCGGGCGATCATTTCGGCAAAGGAATTGCGGTCCAGCGCGATCAGTTCGGCGATGCGGTTCTGGGTCGCACCGGGATTCTGGTAGACGGTGATCAGCAGCGCCTTCTGGCGCGGGGTCAGGTCTTCGTCGGGAAAGGCCTGCGCGAACAGGGCTTCGGCGCGGAAATGAGCCCGGCGCAGCAGATGGGACGCGACCTGGGTCAGATCGAACGCCTGCAAGGCCTGGGGAGCGGCCTGGTCGGCAGGGGCACGTCGGGATGTAGCGGTCATCGGGCTTCCAAGGGATGGATGTCAGCGGTCATGGCATTGTTCCGCAGTCCCATAAGATAGCTCACGTCCCTGTCAGACTTCATCATGCCCTGCCTTTCCGGTAGTCGGTCAACCCCACGCCGGTATGGCGCTTGAAGAACTTGCCCAAATAGGAGGCGTCGGCGAAATGCAGCTCCTCTGCAATCTGCTGCACGGATTTCCCGGGCTGGGTAAGGCGCTTTTTTATCTCCAGCACGACCTGCCTGTCGATCAGCGTCTTGGGCGCGTCGTTGAAGAACCTCCTGCTCAACTGCGACAGGTAGTACGGAGTGATGTGCAGCAGCCCTGCATAGAATGCCACCCCGCGCTGTTGCACGCAGTGCTCCGAGATCAGTTCCCAGAATTTCCAGCAGACCGCCTCCGATCTGCTGAAGTCATTCTGCGTACCGGCCCCAAGGCCTTCCGTCTTTTCGCAGATCCACAAGAACAGGTTTTGGACATGGTTGACGATCATGGTCCGCTTGTAGGTCCCGCACTGCTCATGGATCAGCGCGGCCTGGCCCTCCCAGGCCCTTGAATAACGTGGCGACAGCTTTTCCGCGGCGAAGAACGGCGAACGGCTCAAGAAGGAAAACAGGCTGTTGGGCAGGGCGTGCGCAATCTCCGCGGCGATCGACCGGTTCATCAAATAGCAGACGCACGAAAAGTCATCCGACTTGCGTTTGATGCGCGCGATGGAGTCTTCCGCCAGGACCAGCAGATCGTTTTTCTTCATGCGGTGTGGCTTGAAGTTCACTTCCCACTCAGCGCTACCTTCGCGGCAGATCAACACCGCCACATACGACAACGCCAAGGGGTGCCCCACCTGTCCGTCGAACCCATAGAGACCGATGCAGAAGTCTTCGAGGCCCGTATACGAGAGTTGAGAGAGAGTTTTCATTTATGCATAAATTCTAAAGGAATCCTCATAAATTCCGGCTATTTGTTTTCATAATTACCTAATCTACTCAAGACTGTCTGTTATCAATCGCGTGGGCAACTCCTAGAATTCCAGCTGTTGTTTTCATTGCTGAAAGGAAGGGAAATCATGCTGCGCACCGAACGCCTCATCTTGCGGCCCTGGCACACCGACGACGCGCCGAGCCTGTTTGAGTATGCGAGCGACGAACGGATCGGCCCCGCCGCGGGCTGGCCCCCGCATACAAGCGTCGAACATAGCCGGGAGATCATCCAGACGATTTTTTCGCGGCCACTGGCCTATGCCTTGACACTGAAGGCAGACAACACCGCCATAGGCCTGGTGGCGTTGCTCATGGGGAAGGACAGCAATTTCGACATTGCCGATGATGAAGCCGAAATCGCGTATTGGATCGGCGTGCCGTTCTGGGGCCAGGGATTGATTCCTGAAGCCGTCAGGGAACTGATGCGCCACGCGTTTGAAACGTTGAACTTCAACGCGCTATGGTGCGGCTACTTCGCCGACAACGAGAAGTCGCGCAAGGCCCAGGAAAAGTGCGGCTTCAAGCATCATCACACCGAGGAGAACAAGTTCAATCAGTTCATGAACGACTACCGGACGGAGCATGTCAGCCGGATCGGCAAAGAGGAATGGCAGGCGCTTGCGGTCCTGAAGTCCCGTTGACTTGAGGCTGGACGCTGTCTATGATCCAAAATATAGTACGTATACGTATTTATTTTGCATCCCGACCGAGCCCTGCACATGACGATCCGACAATTGCGCAACTACATCGACGGCCGTTTTGAAGACGGCGCGTCCACCTTCGACAAGCACAGCCCGGTGGACGGGCGCCTGATCGCCCAGGTCCACGAAGCCGGCCGCGACCAGGTGGACCGCGCGGTGGCGGCGGCGCACCGCGCCCTGCCGGCCTGGGCCGGACTGCCCGTGGCCGCGCGCACCGACCACCTGCTGGCGCTGGCCGACGGCATCGCGCGGCGCTTCGATGATTTCCTGCAGGCAGAGATCGGCGACACCGGCAAGCCGGTGGGCTGGGCCGGCAAGATCGACATTCCGCGCGGCGCGGCCAATTTCCGCGCCTTCGCGGAACTGGCGCGCACGCTGGACATGGAAAGCTATATGACGGACACCCCGGACGGCAGGCAGGCGCTGAACTACGCCTACCGCAAGCCGCTGGGCGTGGTGGGCGTGATTTCGCCCTGGAACCTGCCGCTGCTGCTGCTGACCTGGAAGGTGGCGCCCGCGCTGGCGTTCGGCAATACGGTGATCATGAAGCCGTCCGAAGTGACGCCGTCCACGGCCACCCTGCTGGCCGAGGTCGCGCACGAGGCCGGACTGCCGGCCGGCGTGCTGAACCTGGCACATGGCTTCGGTCCGAACTCGGCGGGCGAATTCATGACCACGCACCCGGACATTGACGGCATCACCTTCACCGGCGAATCGGCCACGGGCGCCGCCATCATGCGGGCGGTTGCCCCCGGCGTGAAGCCGGTGTCCTTCGAACTGGGCGGCAAGAACGCGGCGCTGGTGTTCGCCGACGCCGACTTCGATGCGGCCGTGGACGGCGTGACGCAATCGGTGTTCGCCAATTGCGGGCAGGTCTGCCTCTGCACCGAGCGCGTCTACGTCGAACGCCCGATCTACGAGCGCTTCGTCGCGGCGCTGGCGGCTCGGGCCGAAGCCTTGCGCATCGGCTGGCCCATGGATCCCGCCACGGAGATGGGGCCGCTGGTGTCGCGCGAACATCGCGAGAAAGTGCTGTCGTACTTTGCCTTGGCGCGCGAGGAAGGCGCGACGGTGGTGGCCGGCGGGGGCATGCCGGTATTCGGCGATGCGCGCGATGAGGGCGCCTACGTGCAGCCCACCATCTGGACCGGCCTGCCCGAGACCGCCCGCTGCATCAAGGAGGAAGTCTTCGGCCCGGTCTGCCACGTGGCGCCCTTCGATACCGAGGAAGAAGCCATCCGCCTGGCCAACGACACCCGCTATGGCCTGGCCGCGGCCGTCTGGACCCAGAATCTCACGCGCGGCCATCGGGTGGCGCAGGCGATGAAGGTCGGCCTGGCCTGGGTCAATTGCTGGTTCCTGCGCGACCTGCGCACGCCCTTCGGCGGCAGCGGCCTGTCGGGCATCGGCCGCGAGGGCGGCCGCCATTCGCTGCATTTCTATACCGAACCCACCAACGTCTGCATTAAGCTCTGACCCATCCTACGCAAAGGAAGACGCGATGAACCAGTCCCGGACAAGTCAACCCGACCAGCCCAGCGCCACCGTCGTCGCCGGCAAGGCCACGCCGCGCGGCAAGTATCCGCACATCAAGCGCGCGGGTGATTTCCTGTATGTCTCCGGCACCAGTTCGCGCCTGCCCGACAACCGCATCGCGGGCGCCGAGGTCGACGCGATGGGTACCGCCACGCTGGATATCCGGGTGCAGACGCGCGCCGTCATCGAGAACATCCGCGACATCCTGGCCACGGCCGGCGCCACGCTGACCGACGTGGTCGAGATCAGCACCTTCCTGGTCAACATGAACGACTTCGGTGGCTACAACCAGGTGTACGGCGAATACTTCGACTCCGACGGCCCGGCCCGCACCACCGTCGCGGTGCATCAACTGCCGCATCCGCAGCTGCTGATCGAGATCAAGGCCGTGGCCTACAAGCCGCAGGCGCGCTAGCGGCGCATGTCGGACTTCCGCATCACACCCAACGCGCTCAGCCGCAAGCTGAAGCTGCACCAGCTGCAGATCTTCGAGCGCGTGCTGGCATGCCGTTCGCTGTCGCGCGCCGCCAGCGAGCTGCACCTGACCCAGCCCACCGTCACCAAGGCGATCCACGAACTGGAAACCTTCTTCGGCGCCCCGCTGTTCGAGCGCTCCAACCGCGGCGTCACGCCGACGGAACTGGCCGTGGTGCTGGGCCGCCGGGTCCACGCCATGATGGCCGAGATCCGCTACATGGCCGACGACATCGACGCGGTACTGGGCGGCGCCAGCGGCCACGTGGTGGTGGGCACACTGATCGCCGCGTCCGCCAAGCTGCTGCCCGAGGCCATTGCGCGCCTGATGACCGCGCACCCCGGCATCCAGGTCAGCGTGCGCGAAGGGCCGACCTCCCAGTTGCTGCCGGCGCTGGCCACGGGCGACCTGGACATCGTGGTCGGCCGCCTGCCCGGCGCCGACATGGCGTCCATCTCCGGGGTGGCGGTGGACCATTACAAGCTGTACCGGGAGGAGCTGTGCCTGGTGGCGCGCGCTGCCCATCCCTTGGCCGGTGCGCCGGCGGCGGCGCTGGCCGAATTGGCCGGCCATATCTGGATCCTGCCCGCCCCCAGTTCGCCGCTGCGCGCCTCGATCGAGCGCAGCTTCCTGGACGCCGGCCTGCGCCTGCCGGCCCGGCATGTCGAATCGCTGTCCCTCCTGACCAACATCGGCGTGCTCATGCACAGCGACGCGTTGGCGCTGCTGCCCTACGACGCGGCCGCGCCGTTCCTGGCCACGGGCATGCTGGCCCGATTGCCCACCGACGCCTTTGGCGCATTTGGCGACGTGGGCTACTCGGTGCGGGCGGACCGCCCGCTGACGCCGGCCTGCCTGCGCCTGGTCGACTATCTGAAGCAGATCGCGGCGCAACGCGCCGAAAGCGGCGGCTGAAGATCGGCCCAGGGTTATCCCGCCATAGACAACAAGCATATCCGGCGGCGTAATTTCTATTGTGCAGGCCCGCAAGGTCCCGCCTAGACTGCGGGCTATGGGGCAGCCCCGGTCCGCCCCCTGACTCCCGGAGATCCTCATGCCCGCCTATGGCCCGCCACTGAATTTCCAGCGCTGGATAGACGATCACGCGCACCTGCTCAAGCCGCCGGTCGGCAACCAGCAGATCTGGCAGGACGCCGACTTCATCGTCACCGTGGTCGGCGGCCCGAACCATCGCACCGACTACCACGACGATCCGCTGGAAGAGTTCTTCTACCAGTTGCGCGGCAACGCCTGGCTGTCGCTGTGGGTGGACGGCAAACCGGAGCGCGTGGACCTGAAGGAAGGCGACATCTTCCTGCTGCCGCCGCACGTGCGGCATTCGCCGCAACGCCCCGAGACCGACAGCGCCTGCCTGGTCATCGAACGCCAGCGCCCGCAGGGCCTGCTGGACGGCTTCGAATGGTATTGCCCGCAATGCGGCAGCCTGGTGCATCGCGTGGAGGTGCAGCTCAAGAGCATCGTGACGGACCTGCCGCCGCTGTTCCAGGCCTTCTATTCCAGCACCGGGAAACGCACCTGTCCCGGTTGCGGCGAAATCCATCCGGGCAAGGGGCATGCGCCTGCCGCACAGACGGCTCCGGCCTAGCGCCCCGTCTGGCCTGACGATAAGCCGGCAGGCACTCGATCGACTTCTTTTCTATTTGCACATGACCCAGAAAATCGACATGCACGCGCACTTCTTCCCGCCGATCACCCGGCAGGAAGCGGCGGCGCTGGACCCCGTCAACGCGCCCTGGCTGCGGCTGGACGGCGATGGCTCCAGCGGCCAGATCATGGCGGGCGAGCGCCCCTTCCGCCCGGTGGACGCCACCTTGTGGGATCCGGCCCTGCGCCTGGAGCAGATGGACCGCAACGGCGTGGACCTGCAAATCCTGTGCGCCACGCCCATCATGTTCGGCTATTCCTACCCGGCACAGGCCGCCGCCGACTGGGCCGCCCGCATGAACGATCTGGCGTTGGAGCATTGCGCCCATGCGCCAGCGCGCCTGAAGGCGCTGGCGCAAGTGCCGCTGCAGGATCTGGACCTTGCCTGCAAGGAAGCGTCTCGGGCCCGCGCCGCCGGCCACCTGGGCGTGCAGATCGGCAACCACGTCGGCCCGCGCGACCTGGACGACGAAACCCTGGTGCAGTTCCTGATCCACTGCGCCAACAACGACATCCCGGTGCTGGTGCACCCCTGGGACATGATGACCGACGGCCGCATGAAGAAATGGATGCTGCCGTGGCTGGTCGCCATGCCCGCCGAAACCCAGCTGGGCATTCTGTCGCTGATCCTGTCCGGCGCGTTCGAACGCATTCCGCGCAGCCTGAAGCTCTGTTTCGCGCACGGCGGCGGCAGCTTCGCCTTTCTGCTGGGCCGCGTGGACAATGCCTGGCGCCATCGCGACATCATCCGCCAAGACTGTCCGCAACTGCCCTCTTCCTATACCGACCGCTTCTACACCGACAGCGCGGTGTTCGATCCGCGCGCGCTGCGCCTGCTGATCGACGTGATGGGCGAGGACCGCGTGCTGCTGGGTTCGGACTATCCCTATCCGCTGGGCGAGCAAGAAGTGGGCAAGCTGGTGACCCACGCTGGCCTGCAGCAGGAAGTGCAGCAGAAGATCCTGTGCCGCAACACGGTGGAGTTCTTCGGCCTGGAGCGGCGCGCCGGGTGACACAAACGGCCCGGGAGAACGGCCGCGATCACGCCTCAGATTGCAATGGCGCGAACGGCGGCAAGGCCACCCCCAGCCTGCCGCTCCAGTCGGCCATTTCAGCCTTCAGCGCAGGCGGCACCGGAATCCCGGTGGCTTGACGCTGCGCCTGCGAGGCCGACTCGGGATCGCCCGGCATGCGTGGCGAGCCGGGCTGCGCCGCCAGTTCGGCCGCCATGCCCGCCGCCACCGCGGCCAGCGCCGCGCCGCCTGCGAAGCGGGCGGGATCGATGGCGATGAAGAATGCCCCCAGTTCGCGCGGACGACCCAGTTGCTCGTACATGGGACCAATGTGCGGTCCGTGGGGATTGCCGTTGAGCGGCCCGCACAGCAATTCAATCATCATCGCCAGGCCGTAGCCCTTGTGGCCGTACTCGCCGCCCAAGGGCGTCAAGGCGCGGACGCGCGCAGCGTCGGTCACGTTTCGCCCCGCGGCATCCAGCGCCACGCCTGCGGGCAGCTCCGTGCCGTCGCGGCGCGCGTTCACGACGCGATTCCACGGAATTGAAGTCGTCGCCATGTCCAGGCACAACGGTTCGCCGCCTTGCCTGGGAAAGGCAAAGGACACAGGATTCGTGCCGAAATACGGTTGCCGGCCGCCGAACGGCGCGGCAATGGCGTCGGAATGCGTGAAGGCGATGCCGATCAGTCCTGCCCTGGCGGCCGCGCGCGTGTACAAGCCGATGGCCCCGCAATGCGAAGAATCGCTGACGCCGACGGCGCCCACGCCGGCCTCGCGTGCCAGCGCCATCGCGGCCTCGTTGGCGCGGTGCGCCACCACGATGCCATGGCCCCTGCCACCATGCGCCTGAGCGGTGGCAGGACCGCTCTGCTCGATACGGATGGCCGGCCGCGCCAGGATCGAGCCGTGGACGATCCGGTTCAGATAGTGCGGCAGCCGGGCGATGCCGTGCGAGTCGATGCCCCACAAGCTGGTCTGCGCCAGGCTGGACGCCAGGCAAGAGGCATCGGCATCGCAGAAATCCAGGGCCTGCAAGCAGGCCTCGCCCCATTGCCGCCACAGCGCCGCGTCCACGCTTTCCTGCCCTGCCATGCTGCGCTCCTTGTGGATGCAGGCGGCATGCCGCCTGCGGTCATGCGGCCGGCGCGGGCTGGACCGAGCCTGCCGGCGCCACATCCCGCTCCAGGGCTTCCAGCGCGCCCAGCACGCCCAGCGTCCGCAGTCGCTCCAGATGCAAGGCCAGCGCGTCGACGAAGGCGGGCTTCCTGCCCAGGTCGCCGAAAACCGGCCGGAATCCGGCCATCACCGTGGCCCGGCGATGGGCCGCCTGCGACGGCGACGAAGCCGTGGCGGCCACATCGGCGCGCGCCAGCAGTTTGGCCAGCGCCCCGGCCAGCGGATCCTGGATGGAATAGGCGTTGCCCTGTTCGTCGTAGCCACGCAGGTAGTGCAGCCACGCGGCCACGGCCATGGCCAGCCGGCTGAAATCGTCTCCCTCACGCATGCGGTCGCGGATGGCGGCCAGCAGGCGCTGGGGCACTTTCTGCGAGCCGTCCATGGCGACTTGACGCGTGCGGTGCGGCAGCGCCGGATTGGCCACGCGCGCAAGAAAGCGCGAGCGATATTCATCCAGTCCCGACTCGGGAATGCCGCGCAGCGTGGGCCCAAGCTCCAGCCGCATCATGTCGTCAACGTAGCGGCGCAGCGCTGGCGTCGCGGCGGCCTCGCTGTTGGTGCGCAGGCCCAGCATCGAACCCAGGTAGGCGAATGCGGAATGCGGCGCGTTGACCATCCGGAGCTTGAGGCGTTCATAGGGCGCGGCGTTGCGCACGAAGCTCGCGCCCGCAGCGTCCCAGGCGGGCCTGCCGGCCGCGAACTTGTCCTCGATGACCCAGTTCAGGAACGGCTCCCCAACCACCGGCCAGGCGTCCTCGAAGCCCAGGCGGTCCGCCACGCGCGCGCGGTCTTCGTCCTGCGTGCCCGGCACGATGCGGTCCACCATGGAATTTGGAAACGTGCACTGGTTGTCGATCCACGCGGTCAGGCCGACGTCGACCCGCAGCGCGAAGGCCAGCACCAGGCTGCGCAAGGTGTCGCCGTTGGCGTGCAGGTTGTCGCAGGACAGCAGCGTGACCGGCGGCAGGCCGCGCTCGCGCCGTAGCGCCAGGCCGTATACCAGCATGCCTATGGTGCTGCGCGGCCTGACCGGATATTCCAGGTCGTGCGCGATGTCCGGGTCGTCCCAGCACAGGTGGCCGGTGGACGGTTCGTGGCTGTAGCCCTTCTCGGTGACCGTCAGGCTGACGATGCGGGTCTGGGCGGAGGCGATGCGCTCCAGCACCGCCTGGGGATCCTCCTCGGCCACCACGATGCGCAGCACCGATCCGACCACCCGCAGCTGCTCCCGCGTCTGCCCATCCGGACCGGCGTCGCGCAGCGCCAGGGTGTACAGGCCGTCTTGCGGCGTCAGCGCATCGCGCGTGGCCGGACTACGCAGCGAAACGCCCACGATGCCCCAGCTCAGGTCGCCGCTGGCGGCCATGGCCAGATCGGTCACGGCCGCCTGATGGGCGCGGTGGAAGGCGCCTATGCCCAGATGCACGATGCCGGGCGTGACCCTGCTGCGGTCATACGCGGGGGATTCCACATCCTCGGGTAGATGCGACAGTGACTCCGAGTTCAAGCGTTCGAGCATGGATTACCAGTGCCATAGTGCGCCATCATGCGCCTGCCGGTTGACCGGCAGGTAGGCGCGTTGGTAGGGATATTTGGCGGCGAGCTCTTCGTCGATGTCGACGCCATGGCCCGGCGCGTCGCCAGGGTATAGCATGCCCTGGTTGAAGCTGTAAGCATGGGGAAACACTGCGTCAGTGTCATCGGTGTGCCGCATGTACTCCTGGATGCCGAAATTCGGCACCCACAGGTCGAAATGCAGCGCCGCCCCCATGCAGGCCGGCGACAAGTCGGTGGCCCCGTGGCAGCCGGTACGCACCTGATAGAGCGCGGCCAGATCGGCGATGCGGCGCAGATGCGTGATGCCGCCCGCATGCACCACCGTGGCGCGGATATAGTCGATCAGCTGGTTTTCGATCAGGTCCTTGCAATCCCAGATGGTGTTGAAGACTTCGCCCACCGCGATCGGCGTGACCGTGTGCTGGCGGATCAGCCGGAAGGCTTCCTGGTTCTCCGCCGGCGTGGCGTCCTCCATCCAGAACAGGCGGTAGGGCTCCAGCGACTTGCCCAGACGGCCGGCCTCGATGGGCGTGAGCCGGTGATGCACGTCGTGCAGCAGATGGGTGTCCCAGCCCACCGCATCACGCACCCGCTGGAACAGGCGCGGCGCATGGTCCAGGTACTTTTCCGTGGACCAGTCATGCTCGGACGGCAGCGAGCCGTCGGCGGGTTCGTAGAACATGCGGCCGCGCCCCACCCCGTAGACCGAGTTCAGCCCCGGCACCCCGCTTTGCGCGCGGATGGCCAGATAGCCCATCTCGCGATAGCGCAGCACCTCGTCCACGGTTTCGTCGATGTCGCGGCCATTGGCATGGCCGTAGACCATGACGCCCGAGCGGCTCTTGCCGCCCAGCAGCTGGTACAGCGGCATGCCCGCGGCCTTGGCCTTGATGTCCCACAACGCCGTGTCCACCGCGGCAATGGCGGACATGGTGACCGGGCCGCGCCGCCAGTACGCGCCGCGGTACAGGTATTGCCAGATGTCCTCGATCTGCTGCGGGTCGCGGCCGATCAGGCAGGGAATCACGTGCTCGGTCAGGTAGGCCGCCACGGCCAGTTCGCGGCCATTCAGGGTGGCATCGCCGATGCCGTGCAGACCTTCATCGGTTTCGATCTTCAAGGTAACGAAGTTGCGGCCGGGGCTGCAGACGATGACGCGCGCTTGGGTAATCTTCATGGATGGTCCTGTGGAATGCTGGAAACCCCTGGCCAATGCCGGGCGCCTACATCACCGCGCCCAGCTGCCAAGGCACGAACTCGTTCTGGCCGTAGCCGTGTTCCTCGCTGCGCGTGCGCCGGCCCGAGGCCGTTTCCAGCATCAGACGGAATATGCGCTCGCCCATCTGGGCGACGCTTTGCGCGCCGTCAACAACTTCCCCGCAATTGATGTCGATGTCGTCGGACTGCCGCTGCCACAGCGCCGTATTGGTCGACAGCTTCAAGGACGGCGCGGGCGCACAGCCGTAGGCCGAGCCGCGGCCGGTGGTGAAACAGATCAGGTTGGCGCCGCCGGCAACCTGGCCGGTCGCGGAAACCGGGTCGTAGCCGGGCGTATCCATGAACACCAGCCCGCGTTCGCGCACCGTCTCGGCATACTCATACACGTCGGCCAGACGGGTCGTGCCGCTCTTGGCGATGGCACCCAGCGACTTTTCCAGGATGGTGGTCAGCCCGCCAGCCTTGTTGCCGGCCGAAGGGTTGTTGTCCATTTCGGCGTCGTTGCGGGCGCAGTAGTCCTCCCACCAGCGCAGCCGGGCCAGCAGCTTGGCCGCCACCTCGGGCGTGGCCGCGCGCCGGGTGAGCAAATGTTCACCGCCGTAGATCTCTGGCGTCTCCGACAGGATGGCGGTGCCACCGTGGCGCACCAGCAGGTCCACCGCGGCGCCCAGCGCCGGGTTGGCGCTGATGCCCGAATAGCCGTCGGACCCGCCGCATTGCAGCCCCACCGTCAGCTTGCCGGCGGGCACAGGCTGACGGCGGACCCGGTCGGCCTGCGCCAACATGGCCCCCACCAGCTCGATGCCGTGCTCCACCGTTTTGCGCGTGCCGCCGGTCTCCTGGATGTTGAAGGTATGCAGCAAGCCGCTCTCGCGCAGCCCTTCCTGCTCCATCAGGCCGCCGATCTGATTGGTCTCGCAGCCCAGGCCCAGCACCAGCAGGCCCGCGAAATTGGGATGGCGGGCGTAGCCGCCCAGCGTGCGGCGCAAGAGGCGCAAAGGCTCGCCCTCGCTGCCCGTGGCGCAGCCCGCGCCATGCGTCAGCGCCACCACCCCGTCCACGTTGGGATATGCGGCCAGCGCGTCCGGATGGATGTCGCGGCGGAAATGATCGGCGATGGCGCGCGCGGCCGTGGCGGAACAGTTCACGCTGGTGAGGATGCCAATGTAGTTGCGGGTGGCGACGCGGCCATCGGCCCGCACGATGCCGTCGAATTGCGCCGGCGCGTCCACGTATTCGGTGACGCGCGCGTCGGCCCCCACGGCGTAATCGCGCTCGAAATCCGAGAATTCCAGGTTCTGGGTATGGACATGCGAGCCTGCCGGGATGTCGCAGCGCGCCACGCCTATGACCTGGTTGTAGCGCCGCACCGGCTCGCCGGCGGCGATGGCGCGCGTCGCCACCTTGTGCCCGGGCGGCACCAACCCGCGCACGACGACGTTTTCGCCGGCCAGGCGCGTGCCGCCGGCCAGTTGGCGCCTGGCGATCACCACGTTGTCCGCCGGGTGGATGCGTATGACCACGTTATCGGTTTCTGACATGAGAGGCTCCTGGCGCGCTTGCGGCTAACCGTCGATCAGCGACGGATCCCAGGCATAGACCCGCTGCCGCTGCTCGCCCAGGCCGGCAATGCACAGCCGCATCTCGTCGCCCGCCTTCAGGTACACAGGCGCCGGCTTCTGGCCCATGCCCACCCCTGGCGGCGTGCCGGTGCTGATCAGGTCGCCTGGGTACAGGGTCATGAAACGGCTGACATAGGACACCAGTTGCGCCACGCCAAATACCATGGTGCGGGTGCTGCCGTTCTGATAGCGCTTGCCGTTGACCTCCAACCACATGTCCAGCGCCTGCGGTTCGACGATCTCGTCGGCGGTGACCAGCCACGGGCCGACGGGGCCAAAGGTGTCGCAGCCCTTGCCCTTGTCCCAGGTGCCGCCGCGCTCGATCTGGTACTCGCGCTCGGACACGTCGTTCACCACGCAATAGCCGGCCACGTGCTTCATGGCGTCGGCTTCGCTGACGTAGCGGGCGCGCTCGCCGATCACCACGCCCAGCTCGACTTCCCAGTCGGTCTTGACGGAGGCTTGCGGCAGCACCACCGGATCATTGCAGCCGACCACGGCCGAGGTGGGTTTCATGAAAATCACCGGCTCGGCCGGCACCGGCAGGCCTGATTCCGCCGCATGGTCGGCGTAGTTCAGGCCAATGCAGATGAACTTGCCCATGCCGATCCAAGGCGGCGCCAGGCGGCCCGGACGCTCCACCAGCGGCAGGCTGGCCGGATCCAGCGCGCGCAGCGGCGCCAGGCCGGCGTGCGTGAGCGTGGCCGCGGCAATGTCCGGCAGCACGGCCGACAGATCCCGCAACTGCCCGTTGGCGTCCAGCATGCCGGGCTTCTCTGCGCCTTTCGCGCCATAACGCAACAATTTCATCGCATGTTCCTCGTGTGTGTCGTAGATGTTCAGTTCGACCAGCCGCCGTCGATGACCTGGGCGGTGCCCGTGGTGAAGGCGGACTCGTCGCTCGCAAGGTACAGCGCCAACAAGGCGATTTCACTGGCGCTGCCGATGCGGCCCATGGGTTGACGGGCGACGAAGGCGGCCTCGACGGCGGCCAGCGTCTGTCCGCCAGCGCTCGCCTGCGCTTCGATGCGCTGGCGCAGCGAAGGCGATTCCACCGTGCCCGGGCAGATGGCGTTGCAGCGTATCCCCTGCCCCACGTAGTCCGCGGCCACCGACTTGGTCAGCCCGATCACCGCCGCCTTGGTGGCGCCGTAGACGCAGCGGTTGGGCGCGCCCTTGATGCTGGACGCCACCGAGGCCATGTTGACGATGGAGCCGCCGCCGCGCGCCAGCATGCCGGGCAGGCAGACGCGGATCATGCGGTACATGGATTTCACGTTCAGCTCGAACGAGAAGTCCCAGGCTTGTTCGTCGCAGTCCAGGATGGTCCCGGCATGCACGAAGCCGGCGCCGTTGAACAGCACGTCCACCGGCCCCGCGTCGGCAATCAGCGCGGCGACGGCGTCGGCATCGGTCACATCCAGCGTCCTGCGCCGGCACCCCGCCAGCGTCTCGAGCGCCCCGCCGTTGATGTCCAACGCCAGCACGTCGGCGCCTTCGCGGGCATAGGCCTCGGCCACGGCGCGGCCTATGCCCTGGCCTGCGGCGGTGACGATGGCGGTCTTGCCTTGCAGTCTTCCGGTCATGACGATTTCCTCTTTACTTGGCCATGCCCATGACGGTGGGCAGCCAGAGTGTGATCTGCGGGATGTAGGTAATGGCGATCAGCGCCGCGAACAGCGGCACCAGCCAGGGCAAGATGGCGACCGTGGTCCGTTCCACCGACAGCTTGGAAACGCGCGCCAGCACGAACAGCACCATGCCCATTGGCGGATGCAGCAGGCCTATCATCAGGTTCAGCGTCATGATCAGGCCGAAATGGATCGGGTCGATGCCGAGCTTGAGCACGATGGGCAGCAGGATCGGCACCAGGATGGTGATGGCGGCGATGGTGTCGATGAAGCAGCCCACGATCAGGATCAGTACGTTGGCCATCAGCAGGAACACCCACTTGTTCTGCGTCACGCTGAGAATGCCGTCGGTCAGCGCCTGGGCGGCCTGGGTGGTGGTCAGCAGCCAGGCGAACACCGAGGCGGCGGTGACGATGAACAGCACCGACGCAGTGGTCTCTATGGTGTCGAAAGTGGCTTTGGCCAGGGTCCGCAAGGTCATCGAGCGATAGCGCACCAGCCCCAGGAACAACGCCCATATCACCGCGGCCACGGCGGCCTCGGTGGGCGTGAACCAGCCCAGCGTCATGCCCCCGATCAGGATGACGGGCGCCATCAGCGCCATCACCGCCGAAAAGTTGTAGCGCCAGTCCAGTGCCAGCAACACCGCAAAGGCGATGCCCGCGGCCAGATTGGCCGACACGCCGGCCTCGGTCATGAGCCAGATCGCCAGCGGGAACGCCAGCACGATGCCGACCTCCAGCCCGGCTGCGCCCAGCCGCTTCCAGTCGAAAGACACATCGCCGCCCCAGTTGTTGCGGCGCGCGTAGTAGGCCACGGTCAGCATCATCAGCACGGTCAGCACCGCGCCAGGGATCAGGCCCGCCAGGAACAGCGAACCGATGGATACGTTGGCCATCATGCCGTAAATCACGAAAGGCAGCGACGGCGGGATGATGGGCCCCAGCGTGGCCGAGGCGGCCGTCACGCCCACCGCGAACTCGGTCTCATAGCCGTGGTCCTTCATGGCCTTGATCTCGATGGTGCCCAGGCCCGCGGCGTCGGCAATGGCGGTGCCGGACATGCCGGCGAACACCACCGAGCCGATGATGTTCACCTGCCCCAGCCCGCCGCGCATCCAGCCCACCAGCGCCACGGCGAAGTTGTAGATGCGGCCGGTGATGCCGGCGATGTTCATCAGGTTGCCGGCCAGGATGAAGAACGGCACGGCCAGCAGCGGGAAGGACTCCACGCCCGCGATCATGCGCTGCGCCACCACCACGTCGGGCACGCTGCCCGAAATCAGCACGAACAGCAGCGATGCGCCCGCCATGGCCACCGCCACCGGCAGGCCGAAGATCATCAACAGCAGAAAGGTTCCGATCAGTATGCCCATGTCTCGCTTCCGGTTGTCGTTGTCGGGGTCCGGGGCTGCCCCGGCTAGTCCTGCGACTCGTAGGCCGCGGGGTTTTCCAGGATGGAGTAGCCCTGGCGCCAGTTGCGCGCCGACACCTGCACCGAGCGCAGGAACATCAGGACGAATCCCCCCAGCGCCATCCAGTAGACATAGGCCTTGTTCCAGAACAGGGTGGTCATGGGCTCATCGCCCACCAGGACGATGTAGCGGTAGGTGAGCCATACTGCATAGCCGAAGAATGCCGTGCGCAGCAGATCGATGACGGTGGCCAGCGCCCGGCCGGCGGGGCGCGGCAGATAGCGATAGAGGAAGTCCACCTGGATGTGGCGGCAGGTCCGCACGCACATGGCCGAACCGATGAACACCACGCCGATCAGGCAATAGACGGCGAGTTCCTCGGTCCAGGCGTAGGAATCGTTCAGCACATAGCGCGAAAAGAACTGCAGGAAGACCAGCAGGGCCATGACCCAGAAGATGCCCAGGCAGATCCAGTCCTCGGGCTGGTACCCAGCCAGGCTGACCTCGTGCTGGTCGGCTTCCTCGAAACTGTGGACGATCTCCTCCGCCGTGGCGGGCGGCTGGTGCCCGGCGGGATGGACAGGGTTGTTGCTGGCGGCCGCCATGACGGCGGCCTTGGCATCGGAATGCATGGCGTTCCCCTTGTACGGAATCGGACGGGTCAGGACGGGGCCGCGCGGGCGGCCCCGGACGCGCTTACTTCACGGCCTGGATCCGTTCCCAATCCGATTTTTCGTAGCCGTACTGCTTGAACGGCACCTTCTCCAGCACGGTGTCGCGGAAATCCGCGACGCTCACTTCCGCCACGTTCAGGCCGCGCTTGCGGAACACCTCGACCATCTTCTTCTCGCTTTCGGCGACCTCGGCGGACGCCTTTTCCGCCGCCTGCTGCGCGACTTCGGAGAAGATTTTCTTGTCCTCGTCGGACAGGCTCTTCCACAGCTTGCCCGAGATGACCGTATTCAAGTGATCGACGATGTGGCCCGTGAGGATGATGTTCTTCTGCACTTCGTAGAACTTCTTGGCCTCGATGGTGGTGAGCGGATTCTCCTGCGCTTCCACGGTGCCGTTCTGCAAGGCCAGATAGACCTCGGCGAAGGCGATCGGCGCGGTGTTGGCGCCGCAGGCGCGCGGCATGGCCAGATAGGCGGCCACGTCGGGCACGCGGATCTTCAGGCCTTTCATTTCGGAGCACTTGGTGAAGGCGCGGTTGGAGGTGGTCTGGCGCGTGCCGTAATAGGTGGTGGCGACGATGTGGTTGCCGCTCTTCTCGTCGTAGCCGCGCGTGAGTTCTTTGTAGATGTCGCTCTTGGTGTAGGCGATCAGGTGCTCGGGATTGCGGAAGGTATAGGGGTAGTAAGTAACGCCGATGCGGGGAAAGCTCTTGGCAGCGAAGCTGGAGCCCGAGATGATGATGTCCACCGTACCCAGGGTCAGGCCCTGGTTGATGTCGTTTTCCTTGCCCAGCTGCGAGGCCGGGTACACGTCGATCTGGTAGCGGCCGTTGGTGCGTTTGCCGATTTCCTGCGCCGCCCAGACGGAAGCGGTATGGAAGGGTTCGGATGTCTCGTACACGTGGGCCCACTTGAGCTTGGTCTGCGCCAGCACGCTGCCGCTGGCGGCGAGCGCCAGGGCGGCAACCAGCGCCTTGACGGCGTTGCCTAGGTTCATGTCGTCTCCTCGTTGTTTTTTGAATGCCCGGCGTGGCGGCCCATGGTGGGCCGCCAGCGGTTCATGCTTCAACTACAAGTTGCACCTTGGTACTGCGACTGCGATCCGCCGCCAGTTCGAAGGCCTCGAATGCCTGCGACAACGGCAACTGCGCGCTCATCAGGGGCCGCACGTCCACCTTGCGCGTACGCAGGTAAGAGACCGCCCAATCGAACTCCACGCCCGCGCGGAACGCGCCGACATAGTCGAGCTCCCGCGCCATGATGTTGTTGGCCGGGAATGCGATGCCCTCGGCCGGCAGCGTTCCCACTTGCACGATGCGGCCGCCGCGCCGCGTCGCCGTCAGGCAGGTCGCCAGCGCCGCCGGGCTGCCGGCGGCCTCGATGCTGATGTCGGCGATATCGGCCAGATCGGTGGGCGCGAGCAGGTCGCTGCGCATGGCCTCATCGGCGCCGACCTGACGCGCCATGTCCAGCGGCCGGTCGGCCACGTCCAACACCGTCACGCGCGCCGCGCCCGCCAGTCTGGCTGCCAACACGGTCATGCAGCCTATGGTGCCGCCCCCCGTCACCAGGACATGCTTGCCCATCATCGGCCCAGCCCGGTTGACGCCGTGCAGGCCGATGGACAGCGGCTCGGCACAGGCGATCTCGCCCAGCGAGACATCCTCTTCCGGCACCGGCGTGAGCTGCCGCTCGCCCATCACGAAACGCTCGCGGAACATGCCTTGCACATGCGGATAGAGGCTGGCGCTGCCGAGAAAGCGCATATTGCGGCAAAGATTGTCGCGGCCGGCGCGGCAGTAATCGCAGCCGCCACAGGGATGAGAGGGATTGATCGCAACCTTCATGCCCGGCGCCACCGAGCGCACGGCCGCGCCGGTGCGCAGCACCACGCCCGAGGCCTCGTGGCCGGGAATGAGGGGCTCGCGGATGACGAAGGCGCCCACGCGGCCATGCAGGAAATAGTGCAGGTCGGAACCGCAGATGCCCGCGGCCCCCAGTCTCAATTCCACCTCGTGCGGCGCCAGCGGCGCGACTTCGTCCGGTTCCAGGCGCAGGTCGCGCGCCCCGTGGATGCGACAGGCCAGCGTCATGGCGATTTTCTCCTGGTCATTCCGAACGGGGGGAACCGGCGCGTGATGCTCATGGTGTCGTCTGCTCCCGGCTGGCTAGCGGCTGGCCGGGAGCGTCCGCGCCGGGCCAGCTTGCGGTGAGGCGGTCATGCGAGCAGGCCAGATGGTGGTGCATGGCGGCGCGCGCGCCGCGGTCGTCGCCGGCGCGGATGGCGTCGATCACCTTGCGATGTTCGGCAATGGCGGCCGCCCAACTGGCCGGATTCTCGAAGTAGTCGCCCAGCTTCACGGACAGGGGGTTGTGGCGCTCGTCGAACAGCTCGCTCACCACGCGCACCAGCACGGCATTGTTCGCCATCTCGGCAACGCGCAGGTGGAACAGCCGGTCGCCGCGGATGGGCACATTGCCCGCAAGCGCCTCGTCTTCCATGGTGCCGACGGCTTCGGCCAGCCCGTCCACCAGCGCGGGGGTGTTGCGCAGCGCGGCCTGTGCGGCCAGCTCGCCCTCGATCACCTGGCGGGCGCGTATGGTTTCCAGCGGGCTCTCGGCCGTCAGGCTGGCGCGCGGCCCCCCGGCCAGGCTTTGCACATAGACGCCCGAGCCCATGCGCACTTCCACCCAACCTTCGACCTCCAGCGCGATCAGCGCCTCGCGCACCGAAGGACGCGACACGCCCAGCTTGAGCGCGAGATCGCGCTCAGGCGGCAGGCGCGCGCCGACCGGAAACTCGCCCGTCTCGATCAGCAAGCGGAGCTGGTCGGCGATCTGGCGGTACAGGCGGCGAGGTTCGATGGTCTGGATAGGCATGGACTGGGTGGAAAATTCAGGCCAAAAGGTAAAGTGGCCTTACCAATTGATCAAATCTTGCGCCGCTCCCGCATAGGTCACAATTAGGGTTTGCCCAAAGATTCGCGCGATGGCTTCGCGGGCAATGCTTATCTGTTAAAAAGCCGCCACACCCAGCCCACTTTCAGCATCCATGTCACACAATCCGCATCATTCGCCCTACAAGAGCACAGGCGGCCTGCGTCGCATCCTCAACGCGCTGCGCTACTCCCTGCAGGGCCTGAAGGCCGCCATCAAGTACGAGGCGGCCTTCCGCCAGGAACTGGCGCTGGCCGTGCTTATGATTCCGGCCGCGTTCTTCCTCGGCCGGACCACGGTCGAAGTGTTTTTCCTGGTGGGCACGGTCATCATGGTGCTCGCGGCGGAGCTGCTGAATTCCGCCATCGAAGCGCTGGCCGACGCGCTTTCGGTCGAATCGCACCCGCTCCTGGGCCGCGCCAAGGACCTGGGCAGCGCCGCGGTGATGCTGCTGCTGATCTTCGCCGGGACGGTCTGGGTGGGCGTGGCCATCAGCCGTTTCGTCATGCATTGACACGGCTAAACATCTCCGGGGAGATGCGCCGCTATTTATACTGGGAGCCATGATGCCTAGATCGACGCCCAATTCTTCTGAGCGCATTGTCATCGTCGGCGGCGGTGCCGGCGGCCTGGAATTGGCGGCCAAGCTGGGCCGCGTGCACGGCCGGCAGCACATCACGCTGGTCGACAGCCGCCCCTTCCATATCTGGAAGCCCTCGCTGCATGAGGCGGCCGCGGGCACGCTGGACATCCACCAGGAAGGCCTGTCCTACCTGATGCTGGCCCACATGAACGGGTTTTCGTTCGCGCAGGGCCGCCTGGAACAGGTCGACCGCGAACAACGCCGCATCACCCTGGACGCCGTGAACGACGCGCAGGGCCAGGAAGTCCTGCCGCGCCGCGAACTCGCCTACGACACCCTGGTGCTGGCGATGGGCAGCACCTCCAATTTCTTCAATACCCCCGGCGCGGCCGAACACGCGGTGACGCTGGACTCCACCGAAAACGCCGAGCAATTCCGCCTGACCATGCTCAAGGCCATGGCGCTGGTGGACCAGGCCAAGGTGCGCAACCCCTCGGCCCGGCTGGATCTGGTGATCGTGGGCGGAGGCGCCACCGGCGTCGAGCTGGCAGTGGAACTGGTCGAGGCCAGCCATGTGGTCAGCGCCTACGGCCTGCCCAATTTCCAAGCCGAACGCGACCTGGCCATCACCCTGGTCGAGGGCGCGCCGCGCATCCTGTCGGCCCTGCCCGAAAAAATCTCAGTGGCGGCCACCAAGCGGCTGACCGAGCTGGGCATCCGGGTGGAAGCCTCCTGCCGGGTCTCGGAAGTCACCGACGACAGCGTCAAGACGGCCGATGGCCGCGAATTCCCCGCCCAGCTCTGCATGTGGGCCGCCGGCATCCAGGGTCCGGCCCTGCTGGCCGACCTGGGCCTGCCGCTGAACAAGGTAGGCCAGCTGGAAGTGAACGAGCGCCTGGAAACCGCCGATCCGCACATCCTGGCGCTGGGCGACTGCTGCGCCGCGCCCTGGCGCGACGGCCGCAGCGTGCCGGCCCGCGCCCAGGCCGCGCATCAGGAAGCCGACTACCTGGCCAAGAAGCTCACCGCGCGCCTGCGCCACGCGGCCGAGCCCACCGCGCCCTATGTCTACGAGGACCACGGTTCCCTGGTGTCGCTGGGCCAGGACGCCGGCGTCGGCAGCCTGATGGGCAAGCTGGCGGGGCGGGGACTGTTCGTAAGCGGTACACTGGCACGCCTGATGTACATGAGCCTGCACCTGATGCACCACAAGGCGGTGCTCGGCATCTCGCGTACCGCCTCCCTTGCCCTGGCCCGCCTGCTCATGCGGCGCACGCGCCCGCGGGTCAAACTGCACTGAACTCCCATGAATTTCCTGCAAAAACTCGAACACGCCTGGACCACCAGCAACTCGCTCCTGCAAGTCGGGCTGGATCCCGATCCGCAGCGCTTCCCGCGCGAATTGCAGGACAAGCCGGACGCCATCTTCCAGTTCTGCCGCGACATCGTGGACGCCACCGCGCCCTACGCCTGCAGCTTCAAACCGCAGATCGCGTACTTCGCCGCGCACCGCGCCGAAGACCAGCTGGAGGCGCTGTGCCAGCACATCCGCGAGAAGCATCCCGACCTGCCCATCGTGCTCGACGCCAAACGCGGCGACATCGGCTCCACCGCCGAGAACTATGCCCGCGAAGCCTACGAGCGCTACCAGGCGCATGCGCTGACCGTCAGCCCCTACATGGGCCTGGACTCGGTCGAGCCCTACCTCGCGTGGCGCGACCGCGGCGTGATCGTGCTGTGCCGCACCTCCAACCCTGGCGGCTCGGACCTGCAATTCCTGAAAATGGACAATGGCGAGCCGCTGTACCTGCACGTCGCGGGCCTGGTCGCCGACAAATGGAACGCCAACGGCCAATGCGGCCTGGTGGTGGGCGCGACCTTCCCGAATGAGCTGGCCGCGGTGCGCGAGCGCATCGGCGACGCGGTACCCCTGCTGGTGCCGGGCATCGGCGCCCAGGGCGGCGACATCACCGCCACCGTGAACGCAGGCGCCAACGCCGCCCGCAGCGGCATGATGATCAACTCTTCCCGCGCCATCATCTACGCCAGCGGCGGCGACGACTGGCGCGAAGCCGCCGGCACGGCGGCCAAGGGCTTGCGCGACGCGATCAACGCGGTGCGCTGATCCGGCGGGGGTCTTGCACCCCCAGCCGCGGCAGTCCCTAGCTTCAGCGCCGGTTGACCGGCGCTCCCAACAATTCCAGCAGGCCTCGCAGCGCGTAATCCACCGCTGCCTGGCGCACTTGCGCGCGGTCGCCCGGAAACACGTGGGTAACGGCGCGGCTGCTGATGCCTTCGCCCGCGCGCAGCGCGAAACCGAAGCACACCATGCCCACCGGCTTGCCTGGGGTAGCGCCGCCCGGGCCGGCGATGCCGGTCGTGGACACGGCCACATGCGCGGCGGGGGACGCCAGCAGCACGCCATTGGCCATCTCCAGCGCCACCGGTTCGCTGACCGCGCCGAAGTGGTGCAAGGCGTCGGGCGAAACGTCCAGCTCGGAGACCTTGGCTTCGTTGCTGTAGGTCACGAAGCCGCGCTCGAACCAGTCGCTGGAACCGGCCACCGCGGTCATCGCGCCGGCCAGCAGGCCGCCGGTGCAGGATTCGGCCGTGCCCAGCATCCAGCCCTTGCGCCGCAGCGTTTCGCCCAGCCTTTCGGCCAGCGCCAGCGACGTCGCCTGCGCCAGCTGTTCGGCCGACAGATTGGGCCGGGTGCCTTCTTGTTGTCCGCTCATCCCAAGACTCCTGTGCGCACGACCAGCGCCATGACCAGCAAGGCATATCCGGCCGCCACGATATCGTCCCACATCACGCCGAAACCGCCCTTGATGTGGGCGTCGAAGAACTTGATGGGAGGCGGCTTGACGATGTCGAACGTGCGGAATAGCACGAACGCCAGCGCCTGCGACAGCCAGCCCGCGGGCGTCAGCCAGAGCACCAGCCAGAACGCCACCATCTCGTCCCAGACCATTCCGACATGATCCGACTGCTGGAGTTCACGGCCGACGCGATGGCAGGCCCAGCATCCGTACAAAAAAGCCAGCGCCAGGAACGCGCCGATCGCCAGGTCCGATGCGGCGGGCGCGGCGGCGACCCAGATCGCCCAGGCCAGCAGCGTGCCCCAGGTGCCCGACGCCGGCCGGATCAGGCCGCTGCCGAAGCCGAAGGCGATGAGCCGGCCCGGATCGCGGCAGACCCAGGACAGCGGCGGATATGCGGTCCGGGCGCGGTCGCGCATGGAGGTGGGACGATTGTCGGTCGCGGACATGGGGAAGAGGGTTGGAATGCGGCGGATCAGGCCGCGGGAAAGTGATCGAAACCCGCCGGCAGCTCGGCCAGGGGCTGGCCCTGGCTGTCCAGCACGGACAGGCCGGGCTGCGCCTGGATCTGCCCCACGCGGATGACGCGCGCGCCGGCCGCCGCCGCCGCGGCCAGCACGGCCTCGCGGCGGGAGGTAGGCGCGGTGAAGCATAGCTGGTAGACGTCGCCCCCGCCCAGCACCGCGCGGCGCAGCGGCGCATCTTCCAGGGACGCCAGGGCGGCTGCCACGGGCAGCTCGGCGTAATGCAGCGTAGCGCCCACGCGGCTGGCGGCCAGGATGTGGCCCAGGTCCTGCAGCAAGCCGTCGGAGAGGTCGATGGCGGCATGGGCGATGCCGCGCAGCGCCAGGCCCAACGCCACCTGGGGCTGCGGCCATTCAAGGGCGTCACGGGTCGCCGCGAGCAGCGCGGGGTTCGCGGGGTACTGCCCGTCCAGCAGGCGGTAGGCGACGTCAGCCGCCCCCAGTTCGCCCGATACCCAGATGTCGTCCCCAACGCGCGCGCCGTCGCGGCGCAAGGCCTGCCCGGCGGGTACTGCGCCGAACACGGTGACGCTGATGGCAAGGTCATGCGCGCTGCGGGTGGTGTCGCCGCCGATCAGCGGGCAGTCGTGAGCGCCGGCCAGCGCATGGAAGCCTTCGGCAAACGCCGCCAGCCAGGGCTCGTCCAGCCGCGGCAAGGCCAGGCCCAGCACGCAGCCGATGGGACGGGCGCCCATGGCGGCCAGGTCGGACAAGTTCACCGCCAGAGCCTTGTGCCCCAGCGACTTCGGATCGACATCAGGAAAGAAATGGCGGCCTTCCAGCAGCAGGTCCGTGCTGGTGGCCACCTGCTCGCCGGGCGGAACAGGGAACAGGGCGCAATCATCGCCCACGCCCAGCAGGCCGACCGGGGCCGCGCGCGTGAAATAGCGCGCGATCAAATCAAATTCGGACGCCAAGGCAACTCCGCAGTCCGGCGCTGCTGGCCGGCATTGAATCCCACGGGGGCTTGCTACCCCCAAAAATCATGCGGCGCCCCCGCACAACCAGGAAGACCCCCAACCCACTCCTTGCGTGGCAAGAAACAGGTGCCTCCCAATCCGGGCCGCGCGGATCCGGCTCCGCCGGTCCGCAGCGGTGCCCCCCCCCGGGGGAAGCGCGCAGCGCTTCGGGGGGAGCCCCTACCTTCTAGCAGCGGCCTGAACTTCGTTCGCGCGCACGTCGGCCGCCAGCTTGTCCAGCACACCGTTGACGAACTTGAAGCCGTCGGTGCCGCCGAACGACTTGGCCAGTTCGACGGCTTCATTGATGGCGACCTTGTACGGCACTTCGACGTGATGGATCAGTTCGAAGCTGCCGATCAGCAGGATGCCATGCTCGACAGGCGACAGTTCCGCCAGCGGACGGTCGACATAGGGCGTGAAACGCTGGCGCAGCGCGGGCGCTTCGCGCAGCACGCCATGCAGCAAGGTCTTGAACCATTGCGCGTCGGCCTCGGAAAAGTCCTCGGTGTCGCGCAGATGGGCGTCGATCTCGCCGGCGTCCTGCGTGCCTTCGCCGCCGCGCAGCAGCCACGCGTACACGCCCTGCAGGGCGAATTCACGGGCGCGGCGGCGCGCGCTGCGCGCGTTGGCGCGGGCTTGCGCCGCGCTATCAGCGCTGGTCGTCGTCTTCTTCGTCGTCAAAATCTTCGTCCTCGTCTTCGTCGTCTTCGTCTTCTTCCTCGGGCTCCAGGGCCGCCACCAGGTTGGCCATTTCAACGGCCACCTGGGCGCAATCGCGGCCCTTGCCGGCGGCGCGCGCCTGGGCCTGCTCGTCGGTGTCGACGGTCAGCACGCCATTGGCGACGGGGATGCCGGTTTCCAGGGAAATACGGGTGATTGCCGTGGCCATTTCATTGCTGACCACTTCAAAGTGATAGGTCTCGCCGCGGATGACCGCGCCCAGCGCGATCAGGGCGTCGAATTCAAACGTTTCGGCCATGTGGGACAGGGCCACGCCCAGTTCCAGGGCGCCCGGAACGGTGGCGACCATCACGTCGCGCTCGTCCACGCCCAGTTCGGCCAGTTCCTTCAGGCACGCTTCGAGTTCGGCCTGGCCGATTTCCTCGTTGAAGCGGGCGCGTACGATGCCGATGTGCAGCCCTTCGCCGTTCAGGTCGGGGGTAAGGATGTAAGGGTTCATATGTCGGCCTTCAGTGTGTTGCGGGAGTATTCGGAGGGTCGCAATCGTAACCCGTAATGGTGAGCGAGAAGCCCGCCATGCTGGGCATCTTGCGCGGCCGGGCCAGCAGCTTCATCTGGCCCACGTTCAAGTCACGCAGAATCTGGGCGCCAATTCCGTAGGTGCGCAGGCCGTAACGGTCGGCGTTGGCGGGGTTGGCCTGGGCCTTCGGATCATTCCAGCCGGCGATCTGGCCAAACAGGTGTTCCGTGGACGATTGGCAATTCATCAGCACCAGCACCCCGGCAGGCGCGGCCACAATCGCTTGCAGGGCCTGCGCCACGCCCCAGCTGTGCGGGCTGGCGCCGGTGTCCAGCACGTCCAGCACGGAGGCCGGTTCGTGCACGCGCACCAGCGTTTCGGCATCGGGAGTCACGTTACCATGCACCAGCGCCAAATGGGCGGAGCCGGTGGCGGCGTCTTCGTAGGCCACGGCCTCGAACTCGCCCCAGGCCGTCTGCATGGTGCGCTTGCCCACGCGCTTGACGATGGATTCGTGTTCGCTGCGGTACTGGATCAGGTCGGCGATGGTGCCGATCTTCAGGCCGTGCTCGCGGGCGAACTGCACCAGGTCCGGCAGGCGGGCCATGGTGCCGTCGGGCTTGAGGATTTCACAGATCACGGCGGCGGGCGTCAGGCCGGCCATGGCGGTCAGGTCGCAGCCTGCCTCGGTGTGGCCGGCGCGCACCAGCACGCCGCCGGGCACCGCGCGCACCGGGAAGATGTGGCCGGGCTGGACCAGGTCCGAGGGCTTGGCGTCGCGCGCCACCGCCACCTGGATGGTGCGGGCGCGGTCGGCGGCCGAAATGCCGGTCTCGACGCCTTCGGCGGCCTCGATGGACTGGGTGAAGTTGGTGCCGTAGCGCGTGCCGTTGCGGGCCGCCATCAGGGGCAGGTCCAGCTGACGGCAGCGCTCTTCGGTCAGGGTCAGGCAAACCAGGCCGCGGCCATGGGTCACCATGAAGTTGATGGCTTCGGGCGTGACGAATTCGGCGGCCATGACCAGGTCGCCCTCGTTTTCACGGTCTTCCTCGTCAACCAGGATGACGATGCGACCGGCGCGCAGCTCGGCGATGATTTCGGCAACCGAAGCGATACCGAAGGATTCCGGCTCGGAGCCGGGCAAGGGGGACAACTGGACGGACATGGCGGGCACGTAAACCAGGCGGGAAAGCCCGGATTTTACCGCCCCTGGAGGCGGAACCCCTATCCGGCCCTGCCGGCCCCGCCGGGCGGGGGCCTCCGGTAAACTTTCGCCCGGAGACCACCCCTTAAAAACCGAGCCAAGGAAACCCCACATGCAAGCCCTTGCGGCCATGCCTTTGACCGTCGCGGCGGCCGTCCGCGTCGTGCTGACCGACATCGACGACACCCTGACCACCGAGGGCCGCCTGCCGGCGGACGCCTACGCGGCGCTGGAGCGCCTGGAGCAGGCTGGCATCCAGGTCGTACCCATCACCGGCCGCCCGGCCGGCTGGTGCGACCATATCGCCCGCATGTGGCCGGTGCGCGCCGTGGTCGGCGAGAACGGCGCGTTCTACTACGCCTATGATCGCCAGGCCCGCCGCATGACCACCCACTACTGGACCGACGCCGCCTCGCGCCAGGCCAGCCGCCGCAAGCTGGACGCCATCCGCGACCGCGTCCTGGCCGAAGTGCCGGGTGCCGCCGTCGCCAGCGACCAGGATTACCGCGTGGCCGACCTGGCCATCGATTTCTGCGAAGACGTGCCGGCCCTGCCCGATTCCGCCATCAGCCGCATCGTCCAGATCTTCGAGGAAGCCGGCGCCCAGGCCAAGGTCAGCTCCATCCACGTCAATGGCTGGTTCGGCGACTATGACAAGCTCACCATGACGCGCACCATGTTCCAGCGCGAGTTCGGCGCGGACGTGGCCAACGCCCTGGACAGCACCCTGTTCATCGGCGACTCGCCCAACGACGAGCCCATGTTCGCCTACTTCCCGATTTCGGTCGGCGTGGCCAATATCCAGGCCCAACTGCACCGCCTGACGCACCGTCCCGCCTTCGTCGCCGCCTTCCACGGCGGCGCGGGCTTCGTCGAAATGGCCGACCGGCTGCTCGCCGCGCGGTCCACCCCAGCACAGCCGGCCTGAGGTCCGCACACCGTGGCGACATCCCCTTCCGCTTCCTCCCCGGCCGCCAACGATGGCCGCCGCAGCATCCAGTCGATCGAGGTGGGCGTGCCGCTGCTGGCCGCCCTGGTCGACGCCGGCAAGCCCCTGACCCTGCGCGACCTGGCCGCGGGCGCCGGCATGACCTCGGCCAAGGCGCACCCTTACCTGGTCAGCTTCATCCGCGTCGGCCTGGTGCAGCAGGACGCCATCACCGGCCAGTACGAACTGGGCCCCTTTGCCCTGCAGATGGGGCTAGTCAGCCTGCAACGCCTGGACCCGGTGCGCGTCGCCATGCCGGAAATCGCCAAGCTGCAATCGGAAATCGGCCATACCCTGGGCATCGCGGTGCTGGGCTCGCACGGCCCCACCATGATCCACATGACCGAAGCCAGCTACCCGGTCCACGTGAACATGCGCAAGGGCACGGTGATGTCCATGCTGCACACGGCCACCGGCCTGGTGTTCGCGGCCTGGCTGCCGCCCAAGGTCAGCGAACACTACATCGCGCGCGAGGAAGGCGACACCGCCGTCATCGCCAGCACCCCGCCCCCGCGCAAGGCCTCGCGCGCCAACATCGAGGCCCAACTGGCCGACATCCGCGTGCACGGCATGGCGCGCGCGCTGGGCAATCCGCTGCCGGGCGTGGACGCGCTGTCGGTGCCGGTCTTCGACAACACCGGCAATATCGTTCTGGCCCTGACCAGCCTGGGCCCCACCGGACTGTTCGACGTGGCCTGGGACGGTGCCATCGCCAGGCCGCTGCTGGCCTGCGCGCAGGAAATCTCGCGCAAGCTCGGGTACCGGACCTGATAGGCTGAAATTCGCGCAAAAACGAACATAAATCGAATAAAACGAACAAAAGCCGAAAAGAAACACAGGGACTTTCCCGAGTGCGTCCCCTCCTCTTCCATGTTTGAATTCAGGTTGAATTAAGTGACACGTCACACAAACAAAGAAAGAGGAGACACAAGATGCAAGCTCTGCGCCTGCTTCAAGCGGCCACGCTGGCCGCCTTCGCCCTGGGTGCGTCCGCCGCGCAAGCCGCCGACGCCTGCTCCAACCGCGGCGACCTGGACCAGATGTACTGCGACGCCAACAAGGATCTGGTGGCCGACACGCCCACCGATCCGGCCAAGCTGAAGACGCCGTCCACCCTGGTGTTCACCTACACCCCGGTGGAAGACCCGGCGGTCTACGAAGACATCTTCAAGCCCTTCACCAAGCACCTGTCCGAATGCACGGGCAAGCGCGTGGTGTTCTATCAGGTGCAAAGCAACGCCGCGGAAATCGAGGCCATGCGCTCGGGCCGCCTGCACGTGGGCGGTTTCTCGACCGGCCCCACTGCCTTCGCCGTGAACATCGCGGGCGCCGTGCCGTTCGCGGTCAAGGGCTACGCCGACGGCTTCCAGGGCTACAACCTGATCGTCATCGTCAAGAAGGACAGCCCGTACCAGAAGCTGACCGACCTGAAGGGCAAGAAGCTGGCGCACACCGCGCCCTCGTCGAACTCGGGCCACATGGCGCCCGTGGCGCTGTTCCCCAAGGAAGGCTTGACCCCCGACAAGGACTACAAGGTCATCTTCTCCGGCAAGCACGACCAGTCCGTCATGGGCGTGAACTCCGGCGACTACGACGCCGCCGCCGTGGCCTCGGACGTGTTCAAGCGCATGGTCGAACGCGGCCAGGTCAAGGAAGCCGACTTCCGCGTGATCTACAAGAGCGAGAAGTTCCCGACCTCGTCGTTCGCCTACGCGCATGACCTGGAACCCAAGTTCCGCGACCAGATGCTCAAGTGCTTCTACGACTACCGCTTCCCGGCGGAAATGTCCAAGGCCTTCGACGGCGCCGACCGCTTCTATCCGGTGACCTACGAGAAGGACTGGGCCATCGTGCGCCAGGTCGCCGAATCCGGTGGCGAAAGCTTCAACCGCGCCGCTTACGACCGCGAATCCGCCAAGAGCAAGAAGTAATTCCGTATGACGACGTCGCTACGCATTTCCGGCCTGGTGAAGGAATACCGGGCCGGCCGGCCGGTACTCAACGGCATCGACCTGCAGATCGCGGGACAGGGGCTGACCGCCATCATCGGCCCCTCGGGCACCGGCAAGAGCACGCTACTGCGTTGCATCAACCGGCTGATCGAACCCACCAAGGGCGAGATCGTGCTGCAGTCGCAGGATGGATCCGTGGACCTGGCCCGCGTGCGTGGCGCGTCGCTGCGCCGCGCGCGCCGCCGCATCGGCATGGTGTTCCAGGAATACAACCTGGTCGAACGCCTGACGGTCATGGAAAACCTGCTGACCGGACGGCTCGGCTACACCTCCGCCGTGAAAGCGTGGATGCGCCGCTTCGAGCCCGAGGACATCCAGCACGCCTACAAGCTGTTGGATACCGTGGGCCTGGCGGGCTTTGCCGACCAGCGCGCCGACGCGCTGTCGGGCGGCCAGCGCCAGCGCGTGGGCATTGCCCGCGCGCTGATGCAGCGCCCGCAGCTGCTGCTGGCCGACGAGCCCACCTCCTCGCTCGATCCCAAGACCTCCGTCGAGATCATGGAATTGCTATCCGAGCAGGGCAGCGCCACGGGCATCCCCGTCATCGTCAACATCCACGACGTCGAACTGGCCCGCCGCTACGCTACCCGCATCGTCGGCATGTCCGGCGGACACGTGGTCTATGACGGCGACGGCCAGGGGCTGGACGCCGCCATGCTCAAGACCATCTACGGAGGCGAGTCTTGGCTGGAATGATCCCACCCCAAGGCGCCCGCCCCTTCGCCATGTCCGGGCGCGCCAAGGCCGGCGTGCTGTTGTTGCTGGCCTATACGCTGTATGCCGGCGCGCAGCTGGACTTCAGCTGGGCCCGCTTCGAAACCGGCATGGGCCACGCCTCCACGTTCCTGGCGCGCATGTTCCCGCCCAACTTCGAAAAGCCCGCCACCTTGTGGAAGGGCATCGCGGAGAGCCTGGAAATCGCGGTGCTGGCCTCGGTACTGGGCATCCTCATCGCCCTGCCCATCGGCTTGCTGGGCGCGCGCAACATGATGCCGACCTGGGTCTCGTGGCCCGCCCGCGCCATCGTGGCGCTGTGCCGCGCGCTGCACCCCGTCATCGTCGCCATCCTGTTCGTCAAGGCCGTGGGCTTCGGCGCACTGGCCGGCATCCTGGCGCTGACGGTCGCGTCGGTCGGCTTCATCGGCAAGCTGTTCACCGAAGCCATCGAGGAAATTTCGCTCAAGCAGGTAGAAGCCGTGCGCGCCACCGGCGCGTCGTTCGCCAACGTAATCATCTTCGGCGTGCTGCCGCAGGTGTTCGCCCGCTTCATCGGCTTTGCGACTTACCAGTTCGACTCCAACCTGCGCAACTCCACCATGGTGGGGATCGTGGGCGCGGGCGGCGTCGGCGGCACGCTGTTCTCGGCGTTCCAGCGCTTCGACTACGATTTCGTCAGCGCCATCCTGCTGACCTTGATCGCCATCATCATGCTGGGCGAAATCCTGGCCGGCTTCGTGCGCGCCGTGTTCCTGGACAACCTGGGCTTTGACCGCATCCTGCAAGGCCGCTTTGCCGGCGCGCGCGGCATCGGCAGCAGCGCAACGCCAGTCAAGCGCCGGGCGGAGGTGGACGAATGAACGCCCACGCTTCCACCTTGAATCCGGCAGGCTCGCCGCGCGTCTGGCAACGCTACAGCATGGGCCAGCGCCTGCTGCGCTTCGCGCTCTACCTGCTGGTGGTCGCGGCCATCGTGCAGGCGATCCGCGGCGTCGAGGTCATTCCGGAGTTCCTGTACGACGCGCCCGAGCAGATGGCTGACCTGTTCCGGCGCATGTGGCCAATAGACTGGGCCTACTACCCGGAAGGCGTGCATGGCGCGCTGATCGAAACGCTGCACATCGCCACGCTGGGCACCATCCTGTCCGTGGTGATGGCGGTGCCGGTAGGCCTGCTGGCGGCCAACAACCTCACGCCCAGCAAGACCGTCAACATGCTGGCCAGGCTGATCCTGGTATCCAGCCGCTCGGTCAACTCGCTGGTGTGGGCGCTGCTGTTCATTGCCATCTTCGGGCCGGGCGCCCTGGCCGGCACGCTGGCCATCGCGTTCCGCTCCATCGGCTTCGTCGGCAAGCTGGTGGGCGAAGCCATCGAGGAAGCGCAGCGCGGCCCCATCGAAGCCGTCACCGCCACCGGCGCCAGCAAGGCCTCGGTGATCTGGTACGCCTACTGGCCGCAGATCCGTCCTGCCTTCTGGTCCATCGTGCTGCTGCGCTGGGACATCAACGTGCGCGAATCGGCCGTGCTCGGGCTGGTGGGCGCAGGCGGCATCGGCATGGCGCTGGACACGGCGCTGAACCTGTTCCAGTGGGACCGCGTGGCGCTGGTGCTGGCCGCCATCTTCGCGGTGGTCGTCGTGGCCGAAATCGTCATCACGCAGGTCCGCAAGCGCATCCTCTGACGCGTCCGCGGATCCCTACAGCGTTCCTTTGCTCCGCCCGGAAACGGGCGGTTTTTTTTGCGCCGGCGAATCAGAACCGCACGCTTACCCCGGCCCTGACACCGTGGTCCTGCGCCCCGCTTGCGAGCTGCCCTTGGTATGACAGATCGAACGACACCTTGCGCGACACCTGCACATCCAGCCCCGCTTCCAGCACCGCGCTGTTCTTCGCGATGGGTACGCCGACCACGGTAAATGCATCGCCAGCGGAGAATGCCTGGGTGGCTGTGGGCTTCAAGTCGCCGAAGGCGTAGCGCCAGCCCAGCGATCCCCGGGCCGTGGCTTGCGCGCTGCCCAGTTCGAAACTGGACATGACCCGCGAGCCGAGCGTCGTGTAGGTGGTCTCGGTGGTCTGGCTGCTTGCGCGCAACGCCGCAGCGCCGCCGCTTTCGCTGTAGCCGTCGGTCTTGAGATTGACGTAAGCCAGGTTGGCGAACGGTTCGAGCGCGGCGATGCGCGTGTCGATGCGATAGCTGAGGTCCGCAAAAGCCTGGACCGTGCGGCCATCGTAGTTGGCCTTGAGGCGATCAGAGTAGCCGGGCATGGAAACCGAGCGCCGCGTGGCGATGTCGTGCCAGCTGTAGGCCAGCCCGCCGCGCAGGCCCAGCGCGCCCCACTGGCCGCCGCCGTAGGCGCCAAGATGATAGTTGTCGCTGTCGCCCGATGACGCGCGGTCGCGCACGTCGAGATCCGTGCGGGTGTAGCCCGCCATCAGGCCCAGCCGCCAGGCGTCGGACACGGGCGCGTCCACGCCCAGCAGAAAGCCGCCGGTCGAGCTCTTGACCTGGGCGGCATTGCCGTCGCCATCGGTCTGGCGCCAGGAACCCAGGCCCTGTATCCAGCTGGCTGGCCCCGTCGCCGTTGCCGGAGCCAGGCGGGCGCCGCCCCCGGCGGACGCCAGCACCGGCGCCGCCGACGCGCCGACCGCGCCTGCGGCCGAGCGCAGGCGTTCGTTGGCGGCGTCGCGCACGTAGCGGCTGTCCTCCAGCAGCACGGTCTTGGCCGATGCATGGATTTCGCCGGATAGCTGGTCGAAGCTGGAGCGCAGCAAGCCCTTGTCGTCCGGCAGCACGGCGATCGCGTCGTAAAGCCCATTCCCCGCCGCCATGCCGATGCTGTCGATGGCGCCCGCCGCCGCGCGCTGGTTGCGCGTGTCGGCGGCTGTGGCCATCGCGGTGCCGTTGCGCGCCAATTCCAGCGACACGCGGCCCGCGCCGTAGTCGTAGCCGAGTTTCGGCGTCAGGAAGGCATAGTCGGACGTCACCGTGTCGAACCGGCCAGACAAGGCGCCGTCGGCCGCCAGTATCGTGTAGACGGAACGTAGCCCATAGTCACCGCCGATGCCGATATGCGCGACCGAGCCGCCATTGATCGTGGCATTGCCGGTGACATGGATGAGGTCGGCATCGGCACCCTGCGGATTGGTTTCCACGGCGTAGCGCGCGCCGCTCTCGATGACGAGATCGCCGTCGACGGTCAGCGTGCCGATGGAATTCCCTGGCGCCAGCGTGCCACCGGCCGCCACGGTCACCACCGAGCCAGCGCCCGAGCCCACTGTGCCGCGGCCTCCGAGCACGCCGCCCTGGCCGATATTGAGCGCGCCGCCAAGTTTGCCGTTCAAGGCCAGCCGGCCGCCCTGAATCGTGGTACTGCCGGTAAAGCCCGAGCTGTCGCCGCTCAGCGCCAGCGTCCCGGCGCCGCTCTTGACCAGCGCGCCGCCACCGGAGATGGCGCCGCCGAACGTTGCGTTCGCGCCTTGTTCGAACACCAAGGAGCCATTGTTGTCGACATTGCCCCGGATCGACCCGACATCGCCGATCAGCGTGCCTTCCTGGATGACGGTATTGCCGTAGGCGTTGCCCGCGTTGTCCAGTCGCAGCGTGCCGGCTCCGGTCTTGATCAGGTCGGCGTTGCCCAAGACTGTGCCAACCAGCCCCAGCGTTGCGCCGCCCGCCACCTCGAAGCGCCCGGCCTGCGTCAGCGTCATGGCACGCGCGGTATCGAAGGACGCCGACGCCGCCAGCGTGCCGCCGTTGAATGCCACGCCGCCAGACGCCGCGCCCAGGTTCGCATCGCTTGCGACCTGCAACGTACCGCCGGCGATCGTGGTGCCGCCGCTATAGGTGTTGTTGCCGCTCAGGACCAGCGTGCCGGCGCCGGCCTTGAGCAGCGACCGTCCATTCCAGCCCGTCGCGGCGTTGGCCGCCTGGTCTGCCAGATCCGCGCCGACCACGAACCGATTGGCGGCATCGCTCAGCGTGAACGTGCCATGCGCCAGATTGTTGTTCGCGGTCCAACTCAGGTCGTAGCTGGCGAGATACTGCAAGCCGTCGGCCGACTTGCGCGTATTGACCGTGAGATAGTCCACCGCGCCGTTGAAGCCGCCCACGCTCACCGACCCGAAATCGCCGCGGATGCCGTCGCGAGTGGAGATCAGCACCTTGTCGAGCTGGCTGGCGCTGCCTATGCCACTGAGGGCGAAGGCGACGCCCGCGCCCAGCGTCAGTCCGCCCGCCTGCAATGACGGGCCGCCCGCGCCGGCAGCAATGTCCAGAAGGGTGCCATCCGCCAGATTGACATCGCCCGCCACCGCCAGCGTCGCCGGCCCCTGAACCGACAGGGCGCTGCCCGCAGCGCCAACGTTCAAGTTGCCCGTCAGGCTGTTGGCCGCGCCCGCTACGCCATCGCCATACTGCAAGACGCCGCCCGTGACCTCGGCCGATCCCCCCAGGACGCCCTGCACCACCAGCCGGCCGCCAGACACGGTTGTCTTGCCGGAGTAGGAATTGCTGCCGTCCAGGCTCAGCGTGCCCGCGCCGTTCTTGACGAGCGCGCCGTTGCCGGAGATGGCGCCGGCAAAGCGCGCATCGGCGGCCTGCTCGAACAGCAGCCTGCCGATGTTGTTGATGTCGACGTTGCCCGAGATCGAACCGGCATGGCCGATCAGTGTGCCGGCCCGCACCCAGGTATTGCCGTAGGCGTTGGCTCCATTGTCCAGGCGCAGCGTACCCGCCCCGGACAGGAACAGGTCTCCGCTGCCCGTTATGGCGCCGCCCAAGCCCAATGTCGTGCCGGCAGCCACGTCAAAACTGTTTACCTTCGTCAGTTCGACCGCCCGCGCGGTATCGAAGCTGCCCATGGTCGCCAAGGTGCCGCCGTCGAAACTCAGACCGCCGGACGCGGCTCCCAGATTCGCATCGCTCGATACCTGCAACCGGCCTCCTGAAATCAGCGTGCCGCCGCCATAGCTGTTGCTGCCGCTCAGAACCAGCGTGCCATCGCCGCTCTTGGCCAGCGCGCCCGCTCCCGACACCGTGCCGGTCAGGCCCAGCGTGGCGCCAGCGGCCACGTCGAATCTTCCCGACTGCGCCAGCGACACGGTACGCGCGGTGTCGAACGAGGCCGTAGCGGCGAGCGCGCCGTCGCCGAAGGCCAGGCCGCCGGTAGCCGCGCCCAGATTGGCATCCCGGTCTATCTGCAGCGTGCCGCTGGCGATCGTCGTGCCGCCGCCGTGACTATTACTGCCGCTCAACACCATCGTGCCGGCGCCGTTCTTGACCAAGGCTCCAGCACCCGACACCGCGCCCGTCAGTCCCAGCGTGGTGTTCGCGGCCACGTCAAAGCGCCCCGTCTGTCCCAGCGTAACGGCGCGTGCCATATCGAAGCTGGCGGTGGTCACCAGCGTGCCTTCGCCAAAGCGCAGCCCCCCGGCGGCGGCGCCCAGGTTGGCATCGCGATCGACCTGCAACGTGCCGCCCAGGATGGCCGTGCCGCCGCTGTAAGTGTTGGCGCCCTGCAGCACCAGCGTGCCTGCGCCAGCCTTGGTCAGGGTCTTGCCGTCCCAACCGGCGGCGACATTGGCGGCCTGGTCGGAAAGTGGCAACCCCAGCGTGAAGCTGTTCGACGCATCCGTCAGCGTGAAAGTGCCATGGGCCAGATTGTTGCTGGCGGTCCAGCTCAGGCCGTAGGTGGCGAGGTACTGCGTGTTGTCGGCGGACTTGTGCGTGTTGACGGTGAGATAGTCGACCTCTCCGGTGAAGCCGCCCACGCTGACGGCGCTGAAGTCGCCATCGATGCCGCCCGTGGGCGCGTGGATCAACACGGTATCGAGCGCGTTCTTGTCGGCGAGGCCGCTCAGCCTGAACACCACGCCATCGCCCAGCGTGACTTTGTTTGCCTGCAATAGCGGACTGCCCGTGCCGGCCATCAGGTCCAGCACGGTGCCGTCGGCCATTTCCACATCGCCCGCGACCGCCAGCGAGGCGCCCCGCTGCACCGCCAGCGTGCTGCCGGCGCCGGAGACCTTCAGGTTGTCGCTCAGGGAGTTGGCCGCGCCCGTGACGCCATTGCCGTACTGCAAGACCCCGCCCGTGACGGCGGCCGAACCTCCCAATTGGCCCAGCACCACCAGCTTGCCGCCGGACACCGTGGTCCTGCCGCGGAATGAGCCATTGGCGCCCGTCAACAACGTGGTACCGGCTATCTGGTTCAGACTATGTGAGCCGGCGCCTGTACTCAACAGCGGCGTCGAAAACGTGTAGGCAGGCTCGGTATGGTTGAAGTTCACGGTCGCAATGCCGGCGCCGAACTGGATCGCGCTGGCATTGAGCGTGCCGGCACCTGCGGCCAGTTGCCCCGCCGCCGCCCCGATATTGATCGTGCCGGTGGTGGGAAAGATAAGAAACCGATCCTGCGCCAGGGAAATGGCCCCTCCACCGTTCACGCCGACGCTCACTGTGCCGCCTTGCGCGATCGTCAGGCTGCCCGCCCCCGTTCCTATGCCGAACCCCAGGGTCATCGCGCCGCTGTTGTCCCAGATGGAGCCGGCGCCGCGGACAACGACGTTGCCGCTGCCGCCCATGCTGCCCACATAGCTGTCTTTGTTCGAGACAAAGCCCCCCGATTCGATGGTCAACGTGCCCTGTCCGTTGACATCGCCCACCCTGAGCTCGCCGCCATTGGTCCAGGCGGAGCCGCCCCCCGACACCAGAAAGGCGCCGCTGCCGTTCTGGGTGCGCCCGACAACGCCATCGACGCTGGTCGCATATCCTCCCGCCAGGACCGACACGCTGCCCCGCCCGCCTTCGGAGCCAACCAGCAGCACCGCGCGATTGCTCCAAAGCGACCCGACACCGGAAACCGTCACTTTCGCCGCGTCGTTCTGCTGAGCATCCACCGTTGCAAACTGGTTCGAGACCGTGCCGCTACTGAAGATGCTCAGCTCTCCGGGCCCGGCGCCGCCGACGAAAAGGTTGTCCGTCAGCGCCCAGGTCGAGCCCGGGCTGAACACGCTGACCCGGGCCGTGGCGCCTGGCGCTTGTCCGGCGTCGATACGTCCTTCGGTGGTGCCCAGAATGTTGAGGATCTGCAGGTTTCCGCCCGTGACGGTGGTTTTGCCGACGAAGCCTGAACTATTACCGACCAGCCGCGTGGAGCCGGCATAGTGATTGAGCTGATGCGTGCCTGCATCCCTGCTGACCAGCGCCGCGGCGAAGTCGTGGAAGTTGTTGGTGTTGAAGTTCAGCGTGCCCGTGCCCGCGCCGAACTGGAGTAGCGACGTCGCCAGGAAACCGGCGCCCGCGGGCGCGGCGCCGGGAGCCGCGCCGATGTTGATCGTGCCGTTAGCCGAGGCCGAGTCGGCCAGAGTGAGCGTGTGGCCCGGCAATATCGTCACCTGGCCGCCATCGGCGGCGGTCAATGTTCCTACACCGGATATGCCCACGTGTAGCGGACCAACAACCGTCAAATTCAGATCTGAGTAGGATCCGAAAGTGGTATCGCCGGTAAGCGTGACCATCGGCCCTGCCTGCGCTTGGCCGGTCGCACCCAGGGCCGCCAGCAGCATCGCCATCAAGGGCAGGCGTCTGCGCGCAGATCTGCTTGCACGGCGGCCGCCCTTGCCTTGCCCGCGGGCATGCTCGCTTACAACCTGCCACAAGCCTGCGCTGCGGTTGAAGACGATGCGATACGTATGGTTCATTGGGCTCTTCTGTAATCGTGGCCCGCTCGGGCTGACGCCAGGCGGACGCGTGTGGAATCGGATGGCGCGGGCCGCGTAACCCGCCGATTACAATTAGAAAAGCGATTCGTAACCATGCATATCACTGAAACTGGGTAATTTCAGGGCTCATGTCTGCTCAAGCACGTCTGCCCGCCACTGTCCTGGTCCGCTACTCCAGCCAAAGATTCGCGCCCTTTGCCCCAGTTGTTGATGCGCCGCAAACCCGTCTATGCTCAATGTGAAATAAATATGACCGGTCATCAAATCGCCCCCCTCGTTTGATTAAGATCTCGGCTTTTGCCGTTGGACACCCGCCGCCATGTCGGAACAGGAATTGAAACTGCACGTGCCCGCGGCTTCGCGCCAGGCGGTGCAGCGAGAGATCAAGCAACGCGAGGCGACCCGTATCCGCCTGCATGCCATGTACTTCGATACGCCCGAACGCGAGCTTGCGCGGGCGCGCATCGCCATCCGGCTGCGCCAGGAAGGCCGCGACTGGGTGCAGACGCTGAAGATGCCCGGCATCAACGCCATCACGCGCATCGAACTCAATCACCCGCGACCGGGCCCGGTGCTGGACCTGTCGGTCTACGCCGGCACCGAGGTCGAAGCCGCGCTGGCGGCCGTCAAGGGCGAACTGGGCCTGCGCTACGAAACCGACGTGCAGCGGCTGCTGCGCAAGGTCCGCACACGCTACGGCACGGTGGAGCTGGCCTACGACACCGGCATCCTGCGCGCAGGGGCGCTGGAACTGCCGATCTCTGAACTGGAATTCGAACTGGTGTCGGGCCGCCCCGCCGCCATCTTCGCCGCAGCCCGCGGCTGGCAGCAGCGCCACAGCCTGGTGCTGGATCCGCGCAGCAAGTCCGAACGCGGCGATGCGCTGGCCCAGTTGGCTCAGCGCCTGGCAGATGCAGACGCCATCCCGGGCGATGACCTCGAAGCCCGCCGCGCCCAAGCCATCGCCCAGTTCTGGGCGCCGCGCGGCGCCGCATCGGTCAAGCTGCGCGAAGATATGACGGCGCCCCAGGCCATGGCGCGCATCGCGGCGGAATGCCTGGACCAGATCGCGCGCAACGCCTCGGTGCTGGCCGAGGTCGACACCGAAGGCGTCTACCGCGCCGGCAACTCCGAACACGTGCATCAGCTGCGCGTGGGCGTGCGCCGACTGCGTTCGGCCTGGAAGCTGTTCGACGGCTGGATCGCGCCGATTCCGGACGCCTTGCTGCAAGGCGTGCGCACGCACTTCGCCGCCTTCGGCGCCAACCGCGACCAGGACGTGCTGAACGAAACCGTGGCGCCCGCGCTGATACGGGCGGGCATGCCGGTCATCCCCATGGAAGCCGCGCCCCCGGAACAGGACGCGCGCAGCATCGCCGGCGGCAAGACCTTCCAGGCCTGGCTGCTGGACCTGCTGGAATGGAGCCTGGACGTGCCGCCGGCCCTGCCCGCCATCGACAACCAGACCATCGCCAACGGCACCCCCAGCGACACCGCGCCCGAACCCGCCATCCGGCTGGAAGGCGGCGTGGCCGGTCCCAGCGTCAAACCCACCATCATCCCCATGCTGGCGCCCGAACCCGATCCGCAACGCCTGCACAAGCAGCTCGCGCGGCGCCTGCATCGCTGGCACAGCAAGGTGGCCGACCAGGGCACGCAGTTTGCGACGCTGGACATCCCCACGCGCCACGAATTGCGCAAGCGCGGCAAACGGCTGCGCTACAGCCTGGCGTTCGCGGAATCACTGCTGCCCTCGGGCAAGCTGCGCGGCTATCGTAAGCTCTTGTCGCGCGTGCAGGACGTGCTGGGCGAGATCAACGACCTGGCAGTGGCCAAGGACTATTACGAGTCGTGTACCGCCACCCACCCGCAAGCCTGGTTCGCCCTGGGCTGGATCAGCGCCCGCCTGGAAGAACTGGCGGACGACGCGCAGAAAGCCTTCGACGACCTCGCCGCCAGCAAACCATTCTGGAAGTGATGCGGGCTTGAACGCAAAAGGGACGGCATGCGCCGTCCCTTTGTTTTTGCCAGCGCAAGCGCGCCGGATCCACGGGCATCAATCCGCCAGCAAGGCCCCGGCGAACTCGTCCGCCACGAAGGGCTGCAGGTCTTCCAGGCTTTCGCCCACGCCGATCCAATACACCGGGATCGGGCGCACGCCCTGGCTGCCCGCGGCCACGGCGGCCAGCGTACCGCCCTTGGCGGTGCCATCCAGCTTGGTCACGACCAGGCCCGTCAGATTGATTGCGGCGTCGAAAGCGCGGATCTGCGCCAAGGCGTTCTGGCCCGTGTTGCCATCCACCACCAGCAGCACCTCGTGCGGCGCGGCGGCATCCGCCTTGCCGATCACGCGGCGGATCTTCTTCAGCTCTTCCATCAGGTGCAGCTGCGTGGGCAGGCGGCCTGCGGTATCGACCATCACGACGCCCATGCCGCGCGCGCGGCCCGCGTTGACGGCGTCGAACGCCACCGCCGCCGGATCGCCGCCGTCCTGCGAGATCACCGTCACGTTGTTGCGGCTGCCCCATTCGATGAGCTGCTCGCGCGCGGCGGCGCGGAACGTGTCGCCGGCGGCCAGCAGCACGCTGGCGCCCTGGCGCTGGAAGGTGTGGGCCAGCTTGCCGATGGAAGTAGTCTTGCCGGCGCCGTTGACGCCGGCGATCATGACGACCAGGGGCTGGGTACGCTTCAGGTCGAAGGCACGTTCCAGCGGGCGCAGGTGGTCCGCCAGCAGTTGGCGCAGGGCCGTCTTCACCTTGGCCGGGTCCTCGATGCGTTCCTTCTTGACCCGGGCGCGCAGCGCGGTCAGGAGTTTTTCGGTGGCCTCCAGACCCGCATCGGCCATAATGAGCGCCGATTCGAGTTCCTCGAAGAGGTTCTCGTCGACCTTCACGCCGACGAAGATGCCGCCGATGCTCTGGCCCGTGCGCGACAGCCCCTGCTTCAAGCGGGACAGCCACGAGGCCTTCTTGGGAGCTTCAGCGACGGGCTCGGGAGCAGGCGCGGGAGCCGGTACGGCCGGCGCAGCCGCAACGGGCGCAGGAGCGGAGATCGGCGCCGGCGTTGCTACCGCTGGCGCGGAAACCGCGACAGGTGCGGGAGCCGCTGCCGGGGCAGGCGCTGGCGCCGGAACAGGTGCCGGCGCCGGAACAGGTGCCGGCGACGATGCCTGAGCGGGCGCCGGCGAAAATGCTGCGGGCGCAGCCGGCGCGGGCGTTACAGCCGGCGCTTCATGCGGCGCAGCAACAGGCGGAACAACAGGCGTTGCAGCCGGGGCGGCAGCAGCCGGGGCGATGACGGCCGGGGCGATGACGGCCGGCGCGGCGGCGGCCGGTTCGATGCCCGGTTCGCGGCGCGGCTCGGCGGCCACAGGCGCCGGCGTGACCGGGACGGCGGCGGGCTCGGCAGGCGCGGCTACGGCGTCTGCGGCCTCCGGCGGCGGCGCGGGTTGGACCGGCGCGGCGGGCGGAGGGGATTTTTTCTTGAAGAAGCGGCTAAACATGGGTAACAAGTATATTCGTATCGTCGGGGGCCAATACAGACGCACCCCCATTGCCGTACCCGACGTGGAGACGCTGCGCCCCACGCCCGACCGGGTGCGCGAGACGCTGTTCAATTGGCTCAATCACCTGTGGGGCGGCGAGTTCGCCGACAAGCAGGTGCTGGATCTGTTCGCCGGCAGTGGCGCCCTCGGCTTCGAGGCGGCCTCGCGCGGCGTGGCGCATGTGCAGATGGTCGAGCGGGACAAGACCGCCGCGTCCGCGCTGCGGACACTGCGCGACAAGCTCAAAGCCGACATGATACGCATCCACGTGGGCGACGCCATGCAGGTCGCCGAACGCATGGATGCGTCCCGGTTTGACCTGATATTGCTGGATCCGCCCTTCGGCCAGGGTTGGCTGCCGCGCCTGTGGCCGATTCTGCCGGGCATTCTGACCGAGCATGGGCTAGTCTACGTAGAGGCGGAAAGCCCCATCGAAGCCCCCGAAGGATTCACGATCTTGCGGCAAGACAAGGCAGGCGCGGTCCACTACCATCTGCTGGAATTTGCTGCATTGCGCAAATAGGTCAATAATCCGAGCTTCGGAGGATGGTGTACACCACTTATAACGGTACGGAGCTCGTATGATCACCGCTGTATATCCCGGCACTTTCGACCCGCTGACCAGAGGCCACGAGGATCTGGTCCGCCGTGCCGCCACGCTTTTCGACAAAGTCGTGGTTGGGATCGCCATTAGCCGCAACAAGAAGCCTTTCTTCAGCATCGACGAGCGCGTGGAAATCGCGCGCGAAGTGCTGGGCCACTATCCCAACGTGGAAGTGCAAAGCTTCGGCGGCCTGCTCAAGGACTTCGTGCGCGACCAGGGCGGCCGCGTCATCGTGCGCGGCCTGCGCGCCGTGTCCGACTTCGAGTACGAGTTCCAGATGGCTGGCATGAACCGCCATCTGCTGCCCGACGTCGAAACGCTGTTCATGACGCCCTCGGACCAGTACCAGTTCATCTCGGGCACCATCGTGCGCGAAATCGCGCAGCTGGGCGGCGACGTGAGCAAGTTCGTGTTTCCGTCGGTCGAGCGCTGGCTGCAGGAAAAGGCCAAGGAACGCCGCGAACAGTCCTGGCCGGGCTGAGCCCCGCCACCAGGTATTGCTCCACCCTCGAAGGGCGCGCACAGCGCCCTTCTTGCGCTGCGCGGCCGGGGCGGGCGGCGGCGGTACA
>NZ_JADIJM010000017.1:0-162809 GCF_017355315.1 Achromobacter sp. SD115 | reverse complement strand
TGACCATCAGGATAGACACGCTGGACGCGCTGAACGTGCGGCTGGCGCTGCACCGCGCGCTGGGCGATCGCATCGGCGTCTACGTGCTGTCGGTGGATCACGCCCATGCGCAAAGCGTGCTGCAGCTGCAATGCGAACGCGGACAGCTGGATGCCTTGATGCACGCAGTGATGTCCGGGCTGCCTCGCGCCGAGTTCGGCGCGGTGCGTCCGGCCCCTGCGATGACGGTGCAATAAGCCATGGACATGCCCCGCAAGACCGCATTCGAGGGCCTCTGGCTGCCCATGGTCACGCCAATGCGCGGCGGCTATGTGGACCTGGACGCCGCCCAGGCGCTGGCCCGCTACTACCGCAACGCGGGCATCGCCGGTCTGGTGCTGTTCGGCTCCACCGGCGAAGGCAATCTGCTGAGCATGCCGGAGAAGATCGACATGATAGAAGCCATCTCCAGCGACCCGCACGCGCTGCCGCTGGTGTTCGGCGCGGGCGGTGTCGACACGCGCGGCGTGGCAACCGCGATCCGACGCCTGGACAAGTACCAGCCGGCCGGCTATCTGGTGCCGCCGCCCTATTACCTGGGCCCGTCGCAGGCCGGCATACTGTGGCACTACCGCCAGATCGCCTGGGCCACGGAACGGCCCATCATCCTGTACAACATCCCCAAGCGCGCCGGCGTGACCATGACGGTTGAAACCATGGAAGCGCTGGCCGCGCTGCCCAACTTCAGCGCCGTAAAGGAATGCAATCCGGCGGTGCTGGCGGCGCTGAACCGGCGCAGCGCGCTGGCCCCGCTATGCGGCGAAGACCTGGCGCTGCTGGACCACTTCCTGGCCGGTGGCAGCGGCGCCATCCCGGCCGCCGCGCATATCTACCCCGAGCGCTATGTCGAGGTCATGCAGCTGGCCCGCGACGGCCACGCGGAAGCCGCGCGCGAACTGTTCGAGCCGCTGCGCGGCCTGATTCGGCTGCTGTTTGCCGAGCCCAATCCCGCGCCGATCAAACGCGCCCTGGCCCTGCAGGGGCTGATCGCCGACGAGCTGCGCATGCCCATGACCAGCGCCAGCCGCGAGCTTGGGCAACGCCTGCAACGGGCCATGAGCGCGGTGCAGGGCTCGCCTAGCCGGCTGCAGACAGCCTGAAGACGGACACCGCGTTCGCCAGTTCGCCCGCCTGGTCGCGCAGGGCGGCAGCCGACGCGGCGAACTCTTCCACCAGCGCGGCGTTCTGCTGCGTCACGCCGTCCAGATGCGTCACGGCCTGGTTGATCTGCTCGATACCCACGCTCTGCTCGGCCGAGGCCGTGGCGATCTCGCCCATTAGCGGCGCGCTGGTGGCGGCCGACTCCAGCACGTTGCCCATCGTCGCGCTGGCCTGCTCCACGCGCTGGCTGCCACGCGCCACCGAATCCGCCGACGCTTCGATCAGCGTCTTGATTTCCTTGGCGGCGGTGGCCGAGCGCTGAGCCAGCGCGCGCACCTCGCCCGCCACCACCGCGAAGCCACGGCCCTGCTCGCCGGCCCTTGCGGCTTCCACCGCGGCGTTCAGCGCCAGGATGTTGGTCTGGAACGCGATCTCGTCGATCAGCCGGATGATCTCGTCGATGCGCTGCGAGCTATGTGAAATCTCGCGCATGGCGTCGATGGCATGCTGCGTTTCATCGCTGCCTTGCCGGGCCAGTTGCGCCGCCTGCCCGGCCAGCGCGCTGACCTCGCGCACGTGTTGCGCACTCTGCTGTGCGGTCGCGGTGATCTGCTCCACGCTGGCGGCGGTCTGCTCCAACGCGGCGGCCTGTTTCTCGGTGCGGTCCGACAGGTCCATGCTGCCCGCCGCGATCTGCCGCGAGGCCGCGGCGATCGAGGTGGTGGAATGCACGATGCTGCGCACCGCCCCGTCCAGGCGGTCCTGCATCCGCGCCAGGGCGTCGAACAGGCGGCCGATCTCGCCACGCTGGTTGCGCGGCGCGCTGCCGGACAGATCGCCATTGGCCACGCGTTCGCATACCGCGACGGCCTGGTCCAGCGGACCGAGGACGTGCGAGCGGAAAAAACGCAGCGCCGCCGCCAACAGCAGCACCAGGAGGCTGAGCGTCACGCCGCCCTGCCGCCACAGGGTGGCGTAGAACGCCTGGTCGACGTCGTCCACGTACAGGCCCGTGAACAACAGCCAGCCCCAGTCGGCGTCGTAGGCGGCGTAACTGATCTTGGGCAGCGCCTGTTCCGTTCCCGGCCGCGGGAACAGGTAGCGCGTATAGCCGCCACCGGCCTTGCCCTGGGCGTAGAGGTCTTCGAAGATCGGCTGCCCTGCGCTGTCCTTGACGGACCGGACATTGGTACCGACCAGCTTGGGATCGGGGTGCACCAGCAGGTCGTAGCCGTCACCGAAGGCGCCCACGTAACCGTCCTCGCCATAGCGCAGTTGCGCCAGCCGGCGCGTCACATTGCGTTTGGCCTCCTCCGGGGACATGCCCTCGCGCACGCTTTGCTTGCCGTTGCGCACGATGCTGGATGCCAGATCGAGGACGTGGCGCAATTCGGTCTTGCGCTCGGCCACCATCTCGGCGCGGCGCTCCCAGGCATCCCAGGCGCCCAGGGCCAGCACGGCGGCGCCGACCGCGAACACGAACCACAGCAGCTCCCTGCGCAAGCTGGAATTTTTCATAGTCCTCTTATCCTTGTTCATCCCGTCATGAAACCAATCAAGGCAGAATGTGACGATTCATGTATTTCTTCGTCAGAATAAGGGACAGGACAGTGGCTTTCGGCAAGTCCGCACGGGACGTTTGATCTGGCGCAAGGTCCATAAAAAAAACGCAAGGCGCGCTTGCCTTGCGTTTTTTTTTTGTAGTGGCGGTTCATTCCGCTTTTCGTACAGCGTTTTCCTAGGCCGGCGCCCGAGGGGCGCCTGCGGAGCGCGGCGTGGTCAGCGCGATCAGGGCCACCACGATCAAGGAATACGTAGGTACGCTGCGCATATTTCGGAACATCATTTCAGTCAGGCTGAATGCGCAATAACCCAGGCAGAACAGCAAGCCCAACTGCGCGCCGACACGTATGACACGATCATCGCTGGCCAGCCGGCGCAGGAAAATATAGGCCGGCACCAGATACAGCGCGAGTATGCTCAACAGGCCCAGCAGCCCGTAGCCGGACAGGGCGGCGAGCAGGTCGTTGTGAGGTTCGCCGTAACCTTCGACTACTTCGCGCGACACCACCCCCCGCTTCTCGAGCTCGGCGAGTTCCTTGCGGAAGTTGCTCGGCCCCACACCCACGACAGGGCTCTTCTTGAACATCTCGATGGATGCCCGCCACAGTTGCAACCGGATGCCGAGCGAAGAGTCCCGGTCGGTTGATGTAGTGAAATCCTGCAGATCCGTCTTGACCGCCTGCATGCGGCTGCTGAAATGCCATAGCCCGGCCGCGCTGACGACCAGGGCCGCGCTAACCGCCAGCGCACAGTACGTCTTGTGCCGACGGCTCCAGCCGCGCAGCCCCAACAGGAACACCAGCGCCAGGATGGGAAGCAACATCCAGCTGCTGCGCGTTTGGGAAAGCCAGGTCGCCCACACGCTCATGCCGAAAGCAAGCACCTTGAGACCAGTTGCAAAATGCGGCCAGGGCTTGCTCGGCCCCCATCTGATCGACAACAGCGACATCATGCCAAACAGCAGAGTCATGTTCGCGAAGGCAACGGCGTTGTAGCGCCCTCCGATCTCGACTACCGCCTCGCGGCCCCACAACTTCATGGTGACGATCAGCATCGCCGATCCCGCCAGCGCGCCGATCAAGATGCTCCACTGGATCTGCTTAAGCCAATCTTGCGGCGCTCTCAGCAACAGCCAGAGCACCGGCAACGCCAGCGCGAAGCGGAGCAGCTTCTCCAATTCGGAATCGCTCCATACGCCTCGCACGGCGGTCGTGATGAACATGCACAACAGCGGCAGCAGCAGCGCCAGCGCCATAGGCCACAAGGCCCGGGAATCCATCGGTTCGTAGCGTTTGATCGCGTTGGCGGCAAGCGCCGTCAATGCGATCAAACCGGTCAGATAGGCAATGACCGGTCCACCCACCGGGCTGGTCAACGCCAGCGCGGGAACCAACACCACCAGCCATGTGGCCAAGAAAACGTACAGTCGGGGCACTACACTCAACCTGGTAAAAACGAAACAAGCGCGACACGCGCCATGCAGTTTGATTTGTCAGCTCATCAGACAAAACCCGCCCGCCGTGACGGCGGGCGGGTTTACGGGACTTGCTGGCGGCAAGCCGCAGCTTACATATTATCGATCATCACCTGGCCAAAGCCCGAGCACGACACCTGGGTCGCGCCTTCCAGCAAGCGGGCGAAGTCGTACGTGACCTTCTTGGACAGGATGGATTTCTCCATGCTCGAGATGATCAGGTCGGCGGCTTCGGTCCAGCCCATGTGGCGCAGCATCATTTCGGCCGACAGGATTTCGGAACCGGGGTTCACGTAGTCCTTGCCGGCGTACTTCGGCGCGGTGCCGTGGGTAGCTTCGAACATGGCGACCGAGTCGGACAGGTTGGCGCCCGGGGCGATGCCGATGCCACCCACTTGCGCGGCCAGCGCGTCCGAGATGTAGTCGCCGTTCAGGTTCAAGGTGGCGATCACGTCGTATTCGGCCGGACGCAGCAGGATCTGCTGCAGGAAGGCGTCGGCGATCACGTCCTTGACGATGATCTCGCGACCCGTCTTCGGGTTCTTGAACTTGCACCACGGGCCGCCGTCGATCAGCGTGGCGCCGAATTCCTTCTGCAGCAGCGCGTAGCCCCAGTCGCGGAAGCCGCCTTCCGTGAACTTCATGATGTTGCCCTTGTGCACCAGGGTCAGCGACGTGCGGTCATTGTCGATGACGTACTGCGCCGCCTTGCGCACCAGGCGCTCGGTGCCTTCGCGCGACACCGGCTTGATGCCGATGGACGAGGTGTTCGGGAAGCGGATCTTCTTCACGCCGAGCTTGGTCTGCAGGAACTGGATCAGTTCCTTGGCCTGCTCGCTTTCCGCCATGTATTCAATGCCGGCGTAGATGTCTTCCGAGTTCTCGCGGAAGATCACCATATTGGTCTTTTCGGGTTCGCGGACCGGCGAGGGCACGCCCTTGAAGTACGCCACCGGGCGCAGGCAGACGTACAGGTCCAGCTGCTGGCGCAGGGCCACGTTCAGTGAACGGATGCCGCCGCCCACGGGCGTGGTCAGCGGGCCCTTGATGGACACCACGTAATCCTTGACGACTTCCAGGGTCTCTTCGGGCAGCCATACGTCCGGGCCGTAGACCTTGGTGGCCTTCTCGCCGGCATAGACTTCCATCCAGTGGATCTTGCGCTTGCCGCCATAGGCCTTCTGCACCGCCGCGTCCACGACCTTGATCATCACCGGGGTGATGTCGGCGCCCGTGCCGTCGCCTTCAATGAAGGGAACGATGGGCTGATCGGGCACATTCAGCGAGAAATCAGCATTGACCGTGATCTTCTGGCCGCCAGCGGGAACCTTGATATGTTGGTAGGACATGAATGCTCCATTTGCTCCGAGTGGTTTTTCTGCACGCGCCGGCATCGGGAAGTGTCCGTTCCGGCGGGGAAGATCGCCCACGGGAACCGCGCACTGGATGGCCGATAGCAACCAATTCTATATCGCAAAAAGGCCTGCGCGCCTGACGGGCCGCGCGCAGCGGTAAAATAATGCATCTCCAGCCCGCTTTCCGCCCCCTCAGATGTTCAATCCTTCCCGCGACCAAGTCCGCGAATTTTTTATCGAAACCTGGCGCAAACACCGCGCCTCCGACGTGCTGACGCCGCTCGAGGCCATCGCCCTGGACTGGATCATCGAACATCCCGAGTACCACGGCGACCTGGAAAACCCCGAGGCCATGACGGCCGAATACTCCGTGGAAAAGGGCCGCACCAATCCCTTTCTGCACCTGTCCATGCACCTGGCCATCGCCGAGCAGCTTTCCATCGACCACCCGCCCGGCATCCGGCTGGCATACCAGCAACTGGTGGCGCGCAGCGACGCGCACCAGGCCGCGCATGAAATCATGGAATGCCTGGGCCAGGTAGTCTGGGAAGCGCAGCGGCTGGGTACCCCGCTGGACAGCGATACCTATATCGATCTGATCCGCCAGCGCGCCAGCCGCTGAGCGCGGCGTCCGCCCAAAGAAAAAAAACCCTCGATCGAGGGCTTTCTTCTTTTCGGGACGCGCCAGGACGGCTTACTTGCGCACGCCCAGGTCGCTCGGCTGCGCCGACAGCCATGCCGCCACGTTGGAGATGTCCTGGTCGGACAGTTGGGTCGCGAAAGCGCCCATGATGGGGTTCTTGCGCACGTTGGCGGTGGCCGCGCTGCCGGAAGCGCCGCGCTTGTAGGCCTTCAGGGCGTGGACCAGGTAGTCCGCGTGCTGGCCGGCCAGGGTCGGATAGGCCGGATCAACGGCCGTCTTGGCGTCCGCGCCATGGCAGGAAGCGCAATTGAATTTGTCGAAGACGGCCTTGCCGGCCGCCAGGTCCTGCGCCTGGGCGGCAACGCCCGTCATGGCCAGGGTCGCGCCCGCAAGGGCAAGCATGTAGCGATTCATGTGTTTGCCCCCTTACTTGAGATTCGAGTAGTACGCGGCCAGGTCGGCGATGTCCTGGTCGGACAGGCTGCCGGCGATGGCGTCCATCGTGGGATGGCTGCGCGCGCCTTTCTTGTACTCGTTGAGGGCGGTTTCGATGTACTTGGCATTCTGCCCAGCGATCATCGGCACGTGGTACAGCTCGGGAAACGTTGCCTTGTAGCCTTCGATGCCGTGGCAACCGATGCACATGGAAACCTTGTCGCGGGCGTTCTGGACATTACCGACCACTGCTGCGTCTGCAGCAACAGACTGGCCGGCGATCGCACAGGATGCCAACGCGGCCAACACGGATACCGTGCACTTCAGAGAGGTTCGCAACTTCATTGGAATGGCTCTTCTTGGTATGGCTAAGGACTAGGGCCTGCTCACACGAAAAGGCCCTCGGCAAACACGTTGCGGGTCGAACCCAAAGCAAAACCGCCTGATTGTACGATAATTGCTCAGGATTAATACCTTACGATGGTATTGATCACCGTCAAACCTCAGAAGCCATCAGACCATGTCCGCAGCCCAGTCCGCTACTTCCGCCTCGCCAGACCGCTTCGACGGGACCGACAGCTATGTCGCCACCGATGACCTGAAACTCGCCGTCAACGCCGCCCTCACCTTGCAGCGCCCGCTCCTGATCAAGGGCGAACCCGGCACCGGCAAGACCATGCTGGCCGAGGAAGTGGCGCGCGCGCTGGGGCGGCCGCTGCTGCAATGGCACATCAAGTCCACCACCAAGGCGCACCAGGGCCTGTACGAGTACGACGCGGTGTCGCGCCTGCGCGACTCGCAGCTGGGCGACGAAAAAGTCCGCGACATCCGCAACTACATCGTGCAGGGCACGCTATGGCAGGCCTTCCAGTCGCCGGAGCCGGTGGTGCTGCTGATCGACGAGATCGACAAGGCCGACATCGAATTCCCCAACGACCTGCTGCGCGAGCTGGACCGCATGGAATTCCACGTGTACGAAACGCGCGAGACCATCTCGGCGCGGCACCGTCCGCTGGTCATCATCACGTCCAACAACGAAAAAGACCTGCCTGACGCCTTCCTGCGCCGCTGCTTCTTCCACTACATCCGCTTCCCCGACCGCGAGACCATGCGCGACATCGTGGCCGTGCACTATCCGCACCTGAAGCAGGAAGTGCTGCGCGCCGCGCTGGACACTTTCTTCGCGCTGCGCGACGCGCCGGGCCTGAAGAAAAAACCGTCCACCTCCGAGCTGCTGGACTGGCTGCACCTGCTGCTGGCAGAAGGCTCGACCGCCGCCGAAATCGACGCGCACACGGCCACCGCCGTGCCGCTGATGGCCGGCGCGCTGCTCAAGAACGAGCAGGATGTGCACCTGCTGGAACGCCTGGCGGCCATGACGCGCGGCGGCCAGCGCCGCTGATCCGCCAGCAACCACCGGCGGCCCGCAAATGCTGATCGACTTCTTCTACCACCTCCGGGCGCACAAGCTGCCTGTCTCGGTCAAGGAATACCTGACCCTGGTGGACGCCCTGCGCCAGGACCTCATGGCGCCCACGCTGGACGAGTTCTACTTCCTGGCGCGCGCCACGCTGGTCAAGGACGAGGCGCTCTACGACCGCTACGACAAGGCCTTCGGCGCCTACTACAAAGGCATCGCGGCCGCCCTGCCCCCGGGCAAGGAAATACCGCTGGACTGGCTCATCAAGCAGTTCGAGAAAAGCCTGACGCCGGAAGAAAAAGCCGCGATCGAAAAGCACGGCTGGGACAAGCTGATGGAGCTGTTCAAGGAGCGCCTGGAAGAACAGAAGGAACGCCATGCCGGCGGCAGCAAATGGATTGGCACCGGCGGCACCTCGCCTTTCGGCAACGGCGGCTACCACCCCGAGGGGATCCGCGTGGGCGGCGATTCGGCCGGCAACCGCAGCGCGGTCAAGGTCTGGGACATGCGCCAGTTCAAGGACTACGACGATCAGGTCGAACTGGGCACGCGCAATTTCAAGGTAGCGCTGCGCCGCCTGCGGCGCTTTGCAAGGCAAGGCGCGGAAATGGAGCTGGACCTGGACGACACCATCGCCAGCACCGCGCGCAATGCCGGCCATCTGGACCTGCGCATGGTGCCGGAACGCCACAACACCGTGAAGGTGCTGATGCTGCTGGACGTGGGCGGCAGCATGGACGACCACATCGGGCGCGTCGAGGAACTGTTCTCGGCGGCGCGCAGCGAGTTCCGCAACCTGGAGGTCTACTACTTCCACAACTGCCCGTACGAAAGCCTGTGGCAAAGCAACCGCCGGCGCCAGAACGAGCGCTTCGATACCTGGGACGTGCTGCGCAAGTACAACCCCGACTGGCGCCTGATCATCGTCGGCGACGCCACCATGAGCCCCTACGAAATCCTGCAGCCGGGCGGCTCGGTAGAGCACTACAACAAGGAGCCCGGCGCCGAATGGATGCGCCGCCTGCTGGACGCGTGGCCCAAATCGGTCTGGCTCAACCCCGAGCCCACCGCGTCCTGGCAGTACCGCCAGTCCATCGCGCTGATGCGCGACATCATGCAGGGCCGCATGTATCCCGTGACGGTCGCCGGCCTGGAACAGGCCATGCGCGTGCTATCGAAGTAGGAAGGCCCGGCGGCGAGGGTTCAGCCGTCGACAGGCTGCTCAGGCGTATCCAGTGTCAGCTGATAGAACGCCAGGTCCAGCCAGCGCCCGAACTTGAAGCCGGCCTCGCGGATGGTGCCGGCATGCTTGAAGCCCAGCTTCTCGTGCAGGCGGATGCTGCCCTGGTTGCTCGCATCGATGCCGCCGACCAGCACGTGCACCTGATTGGCGCGTGCCCGCTGGATCAGCACCTGCATCAGCGCCTCGCCCAAACCCAGTCCGCGAAAGCGTCCGTCCACATACACGGAATGTTCCACCGAGTACTTGAAGGCAGGCCAGGCGCGGAAGGTGCCGTAGCTGGCGAAAGCCATCAGCTCGCCAGCGGCGTTCTCGTACCCCACCACCGGGAAACCGCCCTGCTGCTTGGCCTGGAACCAGCCTTGCATCGCCTCGCGCGGACGCGGCTTGTAGTCGTACAGCGCGGTGGAATTGACGATGGCTTCGTTGAGTATGGCCAGGATCTGGTCGGCATGACGTTCATGCGTGCAATCGACCAGGGTTGCGCCATCCGGCGCGCGGGTTTCGGCGTGCGTAGTCATGGCGCAAATTGTAGCGAGCCGCAGGGCCTTGCGGGTATTGGGTTTGCGGCCGCTCCAGGCAAAAAAAACCGGCGGAGCCGCCGGTTCAATCAGGTGTTGCCGCTTCTGGCCACTCTCAGGCGGCGCGGCTCTCCGCAGATCGGTTGGCGGGCGGTTCACGGCGCAAGCCGGGACACTGACGCCAGGCAAGCTCGTCCGCATCCATGTCCAGATCGAACAGGTCGTTGGCGGCGGGCCAGGGATGGCTGCGCGCCGCCGCGCCTTCCATTTCCAGCACATGCCCGGCAAAGCCCCGGGGCGAGCCTCCGCACTCCGCAAAATATCGTTGTGTGCTCAGGTCCACCACATAGGTGGTCATGTCATGGGTCAGTATGGCCACGAATTGGCCGTCATCACTGGCATAGGCGTACTGAAACTGTCCTTTGATCCCGTCGCCGCTCATGGAGCTGCCGGTCAATTGGGACAAGGCACGCGTGACGATCTCGGTCAGCATGGGTCGTTCCTCCGGTAAATGCGCCGGCAGGATGCCGGCGGCGAAGGCGCGAACGACAAGCACCGACGCCGCGTAAAAGGCGGCGTCTGGCGTTGGACGGGAAGCCTGTGGGCGGGCTGTCGCGCATCCCGTCAGCAACTGGTACTGCGTTCTGAAAAGCTTACACCCGCGCGCCGGCAACCCCCAAATCAGCCCGGCAATTCGCCATGCCGCAATGCACCATTCCGGATTAACGGCGCTTCCAGCGCTTTATGCCGCCGCGACCGGCGTGGCGCCTGCATCTGCGTCACCATTTTCTCGTCCACGCCAGTCCTCGCGACCGATCCGGTACAGCACGTGCCGGCGCAGCGGATGTCCCGGCGGGACGGCAGGATGGTCAAAACCATCCGGATCTTCTTTCATGCCCAGGCGGTCCATCACCGCGCGCGAGCGCAGGTTGCCCGTGGCTGTGAAAGCCACGATCTGGTCCAGCCCCACCTGCTCGAACCCCGCCCGCAAGGCTGCCTCGGCCGCCTCGCTGGCGTAGCCCTTGCCCCAGTGCCGCTGCGCCAGGCGCCAGCCTATCTCCACGCCAGGCGCGAATGGCAGAGTGGGCGCCAGCGGCTTGATGCCGACAAAGCCGATGAACGGCGCCACGCCCGGCGCCTCCACCGCCCAGAAGCCCCAGCCGTGCTCGTCGATGCCGGCGGCCAGACGGTCGGCCAGCGCGTCGCTTTCCGACCGGCTCAGCGGCAGCAGGTATTCGGTGACGCGAGGATCCTGGTTCAGCGCCGCGAAAGGTTCACGGTCGGCGGCGCGCCATTGGCGCAGCACCAGGCGTGGCGTTTCGACTTCCAGGGATAGGGACATAGCGGACTTCCTTGCCTTGCGGTCCCGGGCCGTGCGCCGCGATAACGGCCGCTCCGCAGCCCCTGAACCATTGCCAACGTATACACTCCAACGGATTCTGCCATGCCAAAGGAATTGTCTGCCATGCGCCTGTCCCTATCGAAGCTGCCGCGCCCGCTGGGCGTGCTGCTGTTTTCCTCCTTCCTGGCCTTCCAGGCCGGAGCCGCCAGCCTGCCGGCCGGCGTCTCGGAGGCCGCCTCGATTGAAGGCATCACCGAATACCGCCTGGCCAACGGCCTGAGAGTGCTGCTGGTTCCCGACGAATCCAAGCCGTCCACCACCGTCAACATGACCTACCTGGTGGGCTCGCGCAACGAGAACTACGGCCAGACCGGCATGGCGCACCTGCTGGAGCACATGCTGTTCAAGGGCACCTCCACCACCCGCAACGCCATGGGCGAGTTCTCGCGCCGCGGCCTGCAGGCCAACGGTTCGACCTCCAGCGACCGCACCAACTATTTCGCCAGCTTCGCCGCCAACCCCGAAACCCTCAAGTGGTACCTGGGCTGGCAGGCCGACGCCATGGTCAATTCCCTGATCGCCAAGGAAGACCTGGATTCGGAAATGACCGTGGTCCGCAATGAAATGGAAAGCGGCGAAAACAGCCCCTTCCGCATCCTGATGCAGAAGATGCAGTCGGCGGCCTTCCAGTGGCACAGCTACGGCAAGAACACCATCGGCGCCCGCTCCGACGTCGAGAATGTGGACATTGGCCAGTTGCGCGCCTTCTATCATGAGTACTACCAGCCCGATAACGCCGTGCTGATCGTGGCGGGCAAGTTCGACCCGCAGGCGACGCTGGCCGATATCGAGGAAACGCTGGGCAAGCTGCCCAAGCCCGAGCGCAAGCTGCCGCCCGAGTACACCGTCGAACCCGCGCAGGACGGCGAGCGTTCCGTGACCCTGCGCCGCACTGGCGGCACGCCGCTGGTCGCGGCGATGTACCACATCCCGGCCGCCGGCAGCGCCGATTTCGTGCCGCTGGACCTGGCCGCCACCATCCTGGCCGACACGCCCTCGGGCCGTCTCTACCACGCCCTGGTTCCGACCAAGCTGGCCTCCGGCGTGTTCGGCTTCACCATGGAAAACCTGGATCCGGGCCTGGCGATGTTCGCCGCTCAACTCACGCCTGGCAAGAGCCTGGACGCCGCCATGAAGGCCCTGACCGGCACGCTGGAATCCCTGAACAAGAAACCGTTCACCCAGCAGGAACTGGACCGCGCCCGCAGCAAATGGCTGACCGCCTGGGAGCAGACCTATAGCGATCCCGAACAGGTCGGCGTGGCATTGTCCGAGGCCATCGCCGCCGGCGATTGGCGCCTGTTCTTCCTGCAGCGCGACCGCGCCCGTAAGGCCACGCTGGCCGAAGTGCAGCGCGCCGCTACCACCTACCTGGTCCAGAGCAACAGCATCGAAGGCCGCTACATTCCCACCGAGAAGCCCGTACGCGCGCCGCAAGAGCAGCGCGTGGACTTGACGGCCGTCTTCAAGGACTACAAGGGCGACCCCGACTTCAAGGCAGCCTCGGCCTTCGATCCCACGCCCGAGAACATCGACAAGCTGACGCAACGCAAGAAGCTGGACCTGCCCAACGGTACGGTCCAGCTGGCGCTCCTGCCCAAGGCCACCCGCGGCAACCGGGTGCAGGCGCAGATGCTGATCCAGTTCGGCAACGAAAAAGACCTGCTCGGCCAGCGCGTGAACTCCAGCGCCGTGGCCGACCTGCTTACCCGCGGCACGGCCAAGCTGTCGCGCCAGGACATCCAGGACCGCCTGGACAAGCTGCAGGCGGAACTGGGCTTCAGCGGCGGCGGCACCACGCTCAAGATCGCCATGTCGACCAAGGGCGAAAACCTGCCTGAACTCACCGCCCTGGCGCTGGATATCGTGCGCAACGCCAACTTCCCCAAGGAACAGCTCGAGGAATACCAGCGCCAGCTGGAAACCTCGATCCAGAACGCCATGACCGAACCTTCGGCCTTGGCCGGCCGCGCGCTGGCGCGCCAGGACAACCCGTGGCCCGCCAATGACCTGCGCTACGTGCCGACCTTCGAGGAATCGCTGGCCGGCATACGCGGACTGAACCGCGACGCCCTGGTCAAGTTCCACTCCAAGTTCTACGGCGCCGGCGACATTGAGTATTCGGCAGTGGGCGATTTCGAGCCGGCGGCCGTGGAAAACGCGCTCAAGACCGGACTGGCCGGCTGGAAGAAGGCGCCCGCCTACACCCGCGTGCCCAACCCGTACCGCGACATTCCCGCCAAGCAGTTCGACATCGAAACCCCGGACAAGGCCAATGCGTTCTACATCTCGCGCATGCCGCTGAAGCTGCAGGACACGGATGCGGACTACGCCGCGCTGTATCTGGCCAACTACCTGTTCGGCGCGTCCGAAACCTCGCGCCTGTGGAACCGCGTGCGCGAAACCGAAGGCCTGTCCTACAACGTACGCAGCTCGCTGTCGGTCTCGTCGTTCGAACCCTCCGCCAGCTGGACCATGTACGCCATCTACGCTCCGCAAAACCGCGACCGCCTGGAAAAGGCGATCGGCGAAGAACTGGCGCGGGTACTGAAGGACGGTTTCTCGGACAAGGAGATCTCGGATGGCATCACCGCCTTGCTGAACTACCGCAACCTGGCCCGCGCCCAGGATGACGTGCTGGCCAGCACCTGGCTGGACTACATGCAGCGCGGCCGCACTTTCGCCTGGTCGGCCGAGATGGACAAGAAGATCTCCGCGCTGACCGCCGAGTCGGTCAATGCCGCCATGCGCAAGAGCCTGCGCGCGGACGGCTTCAGCACGGCGGTTGCCGGCGACTTCAAGAAGAAGCCCGCGCCCTGAACGACTCCATTTCCCTGCAAAGCCCCGCTACGGCGGGGCTTTTTTTCGCCTGACCGCCCTGGGGCAGCTCACCAAAATTCACAGGGGCACCCCTCGACTATGCCAAAAATGGACGAAATCATAAAAGTGAACATGATTACTCGATTATTTGGAAAGATGTTTTCAAGATATACGGGTTTATCCCAGGTGAGATAACGAGCAGAATTCAGTCATCGGGAACAAACAACGAACCACGACGGAAGGCCGCCGGATTCGGTCCCAAACCAAGACGAATTGGAGGTCCACCATGAAAACCCTAACCACCACCCTGCTGCTATCCCTGGCCCTGGTTGGCGTTGGCGCCCAAGCCGCCGGCGTGGAACAAGCCAAGAGCAGCGCCCAGGTCGCCACCGAACTGCAGCAAGCCAAGATCAGCGGCCAGTACACCTTCGGCGAGCTGGACTATCCGCCCGCCCTGCCCCAGACCACCAGCCTGAGCTCGCAGGAAGTGCAAGCCCAGCTGCAACAAGCCAAGATCAGCGGCCAATACACGTTCGGCGAACTGGAATACCCTGCGGCTGTGTCCGCCCCCGCCAGCGCCATGACGCGCGCTGATGTCCAGCAGGAACTGGCGCAAGCCAAGGCCAGCGGCCAATACACGTTCGGCGAACTCGAGTACCCGCCGATCACCCGGTGAGCTGCTTGCTGTGGCCCGGCCGGCCTCGGACGGCATCATGGTTTGAGGCCGGTTTTTTACCGGCGACAGCAGCGGTCGATGTAGCAGTAGAAGTAGCGGTAGAAGCTGAAGTTTGAAGTTGAAGTTGATGCAGCAGTTGCAGTAACCGCAGTAGCAATAGCAGTGATCGCAGTTGTAGTAGCAGCACCAGGACCGCGGCTCGCGCCGCGGTCTTTTCATTTGCGCACGCCATGCGCACGCCATCTTCCCGCAACGGCGCCTTTGCTTTATCCCAAGACAAAAAAAGGCCGCGACAACGTCGCGGCCTTCTTGCTTGCATCAGGCGATTCAGCTGAAGAATTCCTTCACGCGATCTGTCCAGGACTTGCTTTGCGGCGAATGGCGGTCGCCGCCATCGTTCAGCGAGGCCTCGAACTGGCGCAGGATGTTCTTCTGGTCGTCGCTCAGGCGCACCGGCGTCTCCACCACCACGTGGCAGTAGAGGTCGCCCGGGTAGCTGCCGCGCACGCCGCGGATGCCCTTGCCGCGCAAGCGGAAGGTCTTGCCGGACTGCGTGCCTTCGGGGATCGAGATCTCGGCCTTGCCGCCCAGCGTCGGCACCTGAAGCTCGCCGCCCAACGCCGCCGAGGTGAACGGGATGGTCAGCTCGCAGTGCAGGTCGTCGCCGTCGCGCTGGAAGATCTTGTGCTGCTTGATGTGGATTTCCACATACAGGTCGCCCGGAGGGCCGCCGTTGATGCCCGGCTCGCCGTTGCCGCTGGAGCGGATGCGCATGCCGTCGTCGATGCCGGCCGGAATCTTGACCTGCAGCGTCTTGTTGCGGCGGATGCGGCCCACGCCATCGCAGGCAGGGCACGGATCGGTGATTTCCTTGCCGTTGCCGTGGCAGGTCGGGCAGGTCTGCTGCACGCTGAAGAAACCCTGCTGCATGCGCACGGCGCCGGAGCCGCCGCAAGTGCGGCAGGTCTTGGGCGAGGTGCCGGCCTTGGCGCCGGAACCGTGGCAGGTGTCGCAGTGTTCCCAGCTGGGCACGCGGATCTCGGTGTCGAAGCCGGCCGCGGCCTGCTCCAGCGTGATTTCCAGCGCGTACTTCAGGTCGGCGCCGCGGTAGACCTGCGGGCCGCCGCCACGGCGGCCACCGCCACCGCCGCCGCCGAAGATTTCGCCGAAGATGTCGCCAAAGGCGTCGGCGAAACCGCCACCCATGCCGCCGCCCATGCCGGCGGAATTGGGGTCCACGCCCGCATGGCCATAGCGGTCGTAGGCGGCGCGCTTCTGATCGTCACCCAGGACCTCGTAGGCTTCCTTGGCTTCCTTGAACTTCTCTTCGGCTTCTTTGCTGTCCGGATTGCGGTCCGGATGGTACTTCATGGCCAGCTTTCGATAGGCCTTCTTGAGGTCGTCGTCCGAAGCGTTCTTCGCAACGCCCAAGACTTCGTAATAGTCACGTTTTGCCATGATCCGTGGGCTCGAAAACGAGCCTTCTTTTCAGTGCTACAGAATGAGTACGCCCGGTAGGCGGATTTCTCCGGCTACCGGGCGGCAGAGGCAGGTCAGCGCCCGGCCATTATTGGTCGCGCTTGACTTCCTTGAAGTCGGCGTCGACGACATTATCGTCCACCGGCTTCGCGTTATCGGCCGCTTGCTGCTGGCCAGCGGCTTGCTGCGCCTGCATGTCGGCGTACATCTTTTCGCCCAGCTTCTGCGAAACCGTCGACAGGGCTTCCACCTTGGCGTCGATCGCAGCCTTGTCGCCGTCCTTCAGCGTGTCTTCCAGTTCCTTGATGGCGGCTTCGATGCCTTCCTTTTCGGAAGCCTCGAGCTTATCGCCATACTCGGTCAGCGACTTGCGGGTGGCATGCACCAGCGCGTCGGCCTGGTTGCGCGACTGGGCCAGTTCGGCGACGCGATGATCTTCCTCGGCATTGGCCTCGGCATCCTTGACCATGCGCTGGATCTCGTCTTCCGACAGACCCGAGTTGGCCTTGATGGTGATCTTGTTTTCCTTGCCAGTGCCCTTGTCCTTGGCGGACACGTGCAGGATGCCGTTGGCGTCGATGTCGAACGTGACTTCGATCTGCGGCATGCCGCGGGGCGACGGCGGGATCCCTTCGAGGTTGAACTCGCCCAGGGCCTTGTTGCCCGCGGCGATTTCGCGCTCGCCCTGGAACACCTTGATCGTCACGGCCGGCTGGTTGTCGTCAGCGGTCGAGAAGGTCTGCGAGAACCGGGTCGGGATGGTCGTGTTCTTCTGGATCATCTTGGTCATCACGCCGCCCAGGGTTTCGATACCCAGGGACAGGGGGGTGACGTCCAGCAGCAGCACGTCCTTGCGGTCGCCCGACAGCACGGAACCTTGAATGGCGGCGCCAGCGGCGACGGCTTCATCGGGGTTCACGTCCTTGCGCGGATCCTTGCCAAAGAATTCCTTCACCTTTTCCTGGACCTTGGGCATACGGGTCATGCCGCCGACCAGGATCACGTCGTCGATGTCGGAAACCTTCACGCCGGCGTCCTTGATGGCCACGCGGCAGGGCTCGATCGTACGTTCGACCAGTTCTTCGACCAGCGCTTCCAGCTTGGCGCGCGTGATCTTCAGGTTCAGGTGCTTCGGACCGGAGGCGTCCGCCGTGATGTACGGCAGGTTGATTTCGGTCTGTTGCGTCGAGGACAGCTCGATCTTGGCCTTTTCGGCCGCTTCCTTCAGGCGCTGCAGGGCCAGCACGTCCTTGGACAGATCGACGCCTTGTTCCTTCTTGAACTCGGCAATGATGTAGTCGATGATGCGCTGGTCGAAGTCTTCGCCGCCCAGGAAGGTGTCGCCGTTGGTCGACAGCACTTCGAACTGCTTTTCGCCATCCACGTCGGCGATTTCGATGATGGACACGTCGAACGTACCGCCGCCCAGGTCATACACGGCGATCTTGCGGTCGCCCTTTTCGGTCTTGTCCAGGCCGAACGCCAGCGCCGCGGCGGTGGGTTCGTTGATGATGCGCTTGACTTCCAGGCCGGCGATGCGGCCGGCGTCCTTGGTGGCCTGGCGCTGGCTGTCGTTGAAGTAGGCGGGCACGGTGATGACGGCCTCGGTCACTTCTTCGCCCAGGTAGTCCTCGGCGGTCTTCTTCATCTTGCGCAGCACGTCGGCCGACACTTGGGGAGGCGCCATCTTCTTGCCGCGCACTTCCACCCAGGCGTCGCCATTGTCGGCCTTGACGATGGCATAGGGCATCAGGTTGATGTCCTTCTGCACCGCTTTTTCTTCAAACTTGCGGCCGATCAGGCGCTTCACCGCGTACAGGGTGTTGCGCGGGTTGGTCACGGCCTGGCGCTTGGCCGGCGCGCCGACCAGGGTCTCGCCATCGTCCATGTAGGCGACGATGGAGGGGGTGGTGCGAGCGCCTTCCGCGTTTTCAATGATTTTGACCTGCCCGCCGTCCATGACAGCCACGCAGCTGTTGGTCGTGCCCAGGTCAATGCCAATAATCTTGCTCATGGTCGGTTACCTTGATTGAATCTATGAAAATAGGGAGAAACTTCTTGTCCCCACATAACTGGGGCTGCCCGCAGGGTTTTTCAAGACGCCTGGCCGGAATTTTCTACAGCCGCTTCCTGCAGGCGATGCATGGCCGCGGTGAACTGGGGCAAGCCGGGCCAGCCGGTGATGCGGCCCAGCCGCTTCCCGGCCCGATACAGCACGAAAGTGGGGACGCCATGCAGCGAAAAGCGCCTTCCCAGCGCTTCGTCCGCGTAGACATCGGCCTCGAACCAGGTCAGGCCCAGTCCCAGCAGCGTTTCCTGATGCAGCAGGGCCGCCTGCTTGAAAAGATTGCAGTTGTAGCAATCCTGGCCCCACAGGAACACGCAGCGCAGATCCGTCCCCGGCGCCTGGACCACCGCCGCGTCGAATCCCTCGGTGTCGACATGGCGCATGCCGAACACCTGGAAAACCTGGGCGGGGTCGAACCGGGGTTCCGTCATGGCGCGCAGCCTGTTCAGCCCTGGCCGGCGGACACCACCACCAAGGCCGGGCGCAGGGTCCGGTCGGCGATGGCATAGCCCTTCTGCAGCAGCTGCACCACGGTATTGGCGGGCTGCTCGGCGGGTATGGACGAAATGGCCTGATGCTGGTGCGGGTCGAACTTGTCGCCCTGCACCGGCGCGATTTCCTTGAGCAGATTGCGCTCGAAACCGGCCGTCAATTGCTTGAGCGTCACTTCCACGCCCTCGCGCAGCGTTTCAACGGTCTGGTCAGGCTGGGCCAGCGCGGCTTCCAGGCTGTCCTTGACCGGAACCAGGCTTTCAGCGAAAGACTCGATGCCGAACTTGCGCGCCTTGGACACGTCTTCCTGGGCGCGGCGGCGCACGTTCTCGGCTTCGGCCCGGATGCGCAGAAGCTGGTCCTGCTGCTCGTTGACGGTAGCCTGGGCGGCGTCCAGCTGGGCGCGCAACTCGTTCAGCTCGGCCTGCATGGCGTCCTCGGCGGCGGAGGCCGCATCGGCGTTTTGGCCGACTTCGGGCGTCTGGTCTACAGGCTCGTTGGGTGCCGTCATGGGGAATCCTCCAAAAAGTATGGCTTTCGCAGACATGAATGGGGGCCAATACCCCTATTTCAAGCCCGGGAAAGCAAATATTCCCTGACGGCGCCGGGCAGCAGAGACAGGCGGAATGTAATCAAGAATCCGCCCAATTTCTGCCAAATGCCGTCAAATCTCAGACCGCAAGCATAAATTCGGCGCGTTCCGCTGCCATCCGGCTAACGGCGGACACCTGCCGCCGAAAGCTACTTCTTGTGCGGTTGCGCGGGCGCGACCGGGTCGCTGGCGGGAAAACTGTCCTTCAGGGCGCGGTCCACGGCCCGATCCTCGTCGGGCTCGGGGCTGATCGCGATGGGATCGCTGGCGGGAAAGGTCTCGGCGAGCGCCTCGTCCAGTTCGTGTTCCACCTGATCTTCGTCCACAGGGGTGCTGACCTGCCCCTTTTTGACGACCTTGCCAGTCTTGGGATCATGGTGCATGCGCCTTCTCCTTCAAGTCCGTGATTTGCGTGGGCCACCCCTGCAAGTGGCGTGCCACCAGGTCGGCCAGCCCCGCGATCCAGGCCGGATCGTCGTTGATCGCCGGAATGTAGCGGAAGCGCTTGCCGCCGGCCCCAATAAAGGCGTCGCGGCATTCCAGGCTGATCTCTTCCAGGGTTTCCAGACAGTCTGCCACAAAACCCGGACACACCACATCGACCTCGGTCACCCCTGCAGCGGCCAGCGCCTTGAGGGTGGGTTCGGTGTAGGGTTCCAGCCAGCGGGCGGTGCCGAAACGGCTCTGGAAGGTCACCTCGATCTGTTCGCGCGGCAGCGACAGGCGCTGGCCCAGCAGGCGCGCGGTATCCATGCAATCGCGGTAGTACGGATCGCCCAGTTCGATCGAATAGCGCGGCAGGCCATGGAAGCTCATGACCAGCTTCTGCGGCTTGCCGTGTTCCTGCCAATAGCGCTCGATCCGGCCGGCCAGCGCGTCCAGGTAGGCTGGCTCTTCGTGGAAGCGCTTGATGAAGCGCAGCTCGGGCTGGTCGCGCAGGCGGCCGGCGTGGCGGGTGACCGCGTCCACCACCGTGGCGGTAGTGCTGGCGGCGTACTGGGGATAGAGCGGGACGGTCAAGATGCGTTCGCAGCCCTGCTTGCGCAGGCGCGAGATGGCATCGGGGATCGAAGGATTGCCGTAGCGCATGCCCAGCTCCACCACCGCGTCGATGCCAGCCCCGGCCAGGGCGGCGCGCACGCCGTCGGCCTGCCGCTGGCTGTACACCATCAGCGGCGAACCTTCCTTCAGCCAGACGCCGGCATAGCGCGGCTCCAGCTTCTTGGGCCGCGAGGTCAGGACCAGGCAATGCAGGATGGGCTTCCACAGATAGCGCGGGATCTCGATCACGCGCGGGTCGGACAGAAACTCGCCCAGATACTTGCGTATGTCCTGCTTGCCCGGACTGTCCGGCGTACCCAGGTTCACCAGCAGCACACCGACCTTGCCGGGCCCGCGCGGCGCGGGGTCTTCGTCGAAGGGGTCTTCCTGCTCGGGTTCCGGCAGATAACGCTCAGGCCACAGGTACTTGAACAGGCGAAGAAACACAAACACTCCCCTTCCTCCGCGAGGAGGACGTAGCTTCGGATGGACCTACTGGTTATGGCTGAGGGCGTTGGACAGCAAGCGCGCCGTGATATCCACAATGGGAATGACGCGTTCATAGGACATGCGGGTGGGGCCGATGACGCCCAGCGTGCCCACAACCTTGCCGTCCACGCCATAAGGCGCGGTGATGACCGAGACCTCTTCCATCGGCACCAGCTGCGAATCGCCGCCGATGTAGATCTGCACGCCCTGGGCGCGGGTAGACACGTCCAGCAGCTGCAACAGGTCGGTCTTTTTCTCGAACAGCGAGAACATTTTGCGCAGGCGGTCCATGTCGGAGGCGATGTCGGTAACATCCAGCAGCTTGCGCTCGCCGGAGATGACCATGGCGTCGCCGTCCTCGGCGGCCTCCGCGCTGGCTTCGACCGCGGCCTGCATCAAGCGCGAGATATCCTCACGCAGCTGCGCCAGTTCGGTCGACAGCGTCTGGCGCACCGCGTTGAAGGACTTGCCGGCAAAGTGCATGTTGAAGAAATTGCCGGCTTCCAGCAATTCCGCCTCGGCGTAATCGCGCTGGACAAAAAGAATGCGGTTCTGGACATCGCCGTCGGGCGTGACGATGATGAGCAGCACGCGCTTGTCGGACAGGCGGATGAATTCGATCTGGCGAAAAACCTGGGCGCGCTTGGGCGTCAGCACCACCCCCGCGAATTGGGTCAGGTTGGACAGCAGCGCCGCCGCCGCGTTAACGGCCCGGGTGGGTTCGGCGGCCGCCAGCATCTCGCCCATGTTGTGCGGCTCGAGCTGGTAGGACTGCACCGCCAGCAGCGAATCGACGAACATGCGGTAGCCCCGCGGCGTGGGAACGCGGCCGGCGGAGGTGTGCGGGCTGTGGATCAGTCCTAGTTCTTCGAGATCCGACATCACATTGCGGATCGTGGCCGGGGACAAGTCGAATACTTTCGATAGCGTCCGCGAGCCGACTGGCTGCCCATCGGCGATATAGCGTTCGATCAACGCTTTCAGTAGTGCGCGTGCGCGGTCATCCATAACAAGTATTTTAGGGAATCTTTTTCAATTGAGGCGATTTTTGTCCCGCAAGCGCATATGCGGCCCCATATAATCGGCTAAACCACCCATTCCGGGCTGGTTTCGGCTTTGGGTCCGGCCTTTTTGATACGCAAGCAGCCATGCACTTTCCTACCGTAGCCCTGATCGGCAGATACCAGGATACCGGCCTGGACACACCGCTGAGAGCACTGGCCCACGCGCTGACGCAAGCGGGCCGGCAAGTGCTCATCGATGCGGACACGGCGCGCAATACCGGATTGACCGAATACCCCGTCGCCACGCTCGAGGAAATCGGCAAGACCGCGTCGCTGGCCGTGGTCATGGGCGGCGACGGCACCGTGCTGGGCGCAAGCCGCCACCTGGCGCCGTATGGCATGCCGCTGGTCGGCATCAACCACGGGCGCCTGGGCTTCATCACCGACATCGCGCTGCAGGACGCGCACGCTGCACTGGCGCGCGTGCTCGAAGGCAGCTTCCAGATCGAAGAACGCATGCTGCTGGAAGGCAGCGTGTGGCGCGGCGACCAGAAGATGTATTCCGCCTCCGCCCTGAACGACGTGGTGCTGAACCGCGCGGGACGCGGCGGCATGATCGAAGTGCGGGTGGAGCTGGACGGCGCCTTCATGTACACGCAGCGCGCCGACGGCCTGATCATCGCCACCCCCACGGGTTCCACCGCGTACGCGCTGTCCGCCAACGGCCCCATCCTGCATCCCGGCATGAATGCCATGGTGCTGGTGCCCGTGGCGCCGCAAACGCTGTCCAACCGCCCCATCGTCATCCCCGACTCCGGCGTGCTGAACATGACGCTCACGGCCATGGGCCGCGTCGAAGTCGGCGCCAGCGTGCATTTCGACATGCAGACCTGGTCCGACCTGCAACCGGGCGACCGCATCGTCGTGCAGCGCGCCCCCTATACCATCCGCTTCGTGCATCCCGAAGGCTACAGTTTCTTCTCCACCCTGCGCCGCAAGCTGCACTGGAACCTGATGCCCGAAGCCTCCGACAACGTAGAGTAGTAAGCGCCCCGACATGCTGCGCACCCTGCATATCCGCGACTTCGTCATCGTCGAACAGACCGAGATCCATTTCGGCCCCGGCTTCAGCGTCTTTTCCGGCGAAACCGGCGCGGGCAAATCCATACTGGTGGACGCGCTGGCGCTCGCGCTGGGCGAACGCGGCGACGCCAGCATGCTGCGCGAAGGCGCGCCGCGCGCCGACATCACCGCGGTCTTCGACACGCCCAAGGGGCTGGTCGCCTGGCTGCAAGAGCGCGAGATCGACGCCGACGCAGAGCTGTCCCTGCGCCGCGTGATCGACGCCCAGGGCCGCAGCCGCGCCTACATCAACGGCACGCCCGCCACCGTGGCGCAGTTGCGCGAACTGGGCGACAGCCTGGTCGACATCCACGGCCAGCATGCGCACCAAAGCCTGATGCGCGCCGACGCCCAGCGCGACCTGCTGGACGCTCACGGCGGCCATGGCGAACTGCGCAACGCGGTCGGCCAGGCCTGGAAGCAGTGGCGCGCGCTGGCGCGCCAGCTGGAGTCCGCCGAAAAAGACGCCGCCAGCCTGGCCACCGAACGCGACCGCCTGCAATGGCAAGTCGACGAACTCGACCAGTTGAACCTCGGCCCCGACGAATGGGACGCGCTGCAGTCCGAACACACTCGCCTGTCGCACTCGCAATCGCTGCTGGACGGCGCCACGCAGATCATTGACGCCCTCGACGGCGAAGGCGACTCCGCGCACCACCGGCTCACGTCTGCCAACCATCGCATCCAGCAGATGCTGCGCCATGACCCCGGCCTGCAAGGCGTGCACGATGAACTGGAATCGGCGCGCATCGCCATCAGCGAGGCCGTGTCGGACCTCAACAACTACGTCAGCCGCGTCGACCTCGATCCGCAGCGGCTCGTGACTGTAGAGGCGCGCCTGGGGCTGGTGTTCGAAACCGCCCGAAAATTCCGCGTCGAACCCGATGCGCTCTGCGAACTGCGCGACACGCTGCATGCGCAGCTCGCCGCCCTGCAGGCAGCGGGCGACATCGATGCCCTGCGTGCCCAGGCGCAGGCCGCGCAGGCGCAGTACGACGCTGGCGCGGCGAAATTGACGACGGCGCGCCGCAAGGTCGCCAAGGACCTCGGCAAGCAGGTCACGCAGGCCATGCAGACGCTGGCCATGCAGGGTGGCAGGTTCGAGCCCACCCTGGCCGCATCGGCGCCCTCCGCACATGGCAACGAGCAGGTCGAATTCCTGGTGGCCGGCCACGCCGGCACCACGCCACGCCCGCTCGCCAAGGTGGCCTCGGGCGGCGAACTGTCGCGGATCTCGCTGGCGCTGTCCGTCATCGCCAGCCGCGCCGCGCGCGTGCCCACGCTGATCTTCGACGAAGTCGACAGCGGCGTCGGCGGCGCGGTGGCCGAGGCCGTCGGCAAGCTGCTGCGCGAACTCGGCGAACGCCATCAGGTCCTGTGCGTGACCCACCTGCCCCAGGTCGCGGCCTGCGCCAATAACCAGTTCCTGGTCAGCAAGGCCGAATCGCGCGGCGCGACCCGTTCCAGCATCGAAGAACTGGACGCTCCCGCCCGCGTCGAGGAAATCGCGCGCATGCTGGGCGGCATCAAGCTCACCGCAACCACCCGCGAACATGCCCGCGAAATGCTGGCTGGCTTCGGGCAGGACTGAAAGCCCCGCCCCGCAACGGCACGCGCGGCGGTAACGCCGGATTTCATCACGCAAAAAAAGCCCCTTCAACCTGAAGGGGCTTTGGATCTCGCATACCCGCTGCGAGCGTGGCCGCGGGCTGGACTACCGGACCAGGATCAGCGGCCCTTCATGCAGCTGCCGCAAATGCCGTACAACACCATGGCGTGGCTTTCCAGCGCGAAGGCGTTGTCCTTGGCAATCTTTTGCTGACGCTTTTCGATCTCGGGGTCCGAAAACTCGACCACCTTGCCGCAGTTCGTGCAGATCAGGTGATCGTGATGATCGCCGTCGTTGAGCTCGAACACCGCCTTGCCGCTGTCGAACTGGCTGCGGGCAAGAATGCCGGCCTGTTCGAACTGGGTCAGGACGCGGTAGACGGTAGCCAGCCCGATTTCGACGTTTTCGCCGATCAGGGCGCGATAGACGTCTTCGGCGCTCAGGTGCCGTTGATCCGATTTCCGGAAAATATCAAGAATTTTCAGGCGGGGGAACGTCGCCTTCAAACCCATGTTCTTCAGTTCGCTTTGGTCGCTCATGGTGTAATCGCTCTCCGTCCGCGTTGGCATGGGCAGGATAGGTTCACCGCGAGCCGGCTCACCGAAATCATGCCGCCACGCGGAACTATCCTTATGAAACCTTTATGATAACGGTTTTGTCTGCTTCCAAATAATAGGGGCGCGTAGTGTCCATGATTGCACGAATTCCCTCCCGCTCGCTGAAGACCGGCCTGGCGGTGGCCGCCTTGGCCGTCGCCCTGGCCGGATGCTCGGGGGACAAGTGGGGCTTCCCCTACAAAGCCGGCGTCCAGCAAGGAAACTGGATCACCCAGGAGCAGGTGGCCCTGCTGCAGCCCGGCATGACGCGCGAACAGGTGCGCTTCGCCCTCGGCAGCCCGACGCTGACCAGCGTGCTGCACGCCAACCGCTGGGACTACCCCTACTACTACAAGCCCGGTTACGGCGACGCCCAGGAACGCAAATTCACGGTCTGGTTCGAAAACGACCGCCTGACCCGCTGGGAAGGCGACAAGCAGCCTGACCTGCAGCCGTACCAGATCAATACGCCCAACGCCGTCGCCGACGAAAAGGCGGACAAGCGCCTCACGGAAGACGAAGCCCGCCAGAAGGAAGAGGAAGACCAGCGCAAGCGCGACGCCGCCGCACCGGTCAGCCCCCTCAACCAGTATCCTGGCCAGCCGGGCAACGCCCCCGAGCCGCTCAAGTAACACCAAGGACTATCCATGCGTATTGCAATTGCCGGCGCCAGCGGCCGGATGGGCCAGATGCTGATCGAAGCCGTCCTGAACGCCTCCGGGCTGCAGCTCGCCGTGGCGCTCGACCGCCAGGGCTCGGCCGCGCTGGGCCAGGATGCCGGCGCGCCCTTGGGCAAGCAGACCGGCGTGGCCATCACCGATGATCTCGACGCACTGGCCCAGGCCGACTGCCTGATCGACTTCACCCGTCCGGAAGGCACGCTCGAACACCTGCAGGCCTGCGTCAAGCACGGCGTGAACGCCGTGATCGGCACCACCGGTTTCGACGACAACGGCCGCGCCGAGATCGAAGTCGCCGCCCAGAAGATCGGCATCGTCTTCGCGCCCAACATGAGCGTGGGCGTCAACGCCACGCTCAAGCTGCTGGACATGGCCGCGCGCATCCTGAACTCCGGCTACGACGTCGAAGTGTTCGAAGCGCACCACCGCAATAAGGTCGACGCGCCCTCGGGCACCGCGCTGAAAATGGGCGAAACCATCGCTTCGGCCTGGAACGTGGCCCTGCCGGACGTCGCCACCTGGAGCCGGCACGGCGATACCGGCGTGCGCAAACCCGGCACCATCGGTTTCTCCGTACTGCGCGGCGGCGACATCGTCGGTGACCACACGGTGTCCTTCTGCGGCACCGGCGAACGCATCGAGATCACGCACCGCTCGGCCAGCCGCGCCACCTACGCGGAAGGCGCCCTGCGCGCAGCCCGGTTCCTGGACGGCAAGCACAACGGCCTGTACGACATGCAGTCCGTGCTGGGCTTCTGAGCCGCCCTCGCCGACAAAAAAAGGACCCTGCGGGGTCCTTTTTCTTGCCAGGCCGAAATAGCCTCACACCACCACGGGTTCCGGTTCCAGCCGCACGCCATAACGTTCGGACACCGCTTCCTGGATGGCATGCGCCAGGCCCATGATGTCCGCAGCCGTAGCTCCGCCGCGGTTGACCAGTACCAGGGCTTGGCGCTCGTGCACACCCGCAGCCCCCAGCGTGCGGCCCTTCCAGCCGCACTGGTCGATCAGCCAGCCAGCCGCCAGCTTGTAGCCGCCATCCGGCTGGGCGTACGACACCAGGCCAGGAAAACGGCCGAGCAAGGCGTCGCGCACCTCGGACGATACGATGGGATTCTTGAAAAAGCTGCCCGCATTGCCCGTCACCGCCGGATCGGGCAGCTTGGCGCGGCGGATCTCGCACACCGCGTCGAAGATATCGCGCGCAATCGCCGCGCCCTCTGCCAATCGCGCATGGCGCTGCAGGTCGGGGTAACCCAGCACCGGCCGCCAGGGCCGCGGCAAGGAAAAGCGCACGCTGACGATGACCCACCGCCCCGGCTCATCGTGCTTGAACACGCTGTCGCGATAGGAAAAGCGGCAATCGGCCGCGCTCATTTCGACCAGACGGCCTGCGCGCACATCCCAGGCGGTCAGGCTATGGAAACGCTCCTGCAGTTCGACGCCGTAGGCGCCGATGTTCTGCACCGGGGCCGCGCCCACCGTGCCGGGGATCAGCGCCAGGTTCTCCAGCCCGTCCCACCCCTGGTTCACGCAGGTTTCGACGAAACCGTGCCAGGTCTCGCCACCCGCTGCCTCGACCAGCCAGGCATCCGACCCGGCCTCCAGCAGGCGCACGCCCTTGAAGGCAACTCGCGCCACCAGCCCCTGCACGTGTCGCGGCAGCACCAGATTGCTGCCGCCGCCCAGCACCAGCAGGGAGGACGCCGCGCGCGCCAGTTCCGTTAGCGCCGGCAGCTGCGCCGGATCCTCCAGAGTCACGAAGGTCCCGGCCCGCGACTCCAGACCCAGCGTGTTCAGCCGGGTAAGATCCTGGCTGACGGGGAACAAGGCGGGGGACGGATGGGTTGGGACCGGCAAATTTGACATGGATGCTGCGGATTGCTATAGTTTCTGTCTTCGCTCATATTACTTGATTGAGTGCTTGCCCTGAGTTTCGGGTTTTGTTCGAAAGCTGCTCGCAGTGAACAAAGCCAAAAAAGCACAGGCCAAGACAAGCTCAAAAAAATCATGTAAGATGCGCGCCTTCTGATCGATAACCAAGTTGATCAGAGTGAATAAGAAAACAGGTTCTGGCTGTTTCAAGTGCAGAACCCATGCGGGAGTAGCTCAGTTGGTAGAGCGCAACCTTGCCAAGGTTGAGGTCGCGAGTTCGAGACTCGTCTCCCGCTCCAAATTTTGATTTCCAGATCCTTTCTGGAAATCCTTGAGAAAGGGCCTTCGGGCCCTTTTTTCATTTCCGCGCCCGCATCGGGCCCCTTCCCGCACAGCGCCGCCGCGCCCTCCCCGGCTCACTCCCAAGAGTCCGCGCTCCTCTTCGGCCTATGACGTACATATCTATGTCCTGCGTCATTCATCCTGGACGTTAGGACAATATTCCTGGATTCGCGGAAGTCCACGCCTCGCCCCGCTTGCGTACCATGCATTACGTCCTAGGACAAATCAGATGGCGCGGTGGCAGAGTGGTCATGCGGCAGATTGCAAATCTCTTGAGGTTGGTTCGATTCCAGCCCGCGCCTCCAAGATCGGCCTGGCGATTCTCCCCTTAAAACCGGAATCGCCAGGGCATCCGCCCTGGCGGCATACGAAGGAGATCGCCTTGATTCAAGTCACCCTGTTCCACGACGGCTGCAACCTCTGCCTGAGTATCGATCGCAACATAGCGGCGGTGTTCACGACGCCACAGCATCGCTACGAATCGTTCGACCTCGCGCGGCAACCCGAACACGCCGCACGGGCCAGCGCCCTGGGCATCACCCGCCTGCCATCTCTGGTCATCGACGGCCGCGTGCTGCGCCTGGAAGACCACTCCCCCATCGAGCAATACGCCTGAACCTCACGTGGCCGGATCCGGGGCCGCTGCGATGCACCCGCTCTTGAAGGCCGCTGCCACGTCAACAACGCAAGGAGCCCATCATGAGCAAACTCACCACCGCATTCGGCGCCCCCGTTGCCGACGACGACAACACCATGACCGCCGGTCCGCGCGGGCCTGCGCTTTTGCAGGACGTCTGGTTCCTGGAGAAGATGGCGCACTTCGACCGCGAGGTGATACCGGAGCGGCGCATGCACGCCAAGGGCGCCGGCGCCTTCGGCACGTTCACCGTGACCCATGACATCACGCGCTACACCAAGGCCAGGATCTTCAGCCAGATCGGCAAGCGGACCGACATGTTCGCGCGATTCTCCACCGTGGCCGGAGAACGCGGCGCGGCCGATGCCGAGCGCGACATCCGCGGCTTTGCCCTCAAGTTCTACACCGAAGAAGGCAACTGGGATCTGGTCGGCAACAACACGCCTGTCTTCTTCGTGCGCGATCCGCTGAAGTTCTCCGACCTGAACCGGGCCGTCAAGCGCGATCCGCGCACAGGCATGCGCAGCCCGCAGAACAACTGGGACTACTGGACCCTGCTGCCCGAGACCCTGCACCAGGTGACGCTTATCATGGGCGACCGCGGCATTCCCAAGAGCTATCGCCACATGCATGGGTTCGGCAGCCACACCTATAGTTTCATCAACGCCGCCAACCAGCGGTTCTGGGTCAAGTTCACCTTCAAGACCCAACAAGGCATCCGGAACCTGACGGACGCCGAAGCCGGCCAGGTCATCGCGGCGGACCGCGAAAGCAACCAGCGCGACCTGTACGAAGCGATCGAACGGGGCGAATTCCCGCGCTGGACCCTGTACGTGCAAATCATGCCCGAGGCCGAAGCCAATACCTATCATCTCAATCCCTTCGACCTGACCAAGGTCTGGCCGCACAAGGACTATCCGCTGATCGAGGTCGGCGTCCTGGAGCTCAACCGGAATCCGGAGAATTTCTTCGCCGAGGTCGAACAGGCCGCGTTCAGCCCCGCGGTGATCGTGCCCGGCATTGGGTTCTCACCGGACAAGATGCTGCAAGGCCGCCTGTTCTCGTATGGCGACACGCAACGCTATCGTCTGGGCGTGAACTATCCGCAGATCCCGGTCAATGCGCCTCGCTGTCCGTTCCACAGCTACCACCGCGACGGGACCATGCGCGTGGATGGCAACGGCGGCAGCGCGCCCGCGTACACGCCCAACAGCCATGGCGCCCTGCAGGCGCAGCCGGACTACTCCGAACCGCCACTGGACCTGAGCGGCGCCGCGGCCCGTTGGAACCACCGGGAAGATGCCGACTATTTCTCCCAGGCCGGCGACCTGTTCCGATTGATGGCGGCCGATGAAAAGCAAAGACTATTCGAGAACACCGCCCGCGCGATCCGCGGCGCGTCCGAGGAAGTCATCGAGCGCCACATCGCCAACTGTGCCCAGGCCGATCCGGCCTACGGGCAAGGCGTGCGCGAGGCGATCGCGGCGCAGACCGATAGGGACGGCCCGCGAGCCGCCCTCTAGGTTCAAAAAACATCAACCAACACGCCACGGATAGCCGATACACTGAACTCTCCCATAGCCGGTATAAAAACAGGCGCGCGGCGTTTACCAGCGCGGCCCTCGGAGACACAGGTGCTTGGATCTCAGTTGATTATCCGTACGCTGCAACGCCTGGGCGTCAAGACCATCTTCAGCCTGTCCGGCAATCAGATCATGCCGCTCTACGATGCCTGTATCGACGCAGGCATCCGCATCATCCACGTGCGGCATGAGGCGGCCGCCGTCTTCATGGCGGACGCCTGGTCCCAGATCACCGGCGAACTCGGCGTCGCGATGCTGACCGCGGCGCCGGGCATCACCAACGGCCTCGCGCCCTTGTACTCGGCGTCGCAGGCGGAAAGCGCTGTACTTCTCATTTCCGGCGACTCCTCCGTCGCCGAGGACGGCATGGGCGCATTCCAGGAACTGGACCAGGTCGCCATCACCAGTCCGTTGACCAAGCTTTCGCTGCGTCCGCGGAGCGCGCAGGAACTCTACCCCGCGCTCGAAAGCGCGGTGGCGCAGGCGCTTGCGCCCCGGCGCGGGCCGGTGCATCTGGCCCTGCCCTTCGACCTGATGACCGCCGAGACCGGCTTGGCGGAGCTGCCCGCCGCAGCGCAGAGCCGCGAGGCCGCCCCAGCGGACGCAGCCGGCCTGGAAAAACTCGCCGCGCTGGTGAATACCGCGCAGCGCCCCCTGGTGCTGGCCGGCCCCACGGGCGCGCGCCCCTATATGCGTGCCGTCCGCGAGATGCTGGAAGAAGCGCTTACGGCGCGCATCATCCCCATGGAAAGCCCGCGCGGCCTGAAGGATCCTTCCCTCGGTTCCCTGGCCGCGCTCATGCCGCAGGCGGACCTTATCGTACTGGCAGGCAAGTCCCTGGACTTCACGCTGGGCTTCGGCGGCACGGGCGCGCTGGGCAAGACGGCCCAGGTCGTAGCGATCGACCCGGATCCCGCCATGCTGGAACGCGCGAGCCGCCTGCTGGGCGAACGACTTGCCTTGGCCTTACAGGGCGATCCCTATGTCGCACTGTCCGCGATGCGTGCGACACCAGCTCCGACCGAGCGCGCCCCATGGCGCGCGCGCGTGGACGAAGCGCTGCGCAACCGGACCACACTGAATTCCGCCTCGTCCGCCGCCGGCGCATTGGGACCGCGCGCGCTTTGCGAGACGGTCCAGGCGTTTCTCGCCTCCGTCCCGAATCCCATCCTGGTCTGCGACGGCGGCGAGTTCGGCCAGTGGGCACAGGCCTACTGCCAGGCGCCGGTACGCATCATCAACGGCATGTCCGGCGCAATTGGCGCGGGCATCTGCTACGCGATCGCCGCCAAGCTCGCGCAGCCCGACGCAACCGTGGTCGCGCTCATGGGCGATGGCACCGCAGGCTTCCACCTGATGGAGCTGGACACGGCGGTGCGCGAACAGGCCGCGATCATCGCCGTGATCGGCAACGACCTGCGCTGGAACGCGGAACACCTGATCCAGATGCGCACCTATAGCCCGCACAGGCTGATCGGCTGCGAACTTGCGCCGACCGCGCGCTACCACGACGTCGCCACGGCGCTCGGCGGAACGGGCTTTGCCGCGCAGGATAGCGACGGCCTCGCCAACGCCCTGGGCAAGGCGGCGAACAGCGGGCTACCCGCCTGCATCAACGTTTCCCTGGCGGGCGAGCCCGCCCCGGTATTCAGCGCATCAACGCAGTCCGCGACCGGTCATTGACCTCGAGGCATCGAGCACAGCTGCAGTCCGGTTACGTCCCTTAGCACGACAGGAGACTTCCCATGATCAGCCCTACCGGCCGCTGGCCGGGCGCGTTCGCTCGCGCCGCGATTTGCATGCTCGCCACGCTTCCCGGCCTGGCATACACCCAAACCTATCCCGCCAAGCCAGTCCAGCTCATCGTTCCGTTCAGCGCCGGCGGCGACGCCGACATGGCGGCCCGCAATCTGTCCGCCGCCGCGCAAGGCGTGCTTGGCCAGCCCATCGTCGTGGTCAACAAGGCCGGGGCGAACGGCGCGATCGGCTCGACCGCCGTGAAGAATGCCGCCCCCGACGGCTACACGCTGCTGATGGGCCGGATAGGTTCCCAGGTGTTGCTGCCCGCGCTGCAGCCCAAGACCACGCCCTATACCTCGAAGGACTTCACCTTCATCGGATTGCTGGAACTGAACCCTGTGGTCTGTGTCGTCCACCCGGACAGCCCCTACAAGACGATCCGCGATCTGGCGCAGGCGATGAAGGCACAGCCCGGCAAGCTCAACTACAGCCATTCCGGCCCGGCTACGGTGCAGAACCTCGCGCCCCAGCTGCTGCTCAGCAGTCTCGGCCTGAAGCCCGATGCCGTGGTCAGCGTCCCGTACAAGGGCGGCAATGAGGTCGCGCTGGCGGTCCTCAGCAAGGACGCCGACTTCGCCTGCAACAACCTGAGTTCAATGACAGGCATACTCGCCAGCGGCAAGCTGCGCGCCCTGCTGACGACCACGCCGGAGCGCCTGGCGCAATTCCCCGACATACCGACCGCCCGCGAGCTGGGACTGCCTCAGCTCGAAGCGGTCATAGGCTGGAGCGGACTGTTCGGGCCGCCCGATATGAGTCCCGAGGCCGTGGCCAAATGGGCTGCGGTGCTCAAGCAGATCTCAAAGGATCCGAAATGGATCGCCGGCAACGCCAACTTCGGCGGCATCCCCCACGTCCTGTCGCCCGCCGAGACGGAAAAGTACGTCAACCAGGGCGCCGCGATCTACGCCGACCTGGTGGCCAAGGCCGGGCTGCAGGTCAATTAGCCTGCCTCGCCCCCCGCTCCTGGTGGCCCGCCTAGTCCAGTGGACGCCGGGATCGCCTCGCGCAGGTAGCCGACGAACGAGGATACGGTCAGGGGCACGCGCGGCGTGTAGGGCCTGACCGCATACAGCCGCTCCGCGTAGTCGCCCACGACCCGCCAGCCGTGCAGTACTTCGACCAGGGCTCCGCCGCGCAAGGCCTGATTGGCGCTGAAATCCGGCAGCAGCGCGATTCCCAGGGATCCGGCCGCCACCTCTCTCAGCACTTCGCTGTTGTTGGCCGTGAAGCTGCCGCGTACCGGCACCGCCACGCGCTTGTCCCCGTCACGCGACTCGAACGACCAGGTAGCGCTGCCGCTGCGCCGCAGGTAATGCAGGCAATTGTGGGCCGCCAGATCCATCGGTATCTTCGGCGTGCCGTGCCGCGCCAGGTATTCCGGGGTGGCAACCAGCACGGAGCGCGTCTCGCAGATGACCGAGGCAACATGCGTGTCCGGCACGCCGGCCACGTGCCGGATCGCCAGATCGAAGCCTTCGGTCGCCAGGGACGCCAGATGGTCGCTGAGTTCCAGCTGGATCCGCACGTCGGGAAAGCGCTTCAGGAATTCCGGTATCAGCGGCGCAATGACCTGGCGCCCCAGGGCCACGGGCGCGGTCACGGACAGCACGCCGCGCGGCCCCTCGGACAGATCCCGCACGGCCGAGAAGCCCTCCTCGATGCGCAGGAAAGCCGCCGCGGTCTGGTCGACCAGGCTCTGCCCCGCCTCGGTCAGGCCTACGCTGCGGGTGGTGCGGCGCACCAGGGGCACGCCAGCCGCCTGCTCCAGCTCCACGATGCGCTGGCTCACCGAGGCCTTGCTGATCTGCAGGCGGCGCGCGGCCGCCGTGTAGCTGCCGGTATCGGCCAGCACCCCAAGGCAATGGATATGCGACCACAGATCTTCCAGACGCCTGGTTTTCGTCATGCCCTGCTCCATTGTTCGAAACATCAAACACTGATTCCAGCCCTCTGGTCTCGACGGCCGGACGGCAATGCGCGACATTGCCAGCTCCAGAACACCATGCATGAGCACAGGAGCCAGCCATGACCGCAAGCAATGCCAGCGCCCAATCCCGCGATGCCGGACACTACATCGGCGGCAGCCTCGTCGATGGGACTGGCAGCCGCCAGCCCGTCTACAACCCGGCCACGGGCGTCGTCGCCAAGCAGGTGGCCCTGGCCACGCCCGACGAGGTAAACCGCGCCGTGGCCAGCGCCCGGGCGGCATTTCCGCAATGGGCGGACACTCCTCCCATCCGCCGCGCCCGCGTGCTGTTCAGGTTTCTTGAACTGATGAACAAGCATCGCGATGAACTGGCCCACCTGATTACCGCCGAGCATGGCAAGGTTTTCAGCGACGCGCAAGGCGAAGTCACCCGCGGCATCGACATCGTCGAGTTCGCTTGCGGCGTCCCCCAGCTCCTGAAAGGCGCCCACACGGAGCAGGTTTCCACCGGTATCGACAACTGGACGCTGCGCCAGCCGCTGGGCGTGGTAGCGGGCATCACGCCGTTCAACTTCCCCGTGATGGTGCCCATGTGGATGTTCCCCGTGGCGATCGCGGCGGGCAACACCTTCGTGCTCAAGCCCAGCCCCACCGATCCCAGCGCCTCCCTGCGCATCGCCGAGCTGCTGAGCGAGGCCGGCCTGCCGGATGGCGTGTTCAACGTGGTGCAGGGCGACAAGGTGGCGGTGGACGCGCTGCTGGAACACCCGGACGTGAAGGCGATCAGCTTCGTGGGCTCCACGCCTATCGCCAACTACATCTACGAGACCGGCGCCCGCCATGGCAAGCGCGTGCAGGCCCTGGGCGGCGCCAAGAACCACATGGTCGTGATGCCGGACGCCGACATCGACCAGGCGGTCGATGCGCTGGTCGGCGCCGGCTACGGCTCGGCCGGCGAGCGCTGCATGGCGATCAGCGTGGCGGTGCTGGTGGGCGACGTGGCCGACCGGTTGCTGCCCCGGTTGATCGAGCGCACCAGGACGCTGAAGGTGCTGGACGGCGAGAACCCCGCCGCCGAGATGGGTCCCATCGTGACCCGGGCCGCTCACGAACGCATCAGCGGCTACATCGACCTTGGCGTGCAAGAAGGCGCGCAGCTGCTTGTGGACGGCCGTGGTTTCCAGGGCTCGCAAGCGGGCGCAGGCTGCGGCGACGGCTTCTGGATGGGCGGCACGCTGTTCGACCACGTCACGCCCGACATGCGCATCTACAAGGAAGAAATCTTCGGTCCTGTGCTGGGCTGCGTGCGCGTGAAGGACCTGAAAGCGGCGGTGGACCTCATCAACGCCCACGAGTTCGGCAACGGCGTGGCCTGCTTCACCCGCGACGGCAACGTGGCGCGCGAATTCGGCCGGCGCATCGAAGTCGGCATGGTGGGCATCAACGTGCCCATCCCGGTGCCCATGGCCTGGCATGGCTTCGGCGGCTGGAAGCGCAGCCTGTTCGGCGATATGCATGCCTATGGCGAGGAAGGCGTGCGCTTCTACACCCGGCAGAAGTCCATCATGCAGCGTTGGCCCGAAAGCATCGGCAAGGGAGCCGAGTTCGCCATGCCGACGGCCAAGTAGCAGGCGTCCGCCTCACGGAGGCGAGACCCATCCGCGATAGATGGCGCCCGCGCCAGCTATCGCGAGCAAGAGGAAGATGGCCCGCTTCAGCAGTTCCGGGGAAACCCGGGTCCTGAGGCGGGAACCGCCATACAGGCCAACCAGGGCCACCGGCAGCAACACGGCGGCGGCGGACAGGATTTCCGGCTGCGCGTACAGTCCGGCGGCGCCGAAGGCCGCCGCCCGGATCAGCCCGCTGGCCAGGATGACCACCGAGATCGTGGCACGGAACTGATCCAGCGCATCCAGCCGGCGCGACAGATAGATGGTGTAGATCGGTCCGCCGGTCCCGAACAGCGCGCTGAAGATGCCGCCGAAGACGCCGAACGGCAACGCCCAAAAAGTGTTCAACGGCGCCGTCGTCGTCGCCCGCGCGCCGCGCAGGCCCTTGATGCACACGGCCAGCACGAAGCTGCCCAGCAGTATCAAGGGCCAGCGGGCGCCGGCGTTGTGCAGCAGCGTGACGCCCAGGCCTATCCCGAGCAGCAGCCAGGGAAACAGCCGCTTGAGCTCGACCAGGGACACGCGCCGCCAGTTGCTGCCGCCCACCAGCGCGGTGCAGGCCAGGTCGAACAGCACCACCAGCGGCACGGCGAACTGCAAGGGCATGAACTGGACCAGGACCGGCACGGCCACCATGGCCGCGCCGAATCCCGTCATCCCAAAGACGACGTAGGCGACCAAGACGACGGGAGCGGCGACAACAAGGGAATCGGGCGGCATGATGCGTGCAAGGTGAACATGAAAAGTAAGGGCGGGCCAGTGAGCGCCACAGGCCCGCAACGTAGCCTCAGCTGGCGGTGATCTTCTTTTTCTCCACCAGCGCCTTCCACTTGGCCGACTCCCTGGCGATCTCGTCCCTGAGCTGGGCGGGCGGCACGATGGTCGCGGACATGCCCTGGTCAGCCAGATAGCGCTGCATGTTCGGCTGTTCGACCGCCGTCCTGGCATCGGCCAGCAGCCGGTCGACGGACGTCTGGGGCGTGCCTGCCGGCGCCAGCAGCGCGAACCAACCAGTGAACTCGAAACCCGGCACGCCGTCCTCCGCCGTGGTGGGCACGTCCGGCAGCAGCGCTGAGCGCTCCTTGCCTGTCACCGAAAGCGCCCGCAGGCGCCCGCCCTTGAGCAAGGGGACGATGGCATTGATGTTGCCCACGGCGACTTCGATCACGCCCGCCATCAGATCCGTATAGGCCGGGCCTTCGCCTTTGTATGGGACATGCATGAGCTCGATCCCCGCGGCGTCGCTGAAGGCTTCTCCCGCCATATGCGTCTGGCTGCCCACGCCGGCGGACGAGAAGCTGAGCTTGCCCGGCCTGGCGCGGGCGTATTCGATCAGTTCCCGCGTGTTCTTGACGGGTAAATTGGCATTGACGGTGAGCACCATGGGTCCGTTGGCCACCTTGCCGATGGGGCTGAAGTCAGCCAGCGAGTAAGGCAGCTTGCTGTAGATGAACTGGTTGACCGTGAACATGCTGCCCGACGCCAGCAACAGCGTGTAGCCGTCCGCCGGCGCGCTGGCGACGGCCTGCGCGCCCACGCTGCCGCCGGCGCCCGCGCGATTCTCGACGATCACGCTCTGCTTCAGGCCCTTGCCCAGCTCGGCCGCCAGCGCGCGGCCCAGCAGGTCGGTGGCGCCGCCCGCCGAAAACGGAACGATCATGCGTATGACTTTGTCCGATGGCCATTCGGCTCGCGCTGGCAGGGCCAGAAACGGCGTAAGCGCCAGGCCACAGCCCAGCGTCTTGACGATACGGCGGCGCGCGTTATTGGGTTGAGTTTCGTCTTTCATGGGTTTGTCTCCTTCAGTTCGCGGGACGGCGAAGCCTGCCGGCTCGGGGCCGGCTGACGATTCGCCAGGCAGCAACTGACCCTCGGGCCGATGGCTCGATTTTTTCGGGGCGTTGCGGTGTTTTTCTGCGGACTACTAGGCTGCTGAACTACAGAACTACCAGACTAAGAACTACTGGCCGGGACCGGCCTGCTCCGTGAGGTCGCGCTGGCCGGCGCAGACTGACTTCAATGCATCGAGCAACAACTGCGTAAGATGGGCTCGCGGGTTCTCCTTCGGCGCCAGGATGCCCAGCCGGCGCGTGACCGTCGGCGAGCCGAACGGAATAACGCGGATACCCGGCGGAAACTCGTTCCTGCCGCGGCAGGCCGGCACCACCGAGGCGCCCAGGCCATTGGCCACCATGGCGATCACGCCTTCCAGGTTGTCGATCTCCATGGCCGAACGCACCGTGATACGCCTGCGCACCATCTCTTCCTGAACCAGGTGTCCCACGCGCGCCGAGCGGTTGAAGCGGACATAAGGGGTCTGCTCCAGGATCTCCTGATCGCTGGCGCCCTTTACCGAACGGTGCGCGATGACGACCAGCTGTTCCTCCACGAACGGCAGGAAATCCAGCCCCGAGCGCGGCGCATCGGGTTCGGTCACGATCGCCACGTCCAGCTGGCGGTGGTAGATGGCACGTTCCAGGTCATGCGTAAGCCCGGTGGTGACGTGGACTTCCAGTCCATGCCCCTGCTTCTGCAAGTGGCGCAGGGCCAGCGGCAGCACGCCCGAAACACAGGTATGGACGCTGCCCAGCCTGAGCAGTCCCGAGGAGGTGCCCTTCTTCAGCGCGGCGCTCATGCTTTCCCAGTGGGCGATCAGGTCGCGCGCCCGGTGCACCAGCGCCAAGCCCGTGTCCGTGAGGATCGGCGGACGCCGGCTGCGATCGAAGATCGTGATGCCAAGTTCATCCTCGAGAGCGCGGACCTGCATGCTCACCGCCGACAGCGACAAGCCGATGGTATTGCCGGCCTCGGCGAAGCTGCCGTGGTCTGCAATCGCGATCAGCGTGTAGAGCGTCCGGATATCCATGCAAGGGGGGTCCTGGTGTAGGCGAGCGTTATGGGAAGGAGGAGTATGCCGCGTCAGATGCCTAGCAGCCGCCGCGCATTGCCCCCCATGACTTTCCTGAGATTATCTTCCCGGATCGGCAAGGTCTCGAACCATTCTTTGTACCCCTGCACGGGGCAGAACGGGAACGAGCTGGCGTAGAGCATCCTGTCCGCAAGAAAGCCGTCGGCCGCCTTCACATACTCCTCCCAACCCGGCATGCGGGAAAAATACATATCGGGCGACAGCCACAGATTCTGCCGCCGGAATGCCAGATGCAGGATCTCGTTGACCCAGGGCCACCCGCCATGGGCAATCACGACGTTCAGACCGGGAAAATCCGCCAGCACCCGGTCGGTCCGTATCGGGTCCGAATAGCTCAGGTCGGGGCCCGCCGTGCCTCCGACCATCATGATCACCGGAACGCCCAGGTCCTCGCAGTGGCCGTAGATGGGATAGAGGCGCCTGTCGTCGGCGTACATCGGCACCGGGTAGGAGCCGGGTTCGATATTGACCAGCTTGAAACCGTCCTCGACCGCCTGGCTGATGGTCTGGCATGCGCGCCGCCTGTCGGTGGGATCGATGGAGGCGGCGCCGATGAAGCGGCCCGGGTGCCCGGCGACGATGCCGCGCACATCCTCGTTGGATACGCTGCCCAGCACGCCTGCCAGGCGTCCCACGACCACGCCGCGGTCTATCCCCGCCGCGTCCATCTCCTTGAGCAGCAGCGCCATCGACTGCTGCTGCGCTGCAGCCGAGGGCTCGAAGCCCACTGTCCGGGTAAAGCCGTCGCGGCGCGCTCCCGCCGAGTACATCAGCGTGTCCAGGAAGCCGCCCACAGGCGGCCGCAGCCTAAAGTCGATGATCATCAAAGTATCCCTGTCAGGTACACGGTTGCCGGATCTGGCGCACAGCCGCGCCTACATCACTTCATCCTTGCGGTCGTCGGTCTCGCCATAGCGGTGCAAGGCAGGCGGCTTCAAGCCGGCATAAAGCTTCTCGATGCCCGCATTGATGACTTCGGCATGCTGGGCGAAGAGCGAGTTGCCCTCGAGGTCGCTCTCGACGATGAAGGGCCCGAAGTTCTCGACCTCGAACAGCCACATCGCCTGCGCGATCCCCAACTCATCCAGCCAATGCACTTCGCGCACCCGCTTGATGCCGCGGCCCAACAAGGCGCCCGTGCCATAGCCCACGGTGGTCAGGTAGATCGCGCCGCCCGGCGCCAGCACCTGCTTGTAGTCGTCGGCAGGCATGCCGCCCTTGCCGATCAGGATGCGGCAGCCGGTCTCCTCCAGCCAGCGGGGTATCCACTTGGAGAAGCGGAACGAGGCAGTGGCGGTAACGGCGCCCACGTTGTAGCCGCCGCGGCCATCCGGCGCCGCGGCCGGCGAGCAATGGAAGTTGACGTTGCTGAGGGAGCGCAGGTCCACCGGCAGCGGCAGGCCCTGGTCCAGCACCTTCTTGTAGACGCCTTCGCGGGCCGTGTAGACCACGCCACTCAGATACACGGCCGCGCCGAGTTCGAGCTTGGCGATGTCCTCGCGCTTGGCGGGCAGGTCCAGGTGAAAGACCTTGATGTCGTCGTCGTTGCTTACCATTCGACCGTCTCCCGGCGCAGGTAGGGCGTGAACCACTGGGGATCGGTGCGGTACTCGATCTTCCCGTTGGCATGGATCCGCGCGGTGGCGCGGCGCGAAGACAGGCAGAAGGTATGCAGGCTGATGGGCATGCCCCCGGTATGGGTGTAGCCGCACTCGATATGGCAGTCGACCACCATGCCGGAGCCCACGAACCCCATGGCGCCCATGCCGATGGAATTTCCCAGCTGCATCAGTTCCAGTTCCAGTTCCGCCACCTTGGGGTCCGGGTTGCGGTCCCCTACCGTGCGCAGACAGGCGGCCTGTTTGCCCAGCTGCATGCAGGTGTCCTTGGAGCCGCCCAGCCCGATGCCGACGATGGCCGGCTGACAGGCCAGCCCGCGCTTGCCGAAGGCGATCAGCGTGTCCAGCACGAAGCGCTTGATGCCGTCTATGCCATCGCCGGGAAACAGCATGCGGTAGTCGGTGCCGAACAGGCCGCCCTTGTGCACGGTCGTGATTTCGATCCAGTCGGTATCGGGCTCGAACGACCATTCGACCTCGGGCGCGTTGATGCCGACGTTGTTGTTGTGGTCGGTGCGCCAGAGCGGATGGACGCGGTTGGGCCGCAGCGGAATGCTGAGCGTGGCCTCGGCCGTGGCGTGGCGCAGCGCGCGCTCCACCGCGACGAAGCCACTGTCGACCGAGGCGTTGTTGCCCACCTTGACGTAGTAGCGCGGCAGGCCGGTATCGGCGCACATGGGCCGCCGATCCTGATCGGCGGCCTCCCAGTTGTCCACCATGGCATGGATGACGAAGCGCGGCAGCTTGCCGGTTTCCTTCTTCTGCAGTTCCTGGATGCCTTGCTTATAGTCGGCCGGAATCTCGATGGCCGCGCGGCGCATGATCTCCAACGCCGCCTCTTCGACTTTCTGTACAGGGATGCTCATGGTGGGATGCGCCTTAGTTCTGGGGAATGCCCGCCTCGCCCTCGATGAGCGATTCGCCGGGTTTTACGATGTCGAAGGAAACCGGAACCATCTCCAACGCCACCTCGCCGTCCTGCGCGCTCACGCGCGTGTAGCGGCTGGTGTGCAGGTCTCCAGCGTCGGGAAAGTCCTCGCGGTAATGCGCACCGCGGCTGTTCTCGCGCGCCAGCGCCGAGACCGTGATGACCTTGGAAATGTCGACCAGGCTTTCCATATTGAGCCAGTCGTGCCAGGTGAGGTTGTAGCGGCGGTCGCCGTCCGCCACGCCGATGTCGCGCAAGGCGGCGCGGTGGCCGGCGATGGCGTCCAGGCCATGCTCCATAGCCTCGCGACGGCGCAGCACGCCGACGTCGTCCCACATGGTTTGCGAAAGCGCGTCGCGCAACTCGTGGATGCGCCCAGTTGGCCGGGAAAACGGGAACTCGGCGCGTTCGATGCCGCGCGCGATGATGCGCTGGTCCGCATCGCGCCACTGGCCGGACTTGGCGACATAGGCCGCCATCGCGTCGCCCGCGATGCCGCCGAACACCGTGGAATTGGCCACGCCGTTTCCGCCCAGGCGATTGGCGCCGTGCACGCCGCCGCAGTCCTCGCCAGCCGCGTACAGCCCCGGCGAGGCCGTCGAGCCGTCCACGTTGAATTCGACGCCGCCCATCAGGTAATGGGCGGTCGGCACCACTTCCACCTTGCCGCCCGCCAGGTCAAAGCCGCAATCCTTGCAGCGGTTGACCATGCCGGGGAAGGTCTTGGCCACCTTGTCCGGACCCAGATGACTCATCTGGATATAGACTCCGCCCATCGGGCCCGTGCGACCGGCGCGCATTTCGGCATAGATGCCGCGGCTGACCACGTCGCGCGTGGCGCGTTCGCCGCGCTTGTCGTAGTTGGCCATGAAGCGCTCGCCGTCGCCGTTGAGCAGATAGCCGCCCGCCCCGCGCAGCCCTTCCTCCAACACCGTTCCGGTCATGCGCGTATCCGGCCCGCCCAGCAGGCCGGTGGGATGGAATTGCACCATCTCCATGTCCCGTAGCTTCAGGCCGTAGCGCAGGGCCATGGCCAATCCGTCACAGGTCTTGTCGCCGGAGGGCGTGTGATAGCGGTACATCGTCGGCCCGGCCCCGGTGGCCAGCAGCACGGCCTTGGCCTGGATGAACCGATAGGCGCCCGTCCGCATGTCGATGAACAGCACGCCCGAGATGCCGGAGCCGTCGGCGGCCGGAATCAGCTCGATGGCGCGATGCTCTTCCAGTTCATCGACGTCCAGCGCCCGCACCTGCTCCATCAAGCGGTTGATGATCTCGATGCCGGTCAAGTCGGCCTTGTGCACGGTGCGGTCGAAGCTCTGGCCGGCGAACGCCTTGGAATGCAGCGTGCCATCGGGATTGCGGTCGAAAAAACAGCCGATCTCGTTCTCCAGCTCGCGCACCCGTTCAACCGCGCCTTCGACCAGGCGCCACGCCAGGTCCTGGCGCGGCAGCCATTTGCCACCCTCGATGGTGTCCATGAAGTGGCGTTCCACCGAGTCGCCCGTGGCCAGCGCGACGTTGTAGCCGCCCTGGACCATGCGGGTACAGCCGCACTTGCCCAGCAAGCCCTTCACGGTCACCGTCACCTGCAGCGACGGATTCGCCTTCTTGGCATGCAGCGCCGCGAACAGGCCCGCGCCCCCGGTGCCCAGCACCAGAATGTCCGTCTTGATGTTCTCGATCCGCATTTCAGATCACTCCCGCGATGAAAACCAGGCCCGTCGCCATGGAGACCGCAAAGCCCCACCCGATCCAGGCGACGCGCGCATCCCGCGGCGACTTCCAGGGCAACAGCTCCAGCGCGAGCAGGCGCAGCCCGAAAAACATGTGCAGGGTCAACAGCAGCACCAGCCCCCATTCGCCGAACTTCATCGCCGGCATGTCGGCAAGCTTGAGGAATCCGTCCAGCCGCGCCTGGTCCAGCGCCATCGCCAGCACGTAGAAGTGGGCGGGCAGGAACAGGGCCAGCGCCAGGCCGGAGAGGCGATGTCCGAGGAAGGCCCAGTAGGCCTGATGGTTGCGCGCGGATCTCATGGCATCAGCCCTCCCACCGCCGCGACGGCGCGCACGCCCAGGATGAGCAGTCCCAGACCGAACGCCAGCCCGACGGCGGACGCGGCGCCGCGGCCCAGCCGCAGCCACTCGATCAGGATGTTGCGCACGCCGATCGGCACATGGACCGACACGCTCAGCACGAACAGGCCGTAGAAGACGATCCAGAACCAGTTGCCCTGCGTGCGCGAGAGAATCTCGCCCGCGGTCAGCCCGCCACGCACCGCGTAGATGACCAGGCCCACGTGCACCAGGACAAACGGCGCCATCACCATCGCCGTCAGGCGCTGGAGCGCGAAAAGACGAGCTTCCATGTCAGCCCCCCTTGAGCAGGCTGAAGATGGCGCTGCGCTTCAATCCCGCAATGCTGCCCGTGGGGCTGAGGCTTACCGGACAGTGCTTCATGCAACTGCCCTGGGTATGACAGGAGTTGCAGCCGCTGCCGGAGGTGGCCTTGCGCAGCACGTCCTTGGGGTCTGCGTGCCGTTCGTCGTTGAACAGCGTCCACGCCCGGTTCAGGGCGGCCGGGCCCAGGTAGTCCTTATCCCAGGACACCACGTCACAGGCCGCGTAGCACACGCCGCAGTTGATGCACTCGATGGCGGCGTCGGCCTGCTTGCGCTTCTTGCTCTGAGGCGACACCAGTGCCGGCGGATCATTGCGCGTGGCCGTGCCGACGAAGGTATTGCCGGCGCGCGCCCACTTCTGGAAGAACTCGCTCATGTCGACGACCAGATCCTTGATGCGCGGCATGTTGCGCAAGGGTTCGATCACGATCACCCCGCCTTCCTCGACGCGGCTGACATGCGTGCGACAGGTCCAGCGGGGCTTGCCGTTGACCGTCATGGCACAGGACCCGCAGACGCCGACGCGACAGGCGTAGCGGTACGAAAGGTTCGGCTCCTGGGTGCGCTGCACTTCGGTCACCACATCCAGAACCGTCTGGTTCTCGCGCCACGGCACCGAATAAGTGGAATAGCTTCCGTCCTCGGTTCCCCGCGAGATGCGGACCGTGAGTTGTCTCTGATTCGTGGAGTTCTTGGTATCCATTTTCCGCCCTCGGACGACACCTTGCGTCCATGAACAGAATTCTGGATCTCGCGTATGAGTGAAGCAATATGGATTTGGTTGATATTTTTTGAAGTTATTTTCGGCTCGTCCAGAGGGTGCGCGGTGCGATCCGGCGACTGCCGCGCCGCGGCATCTTCAATGGATGGCGATCACTGGACGCAACAGGGCCGCCGCCAGGCAGGAACCGAGGCTGGTCGGCAGGGCTCAATCGCCCTAAAAAGCATCTTTTGAAAAATTGGGTATACTGCGCCCTCGCTTGCCGGCACCGCCCCAGATCGCGACGATCGCGGATGGCGCAAGACAAGCAAATGCGGGAGTAGCTCAGTTGGTAGAGCGCAACCTTGCCAAGGTTGAGGTCGCGAGTTCGAGACTCGTCTCCCGCTCCAAATTTTGATTTTCAACCTCCTTCGCGGAGTTCTGGAAATCCTTGAAAAAGGGCCTTCGGGCCCTTTTTTCATTCCGGTTTGTGCCGCTTGGGAAATGAAGGAACACAGGCAATGGATATTGCATTGATCCTGCTGGTGCTTATCGCGGCATGGCAGGTGCTGCGCGTGCGCTATCAGCGCGCCCGCATTGCGTTGCTGGGGCGTCATCTGGGCGGTTTGCAGCTGGAGCGCCACATGGAAACACTGACGCAAGGCTACACCCGCGCCATCCGCGAAGACACCGAGAACCGCCAGCTACAGGTGCTGGAAACCTTCGCCCAGACCGAACGCGCCGTGGCGGCACAAGTGCAGTCGCTGGCCGATGCCATGCAAAAGGAAAGTCCACAGGCCACCCGCGTGTCCACGCTCTCGTTCTGCGTGCCATACATCGAGCGCTTTCTTCCCGCGATGACACGGGATTTTCGTGAGCTGCTGCACATCCATGCACTCGGCTTGCGCCATGTCGTGGACAACGAAGGCCACTGGGACGCAAGAGAGCGCGCGTACCACCTCTCGGCGGAGTTGTATCTGCTGCAGCACAGTTGCCATTGGTTCTGCAAATCCCGCGCCGTGGCCGATGCACGGCTGATGCTGCGGCATCAGGTCAATCACCGGAAAGTCCTGGATTCAGTGTCTGCTGTTACCCGCTCGGCTTATCTGCGCTGGCAGGGGGACGATAAACACTAAGACCAACGGCGCCTCGTCCGTTCTGGCCCCGCTCAGCGAGCATTCTTGAGCAAGTCCTTGAAAAAGGGGCGAATCTTTCGATTCGCCCCTTTTTCATTTGTTCTCGATTCCAGCCCGGCGCTGGCGCAGCAAGCGTCATGAACGCGACCCTTGCTGCGCCTGTCGGCGCCTGATCAGAAGCGCACGGCCAGCTTGAGCACGCCCGACTGCTGCCGGTTGCCGCCGCCGAACTGCGCGTCGTAGGCGATGCCCGCCGTCGTGTTGCGCGTGATGGCCATCTCGGCGCCCAGGCCCAACACCGCGGCGTTGCGCGCGATCGGCACGCCCGTCACCGAGAACGTGCTGCCGCCTTCGAAGGCCAACTGCTGCTTGGGCTGCACATCGCCCATGGCATGGCGCCAGCCCAGCGACGCGGTCAGGCGGCCAGGCGCGCGGTCGGAACCGAACTCCCAAGAGCCACGCAGTCCCAGCGTGGTGCTGGTCACGTCGTCGGAATTGCTGGACCCGTGCAGGGCCGCCGTGCCGCCGGACTCTTCGAAGCCGCGCGTGCGCAGCTGGTTCCACGCCAGGCCCGCAAACGGTTCAATGGTGTAGGCATCGCCCAGCGGCAGGTTGTAGCCGAGCTCGGTGAACACCTGCGTCGACGAGGCGTGATACGACGACTCGAGCCGCTGGTTCAGGCTGCCGGCCGCCACGTCGCGTTTCGCGTCGATGTCATGCCAGGTGTAGGCCGCGCCGGCCATGAAGCGGATGTGGCCGGGACCGGCCTGGAAATTCCGCCCGCCGAACAGGGTCGCCGTATAGCTGTCGACATTGGTGCGCGAGGACGTGTCGTCGATCGAGTTGTGGCTGCCGATGTAGCCGACCGCGCCGCCCAGACGCCAGCCGCCGCCCACCGCGCCATCGCCGCCGACGAACAGGCCGCCCGACGATTGGCTCAGGCTGGACGCGTTGCTGTCGCCGTCGAACTTGCTCCAGTTGCCGAACGCTTGCGCCCAGACCGGCGATGCGCCGCTTTGCGGCATGGCGTCGGACGAGGGGGCGCCCAGTTGGGCGGTGGGACGTCCGGCCAGCACCGGCGCGTCGAGGTTGCCGCGCAGATGCGAGAGCGGCAGCGTGCGCACCGTGTCGCCCTGGCTCAGCAGTACGCTCGCGGTGCTGCCGTAGACTTCGCCCGAGAGCATCCTCAGGGCCGATCGCGCTTCATTCGGAGTCATGGCGAGCACGGCAGTAGCCACCTGGCTGGCGCCAGTGTTCTTGCCTGCGGCGATGCCGCTGTCGACCAGGGAAGAGCCGCTGCCGGTGGGCGGCGTTTCGTTGCCGGCGGTGGACGAGCCGTTGCCTGTCGAGGTCGAGCCATTGCCCGCCGAGGACGAACCGTTGCCCGTCGACGTGGAGCCGTTACCCGTCGAAGACGAACCGTCGCCCGTCGACGAAGAGCCGTTGCCCGTCGACGAGGAGCCGTTGCCGGTCGAAGACGAGCCGTTGCCCGTTGACGACGAGCCATTGCCGGTCGAAGACGAACCGTTGCCCGTCGAAGACGAACCGTTGCCCGTCGCGGGCGGTTCCTCTTTGTCCAGCGCTCCGCCCACGCTGCTCTCGTTGCCCGAGCCGCCGATGCTGCCGATAGGCACATCATTGCGCGTCAGCGTCATGTACGCATTCTTCGGGTCATAGCTGAGCGTGGGCGTCAGGAAGGCATAAGCGCTCGAAGCGCCGGTGAACTGGCCCTGGATGCCGCCATCCGCCGTCAGGATGTTGTAGGTCGTGCGCGGCGCGTAGTTGCCATCGGGCCCCACGTGCGCCACGGTGCCGTCGAGGTAGGCAACGCCGGTGACGTGGATGCGGTCGCTGAGGGTGCTGGCCGGATCGGCATGCACGCGGTAGATGGTGTTCTGGCCAAAGGTCAGGTTGCCGTTGACCGTGAGCGTGCCCATGGGCGTGCCATCGTTGCCGGGAGAGATCACCGCGGTGGGATACAGGTTGGTGGTCCCCACCTGGCCCACGCCCGCCAGCACGACCTCGCGGCCGATGTCCATCGGACCGTTCAGCTTGCCGTCGATCTCCAGGGCGCCGTCGGCGATCAGGATGGGACCGGTGAGGCCGCTGCTGTCCGCCGTCAGGATCACCGATCCCGGACCGGTCTTGACGAAGCCCTGCGTGCCTTGCAAGGGATTGTCGATGGTGTCGACGAATTGGCCCGAGGCATAGGTCCCATCGCCGACCACGATGGCGGGCGGATTGCCGCCGCTGCCAACCAGGGTGATGGGCGCGCCCTGCAGGCGATAGCGGTCGGTGGCGAACTGGATGCCCGACACGCGCACCGGACCTGCGCTGCCGTCCACGGTCACCGTGCCGGCCGCGCCAGTGAAGATCGCGTAGCCGCCATCGGGCAGCGCGCCGTTGGCATTGCTCGGGCTGTTCCAGTTCGTGCCGGCCGCGCTCCAGGTGCCGTTGCCGCCGCCCGAGCGGGTCGCGGATGCCGCGCCGTTGCCGTTCCACAGGTTGGTGGTACTCGGCCCCAGGATGAGATTGATCTGCTTGTCGCCGGTCAGGTTCTGGATGGTGGCGGCCGGCGCCGAATCGCCCGAGACCGAGCCCAGCGTCAGGCCGTTGCCGCTCAGGTTGCCGCCATACGACAGAATCCGGTAGTAGCCGGCGTTGACGCCCAAGGTATTGACCGTGACGTTCAGCGTGGTGTTGTTGATGGCGGCATTGCCGCGCACGGTGATGTTGTCGCCAGTGCCGGGCTGCGTGATCGGCAGCCCCGCATAGCCGGTCTCGAAGTTGAACACCGCGTTGTTCATCGACAGGTTGCCGTTGACGACCAGGTTGCCGTTGGAGACCCCCGTCGGCGTGCCAACTTCATACCCGGGCGCCACGCGCGCGCCGGATACGTTGAGATCGCCATTGATCGAGCCAAAGCCCGCGACGGTCCCGTTCGAATTCGCATTGACGTTGCCGCCGAGCGTGACGCCCGAGCCGCCGCCGTTGCCGCCGATCACCAGCGTGCCGCCGTTGACATCCACCCCCCCGGGGAAATTGGCCGAGCCGTCGAACACCTGCGTATTGCCCGACGTCACCGTCAAGTCCGCAGCCGTGACGCCACCGCAGTAGGACGCGCTCAATGCGAGCGTCGCCGTCAGCCATTTCTTCGTGTCATGTATCAACGTAAATCCTCCCTATGTCGATTAATTAATCTGATAAACCCAAGGCATTACCGGATCGCTATAAAAGTATTATTAAGTAACCGGGCAATCCAAATGGGCGAAACATGTTTCTCGAAAAAAGGAGGCAATTTATACCCCTTTTTTTTCAATACCAAAAATTAATTAATAGATACCATCTTTATTATTTAAATCAGCAACTTGGATACCATCCTAAGGCGCATTTTTGATATTCGGATACCATCCTTAGAATAAAAATAGTCAATAAAGACAATATCCAAATTATCTATTTTTGGATAATGGATACCATCCATTCCAATACGCTCGGGCTTGTTTCCGCGGATTTTCAACACGCCGGGGAAACAAATTGACATGCCGAGTGGCGTAAACGCGGCCTGGCGTGGTCCTGCTTCCAGAATTTTCTTATCCGTGCAGATCGGCCCGGCCCATACCATCGTTTGCATGATGGCCGCCCCCAGTCTCCCCGACGGATACATGCCGGCAACCCGGTTGCCGATGATCCTGTTGCACCTGCTCGCCATGGCGCTGCTGGCCTGCATACTCGTCGGGACGATGCTGTCGATGTATTGGTCCTTCAGCGACGAGGTCTCCAGCTACCGCCGCCGCATGAACGCCGCCGCCGACCGGGCACAGATCTTCTTCGACCAGCGCGAAACGCTGCTCCGGGCGGTGGCCGCCTCGTCGGTACGCAACACCGACCGCGTACCGGCCCAGCAAACACCCAGGACTTTCGGCCAGACTGGACAGATCAACGTGATCCCGCTGACGAACGGGGCGGACGCCTACGAGTGGGCGCTGATCCTCACCCGCCGCAATCGGGCGGACGTGGCGGCCGCCAATGCGCGCATCGTCTACACCACGCTGGCCGAACCCGGCTCGACGCATCTGGCGCTGGACGACACACGGCGCAGCAGCCACGCCCTCTCGAGGGACACCGAGAAATGGCTCTACGAAACCCTGGCCGCGCACCACGCCACACCGAATCCTGAGGACGGCCGCGCGCCCGTCGTCTGGATCCGACCCCTGACAGACTCCCACGATCATCTGTTTCTCTATACCCCGCTGGACACGACAGGGCGCGAGCAGACCTGGGTCGGGCTGGAGGTTGACGACATCGCATCCGTGATCACTGCGGAGCACGCCAGCGACGGCGCGAGCTATGCGCTTTACGACAGCGACAGCCGGGTGGCCTTGCAGGGCGGGTCCGACCCGGCCGCCAGCGACTCGATATCGGCACGACTGGCGCGCGACTCCTTCGGCTTCCAGGGCCAAAGCTGGCTGCCCCATAGCCTGGCGCTCAGCAAGGCCGTCGGCGAGGCCGGCTGGCGGCTGATCTACTATGTGCCAACGCAGGATGTGCTGCGACATGGCGCATCCGCCTTCTGGGCCGTGGGTGCTATCGCGGCCGGCCTGAGCGCCGTGGTCCTGCTGGGCGTACGCCACATCAGGGAAAAGCTGGTCTCGCCGGCGATGAGGCATCAGATGGCGCTCATCGACAGCCTCGCCTTGAACCGGAAGATCATCGAAGTCGCGCCGATCGGGCTCAGCCTGGTCCGCCCCGCCGACGGCACCCAAGTCATATCAAACGAGGCCGCGCGCCATCTGCTGGACGCGCACGACAGCTGGCGCGAGGACACGCGCGCCGCAGGCGACCAGACCGGCCGGCATGAGTATCAGCTCGGCGACGGGCGCACCGTCAGCCTGACGTACGCCGCGACCAGCTACCAATCCGAGAATGTAGTGATATGCGCCATCAGTGACATTTCCGCCCAGAAGGAAGTGGAACGCACCCTGCGCAATGCCAAGCAGGCCGCCGACCAGGCGAACGATGCGAAGACCTTGTTCTTCGCCACGATCAGCCATGAAATCCGCACGCCGCTGTACGGCATCCTCGGCACGCTGGAGTTGCTCGCGCTCACGTCCATGACGAGCCAGCAGCAGCAATACCTGCACACCATGCAGCAGTCGTCTTCGACTTTGCTGCGCACCATCAACGACACGCTGGACCTGTCACGCATGGAGGCCGGCCACGAGGACTTGATCCTGTCTGAGTTCTCCCCCACGGAGATGCTGGCAGGAGTCGTGGCCAACTATGCCGCCCGCGCCCAGGGCAAGGGACTGCAGATATTTGCGATCGCCGGCATCGGCATGCCGGCAATGGTGCAGGGAGACCCGACCAGGCTGCAGCAGATCCTCAACAACCTGGTGAGCAACGCCGTCAAATTCACCGAGGCGGGCCGCGTCGTACTGCGTGCAAGCGCGAGCGCGGTCGCATCGGGCAGAGTGACGCTGCGCTTCCAGGTCGCGGATACCGGCGTGGGCATACGCGCGGAATCGCAAACCCAGCTGTTTGAACCCTATTTCCGCGCGCATTCCGGCCTGGTCCAGGACGCGACCGGCACCGGCCTGGGACTGGCCATCAGCCGGCGCCTGGTCGATCTGATGGGGGGCGACCTATCCCTGGTCAGCGAGGTCGGCCTGGGCACCAGCATCACGTTCGCCATCACGCTGGATGTAACCGAGATGGATCCGGCATCGCCCATACAGCTGCGGCGCAGCGCAGTCTACGTCAACGGCGCCATTCCCGAAGTCGTGGCGAACGCATGCGCGTGGCTGAACAAATGGGGGGCCATCGCCATGCCGTATCGAGGACAGGGCCATGTGCCGGAAGCCGACAGCGCCGTCCTGCTGCAGACCTGGCCTCCCGGACAGCCTGACGCGTCCTGGACCGGAAGCAAGGTCCGCGTGCTTGCCCCGGGCGCGGAGCACGCTTCCATTGCATCGCGCGGCGGCCGCCTCGGCATCATGAGCCAGGGCAATCCGTTCAGCATCGGCATCGCGGTACAGATGGCCCAGCATGGCCGCGAACAAACCTTGCTGCCCCCTCCCCGCGCGCAACGCCTGTCGCTGGGACAGCGGATCCTGGTGGTCGAAGACAACGCGATCAACCAGGCCATCCTGCGGGAGCAGCTTGAACACCTGGGGTGCTCGGCCAGCATTGTCTTCAATGGCCGCGAGGCGTTGCAGCGCTGGAACCCTGAAAAATTCGACGCGGTCATTACCGACATCAACATGCCGATCCTGGATGGCTACGAGCTGGCGCGCGCCCTGCGCGAGCTCGGCTACCAGGGAACCATACTGGGCGTGACCGCCAGCGCCGCGCCCGAGACCATCACCAAGGGGCTGGAAGCCGGAATGAACCAGGTGCTGCTGAAACCCCTGCCTATCCTGGCCCTGACCGCAACCCTGCATGCATACGCAAAAGGCTGAAAACAAATGCTGTCCAAACTCAAGGTACTGGTCCTGGACGATCACGCCTACCAGTGCGTCCTGCTGAAAGACATGCTCGAAGAGACGGGCTTCGTGCACGTCGACACGACGCTGGACGCGCACGATGCGCTGGAGCGGATACGAAAGGAAGGCCATCAACTGGTACTCATGGACGTGGACATGCCGGGCATGGACGGCGCGCAGTTCATCCATGAACTCGCCTGTCGCGATCTGAATCCGATACTGGCGATCGTCACGGGATGTTCCCGCCGGATGAGCAACAGCATCGGCCTCATGGCAAAAGAGCGCGGATTCGCCGTGCTGGGATCGTTCATCAAACCCGTTACCACAGAGCAGATCGGCAGTCTGGCGACCGGCCTGTTGAGAAAGCCGCCCACCCAGCCACTCGGCCTGCCACCCGCGCGGCCCCACGCCTGCGCCACCCCTGCCCGGCCGCTGCTCGACCGGCGCATGCTTGAAAGCGCGCTACGCGACGGCAGTATCCACGCCTGGTTCCAGCCGAAGAAGTCACTCGTCTCCGGCAACATCGTCGGCGCCGAGGCGCTGGTCCGCTGGCAGCACAAGGAACTGGGCCTGATGCTGCCGTCCTCGTTCCTGGCATCGCTGCGCGCCTGCGACCTGGATCACGAACTGCTCCTGCGCATGCTGGACGACGGCCTGAAAGCCTATTCCCTCTGGCGCGAGCTGGGACACCGCATCCCCATTTCGGTCAATCTTTCCGCCAGCCTGCTGGACCTTCCGCAACTGCCGGACGAGCTCCATGCCATGGTCGCCAGGCTGGACGTTCCCGCCTCGGACGTGACCTTCGAGCTGCTGGAAGACGCGATGCCGACACTCGCGGGCCAGTTCCACATGGGGGCAAGCCGCCTGCGCCTGAAGGGTTTCGGCCTGTCGCAGGATGACTTCGGCAAGGGTTACAGCTCGATGTACAGCCTCATCTCCACGCCCTTCACCGAATTGAAGATCGATCGGGCATTCGTCAACGGCGCCGCAACGGACGAGGTCCTCGCGGCCGCCCTGGTGGCCTCTGTCCAACTGGGACGGCAACTCGGCCTGCAAGTGACGGCCGAGGGCGTGGAGACGCTGGAGGACCTGCAATTGCTGCGGCGGATCGGCTGCGATGTCGCGCAGGGATTCCTGATCTCCGCCGCGGTCAATGTCGCGACCTTCTGCGAATTGCTGGCCTACGAGCCCAGTTCCTATTTCACCCCCTTGTCCCCGCCCCACTAAGGCCGGGCCTGTCGTCATTGCTCCGATACTGGATATGCCGCTGAAGAAAAAAAACGGCGGCGCGCGCCGCCTGAGTATCGCGTTCCTCTATGCCTTTCCCCTCGCCCTGTTCTGCGCCGCCGCGCTCTACTGTGGACAACAACAGTTCCAGCGGCGACATGCAGAATTGCTGAGGCTCGACTTCCCGACGCTCGTGCACGCCAATGCCTGGCTTTTCGCCTGCGCCTTGCTGCTGCTCGCGGCCGGACTCTATGCGTGCGCCATCTTCTGGTACTGGTGCAACCGTTACATCGTCCAGCCAGCGAGTGCAGCGCGGCAGGCGCTCGCCGAATGCGAGGCGCTCAGCCGGACGATGCTCGCCACGGTACCCTGCGCGCTATGCGCACTCTCCCGCGCCAACGGCCGACTAGTCTTCAGCAACGCCCTGGCTCTGCAATGGCTGGGAGCGGGCGCCGGCCAGACGCTGCCGGATACGCCCGATGTCAGGCGCCTGTTGCAGCAGGCCCTGGATGCAACGGAACCAGGCAACATCGAGGCGTTCAACGCCCATGATGGCCGCTCGCTGGCGGTAGCCTATGCCCCCACGCAATACCGCAGGCAGGACGTGGTGCTGTGCGCCTTCGCCGACACCAGCGCGCGCGCCGAGATGGAGCATCTGCTTGGCCTCGCCAAGGCCCAGGCCGACAAGGTCCACGAGTCCGGGGCCGGCATACTGTCCAACATCACCCGCGAGATCCGCGCGCCGCTGTACGGGCTGCTGGGTACTCTCGAAGTGCTGGGCATGACCGCGCTTGACGAGGAGCAACGGCAACACGTCGGCCGCATCCAGAACGCCTCCCTCGTACTCGAGCAGCTCATCGGCGACCTGCTCGACATCGCCAGGATAGAGTCCGGCCAGTTCGCCCGGGAGGCCGGCGCTTTCGACCCGCGGGAGCTGGTCGAAAGCACGCTGGCGGCCCATGCCCCGATGGCCGAACAGAAGGGACTGATCATCTACGGCTGCCTGGACACCGCGGTGCCGGGCTGCGTCCACGGCGACGCCGGCCGCATCCGGCAAATCCTGAGCAATCTGCTGAGCAACGCCATCAAGTTCACGGATTCCGGTCACGTCGTCGCCAGGCTGCGAGCCCAGGCAATGCCCGACGCCAAAGTCCGTCTCGACCTGCAGATTGCCGATAGCGGCATCGGCATCTCCCCGTCCGAACAGGCCATGCTGTTCAAGCCTTTCCATCAAGCCGGCGCCGGCCCTCGGGCTGGGCGCGGCGCGGGCCTCGGCCTGGGCCTGTTCCTGTGCGCCCGCCTGGCGGCGTTCATGGGGACCCGCATCCAAGTCATCAGCGAACCGGGGCTGGGCAGCAGCTTTTCCGTTTCCTTCGTGCTGGACCAGGCGGACGAACCCTCCGGCGCGTCCCCCCAGTTGCAGGGCCTGCACGTGCTGGTGCGTTGCGCCCGCAAGGAAGCGGGCGAAAGCGTGGCGCAGTGGCTGCGACACTGGGGCGCCCAGTCGAGGACAGTGCCAGCCGGCGTCGTCGTAAACGACGGCGGGGACGGCATGCTGATCGATCTGGCGTTGGACGGCAATGCTGAACATGCGCCATGGAAAGGTCCACGCATCGTGGCGGGGACCGCGCGCAGCGGCGCCAGCGCCGTCCTGGTGAACCGGCACTCCGCGCGCCAGATAGGGTATGCCGTGCAGGATCTGATGCGGGGCGGGTCCGGCCCGCAGCCAGACAGCCCGCGCCCTGTCCATGGCCTCCTCAATCTTCGGACCCTGGTCGTGGAGGGCAATCTCATCAACCAGGCGACGCTGCACGACCAGCTCATGCGCCTGGGTTGCCACGTCACGCTCGCATCGGACGGGACCGAAGGACTGGCATTGTGGAACGTACGTCCCTTCGACCTGGTGCTGGCGGATGCCGACATGCCCGGCATGAACGGCTATGCGCTCGCCAGGACCCTGCGCGCCCAGGGCGCCACAGTTCCCGTCATTGCCCTGGTCATGAGCGCGACCCAGGCGGAGGAACAGCGGTGCGGGGCGGCCGGCATCAACGGCTGGCTCGCCAAGCCCATCGGCTTGCGTGCGCTCAGGCAGGGGCTCCAGGCGTACGCCGCCGCGCCTCACCCAAAGCCAGAGATCCCGGCCGCAACGCCCCGGATTGCAACGGAATCGCCACGGAGCGGCACGCCGGCGGTCCCTGCCAAATATCAGGCCATCTTTCTGGAAACCATGGACCAGGATCTCGTACGGCTGGAAGCCTCGCTGAAGAACGGCGACAGCGCGGATGTCCGCGCCTTGCTGCACCGGATACGCGGGGGGTTGGCTGCCGTGCACATGGCCCCCCTGCTGAATATGGCCGACGATCTTGCCTCCCTGCTGCGCAAAGAGGGCGTGGGTGGCTCGATGCCTCAGCAGTTCGCCGCGTTCATCGCACAGCTACGCGGCAAGATGCGCGAAATCGAAAATGATGGCAGCGGTTGACCTCAAGCCGCCACATTTCCGCAACGGCCGCTGGATCAGATGCGATTCCATCGGGGGCAATTGAGAATATTCCCATGGCCCATGCCTCTTGTGATTTCTAGAATCACACGTTGCAAACAGAATGCATGCCATGCGCACAAACGTCGTCGCCATCCTGGCCGGCAGCGCGCTGGCCTGCGCCCAAAACAATGGAATCTCTTCCCGGCGGCGGCGCCGATTCCCGCCCCGCATTTCGGTCATCGACACAAGCCGGTTATCAACCCGTCTTTTCCGCGGATGGCCGGGTATGCGAATACGCATTGCCCGATCTGCCGCCAGACCAGTCCTTCCAACGACTCGACAGCCATCCCGCCGCGCACGAACTCCAGCATGCGCTATACCTCTTCCGGCAGGGCAATCAAGGCATACCTCTGTCACTCACCTATGCGCGCGATACCGCCGGCTTCCCTTGGTCTGCGCACAGCGTGTGCGCGGAGCTGAACCTGTCGCTGGATCAAAACCGCCTGCGCTTGCAATCCGGCCAAGCCGAAGATGGCGCGACGGGTCCGAGCTATCCGGCATCGCTGGTCACGCTCAACATCCCCATGACATGGGATCTGCTGCCGGATGCCGAACTCCACAAGAGCCGGCACGATTTCAATGCCGGCCTGAGAGTGAGGATCAGCCCGACGCTGGTGGAAGGCCGGCCGGTCCCGCACGGCGCGCTGCGCGTCGTGGGCCTGCACCTGAAGATCCCCGAACGGCTCTCGGCGCATCCCATGCTGCATGGAAGGTTCTTCACGCTGTTGCAGCGCGCGCAGGCGTTCAAGCTGCCGGTGCTGGTCATGAACATCAATGACGCGACCGATTTTCATTGGATGCGGTCGTTTCCCAACCTGACGTTCCAGGGAGACCTGCTGTCCACGCGCATCGGCGCGGACAGCCTGGAATTGCTGCTGACGATGGGGGGAGACAGGTGGCGCGACTTCAAGGTGGGAGGCCGTGCGCGCTAGGCGCGCATGAGCGGGATTTTTTCGGCATAAAAACAAGAAATTTCTCAGCCCTGGGGAAGCTTCGAACAAGGATGATGCATGGGGTCGGACGCACACGAGGCGTCCGCTACACAACCCCGCCTTCAACAATCTTCGAAGGCATTCATTCAACATCAACTCCAGGTTTTCATATGAAACTGAACAAGATCCTGATCGTGATGGGATTGGCCGGCGCGTTTGCCGGGGCTGCACACGCCGCCAACCCCATTTCCAAGGCCATCACTCTGACGGCCCAGATCCACGACGCACTTTACGTCTCCAAGCCCGACGGCACCTCGTGGTATAGCAACGAATCACTCGAGCCCACCAGTTCCTCGCAGCAGGAATTCACCAAGACCCTTCCTATCCGCGTGTGGTCAAAGTCCAACGCCTTCACTGTTGCGCTGGTGAAACCGTTTGAACTTGTCGGCACCAACTACACCATGCGGAACACCACGGTGAGCATCACGCACGCCAATTCCGGCGGCACGCCGGTCGTGATATCCAACAGTCCGCAAAAGGTTGGTCAGGGCACCGTCAACACCGCCATTGGCGCCTACGACGACTTGCACGATCTGAAGATCTCTGTAAAAGCCCCCACTCCCACCCCAGCCGGCAACACCAACGGCAGCTATAGCGGTGACCTGGTCTTGATGTTCGAGCCCGCCTAAGCCCGTCAGGCTCCCTACATCAAGGGCCCGATTCGGGCCTTCATTCTCCTCTGGAATACCGGGCATGTACGCTTTGTGGGTTGGTTGTTGCCTGAAAGTATCCTTGGCGTGCACGTTGGCACTTGCATCAGCACAGGTACTTGCGCAAGCAAGAGTCTCCTACGGCATTCCGGAGGGCTTCAGCGCGGTCGAAATGGATAACAGCGCCAGCTACGTCTCCAGCATCAACGGGAAGACCCTGCCAGGATTGATTTCCTATTCTTCGACTCTGAATCAGCTTACCTTCGATTCGATGAAGTACGCCGAAAACGGCGTGACACAGGAAGAAATAGAAGCCATCCGCCAAGTAGTTTCCGGGATCGACTACAAGCAATGCGTCGACGGCTGCGATCTGCGCGTAGCGGACTACCACGTGACCATCGACAAGGTCCGCCGCACACTGCAGATGAGAAGCTCAGGCGACGATTACCTGCTCCCGGTGACGACCTGGGGGTTGATCAACAATCAATCGCTGGACCTGCGCGGCTCGTCCGACAACTATCGCGCCATGAACGTCAGCGGCGCGACGTGGCTGGGACTGCCGATGCGCAGCTTCGCCTACATGAGCTGGTACGGCAGCCGCCATCGCATGCGCGGCGAAAGCCGTCGCGCTCAGGGCATATCATCCTACTTCCTGCAGAAGAACTTTCAAAGCACCTATGTGCGGGCGGGCAAGCAGAACAACCTCGACTATGCCTCCGGTTCGGTCAGCACGATGCTGACGCCTAGCTTCGACCAGTTTTTCACGATCGGAAGCCAGGATCATTTACGCGCTGACCGCGACACGGGCTCGCTAGTGCTTTATTCCACCGCGGAAGGGAACTACGAGTTCTACCGCAACGACCGTCTCATCCTGAAGCGGCCCGCCATACTCGGCCGCAATGAGATCAGATTCATCGACCTGCCCGGCGGCTACTACCCGGTGGAGATCCGGCTGGTGGACCGCAACGGGAATCTGATCAACCGCGAAACGCGTGATGTCAACAACCTGAATTTCAATGGTGACGGCGGCAACTCCTGGCACATGACCGCGGGTAAGGAAATGGGCGAAGGCGGGCAACTGTTCCAGGCCGCCCTCAGCCGCAACCTGAGCCAGTTCTACCTGAACACCTCGGTCCTCAGCGGCGACCGATCACGCTGGGCGGCCGAACTCAATCTTTCGCGTCCCTCCCGCATCGGCTCGGCGGACCTCCTCCCCACGCTGGGGTTGCTCCGCGGCGAACTCGGAACGGGCGGCTACATCAACCTGTCGGTAAACGATCCGGTGCTGGGCGGTCTCTCGGCGAGTCGCTACCAGAGCACCCGCGTATCGCGCTTCTACTGGGGTGCGCCCAGCACCAGCCTGTCGTACAGCAGATTAGTGAGCGGGGTTGTGCTGGGCTACAACTACAACAAGCACAGCCGCGGCGAAATACAACAGGCCGAAGCGCGCTGGAACTACCGTCCCAACGGTCTATGGTCGACCTTCTCGGTAGGCGTCCAGAAAGGCGGCTACAGCAGGCGCGATGACGGCTACGCCGTGTACTTCAACATGAGCTGGACCCTGGACAAGACACAGGCCAGCTTCCGCGCAGCCCGCCAGGGGGGGGAGACCCAGCTCAGCGGCGACTACCGCAAGGAGTTTCAGGACAGTTATGGCACATCGACCGCCGGCGTGACGGTCAACCGAAGCGGCAGGAACGACAGCGCCAGCCTCCAGGGCAGCCGCTCCGGCACGCTCGGCGATGTCTCCCTCAATCTTGGCCACGGCGACGGCGGCAGCAACGCGGATTTCAATTACCGCGGCATGCTGGCCGCCAGCGCAGACGGTCTGGCGTTGGGCCGCTATAGCGGCAGCGGCAGCGCCATGCTGCTGAAGACACCGGACGTCCCGGGCACGCCCTATGGCTTCAACGTGGAGGGCCATCCGGTGGCAGGCGGCGGTACGTATGCCGTACCGCTGAACAACTACAACGATGTGCCGTTTGCCCGGGTACTGAGCAATAGCGCGGACATGGACATGAACATCGAGGTCCCAGCCAATATCGTCCGCGCCCATCCTGGTCAGGTATACGCGGCGCAAGCCAAAGTGGCGATCCACATGGTCTATAGCGGCATTCTGACGGACCCTTCCGGCAAACCCGTGGGCGGGAGCATCCTCGAGACTGGAGACTCCGCGTATCCCAACGGGTTGTTCTCAATCGCCAGCAAGACCGTGCTCCGCGTGATCACGGTGGCGCAGCCTGGCCGCCGCTATCGCTGCGACCTCACGAACACCTACAACGGCGGTTACTACCGCTGCCAGTAAGCGAGCACGAAACCAGGAGAAAACCATGATGCTACGCACCGCCCTACCCTCAGTATTCTGCCTGATGCTGCTGGCGGCGCCGCTGGCGCGAGCCGACGGCGAACTGATGGTGATGCCGGCCCGCCTGAAAGTCTTCAATGGCCATGAGTACGGCGTGACCGTCAGGAACGTGGGAGACGCGCCGCTCTATCTATCGATCTCGCTACTGAAGGTCATGAATCCTGGCCAGCAGCCAGAAGAAAAAGTGCCGCTGAGCCAACTCGAACACCCCAGCGTGCTCGCCAATACCGACAAGCTGACATTGGGGCCGGGCCAGAGCCGTTCGATCGGTCTGAAGTCGCTGGCGGTGCCCGTATCGGAGGAGATGTATCGCCTGTATATCGTTCCGGTGAAAGCCATGCATGTCGACGAAGCCCCTCAGGACAAGATCACGGCCCCGATGTCCGTCGCCATCGCTTATGGCGTGCTGATTCAGCACATGCCGCCTCCCGCCAACCAGCGGGCGAGTTGGTCGCATCGCTGCGAGAAGGAGGGCGTGACATTAGAGAACACTGGCAATGTCCGCATCTTCCTTTCGGATGTCTCCTCGCCAGGCAATAAGCAGGAACGGGACCAGATGGCGTTGTACCCAGGCATCACGCAACACTTCCCGGCCAAGCCCCTGACGATGAGAATCGACGACTCGCCACAGACGTTCAATTGCCGCGGATGAATGCAACCACCATCCAAGAGCGACGAAGAATGGCACTCCCACCCCGTTTCAAGATTCCGCTGCTGGCGTTGTTCTTTTTCCTGACGCTGGCGTCGGGTTTGACGAATGCGTCCGAAACGCCCGAAAAGCTCGACGGTTTCGGCCTTTTTTGCAGGATTTTCCCTTCGAAATGCGGCAATCCTCCCCCAACAAGGACGGATCCCGACTACCAGGACATCAGCCTTGTCCAGGGTTATCGCGATTGCTCGTACAAGGATCTGGGCAACGGCGTGGGTCTGTTCCGGGTTACCTTCGATCTAACAGGAGTTCCCAGCGGCAGCTTCCAAACTCGAGCAATCCTGGTCCAGCTCTATGACCAAGCCGGCAACCTGCAGGCCCCCGCCCATGTTGCGGATCAGGTCACCCTGAATGGCGCGCCGTCATCCGACTTACTCTCGATTGCAGGCTTCAATCTGTACTCAGGAGAAAGAAATGGAGGGAGTTGGGTAAACGCGTCCGCGCACGCCGCAAGAGTGGAAATCCGTCTTCGAAACCAACTCCTCCAATCCTGGCCTGCCATTGGCGTGAGAACCGCCGCGCTACAGAGGGTTGGAAGCCCCTTGCTTCGCGACGTCAAGACAGTCTCAATCAGCACGACCGATGATTCAGGCAATTGCAACACGGGAGATCCCACGAGGCCTCAGCTACAAGACACCAAAATCACCATGACAGCGCCAAACTGGGACCTGGGGGAATTGGAGCAGGGAGTGTCGGTGCCGAAGCGGTTTCCCGACGCATCCGGACAGCTATGCTTCACCCACGACGACCAGAAATCGACAGGACTGCGTTACGCCATCAACGCCACCAACCAAAACGGACTTTCCAGCAACGGCTCTTACCAGCTCAAGCACCTTACCTCGCCTGCCGACGCGGTGTCGTACCGGCTCGTGTTGCAGAACGCGCTGACGCTCACCGATGTCGAGCTGCCCAATACCCGCAATATCGTCTTTGCCCTGGGCAATAGCGGTCGCGAGTGCTTCACACCCACGTTCACCGCCACCACGCCGCAGGGCGCGAAAGAAGGCGACTATGCCGACGTGCTCACATTCACGGTCGTTGCGCGGCCCTAGTTCGTGCCATGAGCCTTCGCGCCCTCGCCCGGCCGTTCGCCTGCCGCGCCACGTTTATCTTTGCCGTACTCGCCCTGCCCTGGCCCCAGCACGGTCTGGCGGCTGGCGTCCTGCATCTGCCGCGCGCCGAGCTGCGGCTGGACCCCGGCAAGGCGCCGGGCGAACTGCTAGCGGAGAACCTCGGCGACAGCGCCCTCTATCTGGATGTGGAGCAGCAGCTGTTGCTCAATCCCGGATCGATGCCGGAAGTGCTGGTGCCGGTTGGCAAGACCGAACAACCTAGCTTGCTGATCACGCCCAACCGTCTGATCCTGGCGCCGGGGCAAAAGTACCGGATGAGCCTGCGTATCTTGAATACGCCTGCCCGCACGCAGGTTTGGCGCGTCACCTTCCGGCCACGAGAGCGCGTAATTCTAAGTACCGATAAGGTCGATAGAAGCGCCGCTCCCTTGATCATCAACATGGCGTACGGCGTGCTGATCTATCAGATCGCGAAGAACGCTCAGCCTTGAATCCCATGAGAACCGACACATGAACACAATTCCGGCTCACGTCTGCCTGCTACTGGCCCTTGGAATGCTCCCCGCAGCAGTCCCCGCCATGGAGATCTTCGTGACCGGCAAAACCACGAGCCACATTACCGCCACGGTCAAGGCAGCCAACCGACTGCTGGTCACGAACGACAAAGGCGGTTGGTTCGACCAGGGTTTGCCCATGCAGCAACTGCGAGGCTGGGACTCGCCGTATGAGACCCAGGCGCGCTTGCGCATCGTGTCCTCGACCGGCGCATTCCTGGTGCGCATGGACCGGCCACTGGAAATTCGCAACACGGCAAACACGGCCCAGATGTTCCGCCAACCCGAGGTTTTCCTGGCAGCGGAAGGCGGCGAGCGGAAAGCCCTGGCGGTCGGTCAGGACACCAAATTCCAGAATCCGCCGGCTCCCGTTGCGGGCGAAGATTCCATTGGCTACTACCGCCTGGCGATTTCGGCCTACCCGCCCCAAGGCAATTTCAAGGAGACAGCGGGCAACTATATCGGCGAGTTGTCGTTGGTCTTTGAACCGGTAGCCTGGGTTCCCTGACGCGCGGCGCTGTCGATTCTCGAAGAGAAACAGATGAAATCCTATCGCCGCCTGTCGCTACTCCTGGCGCCCTGGCTTGCTGCGCCAGCGCTCGCGCATGTCGACGTGACTCCCAAACTCGCCATCGTACAAGGCAAGCCCACCTCGGTCCGTATCGCCAATCAGGGAGATCGCGCGGAATACGTGTCCATCGCCCTGTCGCGCCTGCTCAACCCTGGCATCGAGATCGAGCAGGAACGCCTGGAACCCGTCGCGCAAACTGAGCGGCCCAGCCTCTACGTCTATCCATTCCGGCTTTCGTTGGCGCCCGGACAAAGCAAGGCCGTCACCCTCAAACCCCTGGTGGACGTGACGCAGGAACAGGTTTACCGGCTGGACATCAAGCCGGTCGTCAACCTGCTGGATCGCGGAGGACAAGGCACCTCCGGCAACGTAGTCGTCACCCTTGCGTTCAGCACCCTGGTACGACTGCTGCCGCAAAGCGAGACCTCGGAACTGTCGCTGCGCTGCGAGGCGGAAGGCGCCTGGCTGGCCGCGTCGGGCAATGTGCGCTATCAGGTGAAGGACGCCACGGTCGATGGCCGGCCGGTGGATCCCTTTCACGTGTATCCGGGCTCGCCCATCCTGTTGAAAGGCCGCGCGGTACAGGTTCCCGGGCAGCCGTCCTGCCCGACCGCCGGACGTTGATTTCCGGCAAATTCGCACACGGCGCCGGCAACGGCCATGGCGTCGCCGCCACACATACGCCCGTTCGACAGTGCTGCATTCGCGCACTTGCGGTAACCTTCAGCCTGAACAAATCTGAGGTGTTGGAAATAACAATGGGTTTTGAAAAACTTGCCGACCTGCGCGAGCAGCTGCGGGCACAGGCTCAAAAGGCGGTGCCGGTCCAACCGAAGGCGGCAGGCCGGACAAAGAAGCGGGAGCCTGATCAAGCGAAGGCTACGGCGCGGCCGCAGCAAAAGCGCGAGTCTGGTCAAGCGAAGGCTGCCGCCCGCCCGCAGCAAAAGCGCGAGCCCGTCGACCCCGCTGTCGAGGCCATCTGGCGCCTGCAGAAACACTTCCCGCAGGCATTCCCCAAGAATCCCGCGCCGAAGCTGCCGCTCAAGCAGGGCATCCTGGCCGACGCCGCCCAGCATCTGGAAAAACTGGGCATGACGGAAGAACAGCTCAAGCAGGCCATCGCCACCTGGTGCAAGGGCAGCCGCTACTGGGGCAGCATGGTCGCGGACGCGGCCCGCGTCGACCTGCAGGGCCAGCCGGCAGGCACGGTGACGGCTGAGCAAGCCGCCTATGCGCGCCGCCAGGCTTCGCGCCGGCCGGCCGGCAAGGCTCGTCCCGCGAAGAACGCCGCCGCGCCGGCCTCGTCGCCGGCCGAGGCGCCTGCTGCCGCGCCCGTGCCTGATTCCGTGCCCGACGCTGCGGCCGCCACGCCCGCCCCCGGCGACACCGCCTGACGGCCCGCATAGCCCGGCAAGCGGGGACTTTTTTCACCTCCCCGCCTTGCCAGGCTACACAAGCCCTAATTTCTGTGTATAATCGCTGTCTTTGGTGGACACGGCCTTCTGAAAACCAAATCAGAAATCACACCAAAAACGCAGTACCCCTGCGGGAGTAGCTCAGTTGGTAGAGCGCAACCTTGCCAAGGTTGAGGTCGCGAGTTCGAGACTCGTCTCCCGCTCCAAATACAAAAAGGAAGCAACGGCCTACACCGCGCTTCCTTTTTTCTTGCAAGTGCTGGCGCAATGGCAGAGTGGTTATGCAGCGGATTGCAAATCCGTGTACGTCGGTTCGATTCCGGCTTGCGCCTCCAGCGATTTCTTAAAACCCGCAGCTAACGCTCTGCGGGTTTTTTGTTTTCCGGAGCGGTCAACTATGGCGCAGGATGCGATTCAGCCTCGCGGGTAGCCAACGAAGCCAGACATTCCGCTTGCCAGGCGAACTCCGGCTCGAACGACTCGGGATCTGAAACAGCGCCATAGCCGCCCTGACCGTAGACTGCGGCATAAGCCGCATATTCAGCCGCCCGCAGCGCCTTGCCGGCCAGGGCGCTGGCGACGGCGTAGGTCGCAGACACGGCGGCATGGCCGCAGCCGTCTATGGATTTCGATCCCTGATGCTGGTTCGCCAGGCGCGAGACCTGGGTACCAGCCTGCTGCAGCCGTCCATGGCCGATTGCGCCGTCCAGATACCGGCCGAGAATCGCCAGGCAATCCACGACTTCCTGCTCTTCAAGCAAATGCTCGACCCGAAGCGCACAGGCATGACCAAATGCCAGACGCAGGCGTTCATTGCGGCCGGCGTCCAGATCAAGCTGTTTCGCGAGGCGTTCCAGGGATGCGTTCATGGCGCCGCCACCTGCGGATTCACCATGTTTACCGGCGCCCCCGCCGCAAACGCGAGAATCTGATTGAACACGTCCTTGAATTGCAGATCCCATTCCTCGTAGGTCACGTATCCGATATGGGGCGTGCACACGACGTTGGGCATCTGCAAAAGCGGATTCGACGTGTCGGTCAAGGGCTCCTGCTCGAACACATCCAGCGCCGCCATGGCCGGGCGTTTGGCCAGCAGCGCCGGCACCAGGGCGCCGGCTTCGATGAGGCCTGCGCGGCTGGTGTTCACGAGCAGCGCCCCCTCTTTCATGGCCGCGAGATCCGCCGCGCCGACGATGCTCTTGGTGGCGGGAACCAGCCGCATATGCAGCGACAGCACGTCGCAGGATGAAAAGAACTCCGCCTTGGAGGCCGCGATATCGTAGCCATCCTCACGCGCGCGCTGCAGCGACTCGGGACGAGCCCAGACCAGCACCCGCATGCCGAATGCCCGCGCATAGCCCGCTACCACCTGGCCGATGCGTCCGTAGCCGAAGATGCCCATGGTCTTGCCACGGACGGTGTGGCCCACTCCGCATTGCCAACCGCCCTGGCGCATGGATTCAACTTGTTGCGGCAGCTGGCGCATGGCGGCCAGCACCAGTGCCCAGGTCAGCTCCGCGGCGGCATACGAAGGCGTGTCCGCGTGCAGGTCCGAGCACACCAGGACGCCATGATCGGTACATGCGGCGACGTCGATGTGCGGGTAGACGCTACGCTGGCTGATCAACCGCAGCTTGAGCAATCGCTCGATCAATTCGCGCCGTATCGTGGTGCGCTCGCGGATCAGTACCAGTGCTTCCGTATCGGCCAGACGCTTTGCCAGCACATCGGTATCTTCCACGTGATCCGTCCAGACGGTGACCTCGTGATCGCGCAGCAGCGAGTAACAAGGCAGGCGGCGCAGCGTGTCGAACCAGTCGTCGAGAATAGCGATCTTCATAGGTCGGAACCCGCCGGGTAGAAGTTAACGCTCACGTTTTACGCCGCCCGCGGCTTCCCGTAAATCAGAATCGCGGAAAGACCGGAGCCCGGGATCGAAAATGAGGATCTCAGGTACGATTGCGGCCTGCCCTCCAGCATCTCGTTACGCATCACTACGCGCCGTCAATCAAATGATTGCTATGGTGACGCCGTTTGCAACTGACGACGATTCCATGCGCACTATTCCGAACTCTCGAGCCCGCTCTTCCTCCGCGCTGCTGACGCTGTCCACCGCGGCCTTGCTCACGCTGGCCCCGCTTGCGGCGCAGGCGGATTCGGACAAGCACCGCCATCGCCACGGCCGCGAGTATAAAGAGCAATATTGGGACGGCGCCTGTAAGGTCGAGCGCAAATGGAAGCGCAACGGCGACTACCAGGAAAAGCGCAAGTGCCGGGACGACTACCGCCATGGCTACGTGCAAATGCCGCAGCCGGTGGTGGTGCCCGCGATGCCGGCGCCCGCCATCATCATCAACCCTCCTCCCATCATCATCCGGCCCTGAACATGGATCAATCGGTGAAGGACGCGCTAGCGCGCTGGCCCGACGTGCCGGCGGTATACGGCTGGCTGTCGCTGGACGCGCGCGGTCGCTGGCGCCTGCACCCGCAAGGCCAATCGGCCGCGGGCGGTCCGGGCGAGTCCATCACCAACACGCAGATCCTGGAATTCATCAACCGCAACTATGAACACGACGACGCGGGGCGCTGGTTTTTCCAGAATGGCCCCCAACGCGTGTACCTGCGCCTGGACGCGGCGCCCTATGTGCTGCGCTTGAGCGACGACAATAGCAACCTGCTCACGCACACGAATCAGAGGGTCGATTCGGTGGCCGCGTGGAAGCTGGACGATGCGGGCCAGCTGTATGCGATGACGCCATTGGGAGCAGGCATCGTGCTGGACCGCGATCTGCCGCCGCTGCTGGAAAAGATGGCTACGGCGGACGGAGAGCCGCTGCTGGACGCGCTGGCGCAACTCTCGCCCGGCGGCACGATACAGGCCGTTCTACCCGGAACCTATGCCGCCGCGCCGCTGGCGCTGATCGCGCAAAAGGATGTGGCGCGGGAATTCGGCTTCGACCCGGAACCCCGCGCCTGACCGGCACGTTCAGAACATGCCGTTGGGATTGGCGGACTGCTCGGGGATGGGCTGCACCGCGTCCCAATGCTCCACGATCTTGCCCTGCTCCAGGCGGAAGATGTCGATGATGGCGCTGCCACGGTCACCGGGCTGACGCACCGCGTGCACATGCAGGATCACATAGTCGCCGTCGGTGAGGACACGTTTGATTTCGCTGCGCGATTGCGGAAACTTGTCGCGCAGGAAGGCGATGAATTTGCGGAAACCCTCGGGGCCGTCTGCCGCATTGGGGTTGTGCTGCACATAGCGGTCGCCCACGTATTTCAGCGCCGCATCCGCGTCCTTCTGGTTCAGGCCCTTCTCGTAGAAGGCCAGCACGGCCGCCTTGTTGGCGGCTTCCTGTTCAGCGGACGCATGGACGGCGGGAGACAAGGCCAGGGCCAGCATGGCCGCAGCGGCGGCGCGCTTGAAGTACGACTTCGGGAAGAACATGGAAACTCCAGAAATGGAAAACGGCCGGGCCATTCTAGGGTCCGGCCGTCCTGTCGGCCACGTCCGTGGCGGTAGACAGTCTGGTGCGCGCAGCGATCAGCCGCGGCCGCTCTTGACCAGCGCGTACTTGCCGTCGCCCAGCAGCGCCAGCACAGCGGCCGCCACGGTCAGGAAGATCGGATATTCCCAGCCGCCGCCGGCATTGCCGAAGCCCCAGCCATTGGGAAAATGCACCGTCGACGCCACGAACAGTTGCACCACGGCAATGGCGGCGACCCAGCGCGGCACGATCCCCAGGATCAGCAACACGCCGGCGCCGACCTCGAAGAAGGTCACCGGATACGCCAGCCAACCGGCGAAGCCGATCTTGGCGAAGAACTGCGCGGTGCCGGGCAGCGTGAATACCAGCAGCTTGGTCAGGCCGTGGGCCAGAAACATGACGCCGAGCGCCACGCGCAGCAGCAGCGCGGCATAGGGCGCGGTACGGGTATCAACCATTGCACTCTCCTAGAGCGGTGGGGAATCGCCCAGGATGGGAAGATTCTTGATGAGCGCTATTTTTGCGATTCCAAAAACAAAGATAAACATGCAGAATTGCAAATTATTGTTCCCCGATAGGAAACAATCTTGGACACGCATACCGCCATGCAGACCTATGCCAAGGTCGTGGAATTGGGTTCGTTCGCGGCCGCGGCCGACAAGATGGGCCAGGCCCGTTCCGTGGTCACGCGCCAGATCGCCTATCTGGAACAGAAGTACGGCGTGCGCCTCCTGAACCGCACCACGCGCAAGCTGAGCATGACCGACGCCGGACGCGCCTTCTATGAACGCGTGCGGCCCATCCTGGCCGAGGTGGCGGACCTGGAGCTGTCGTTGCAGGCCGAGGGCCAGCGTCCCAGCGGCCGCCTGCGGGTGAGCGCGCCGGTGTCGTTCGGCATCCTGCACCTGGGACCCGCCATTGCCGAGTACCTGCAGCGCTATCCCGACGTGGTCATCGACCTGGACCTGAACGATCGCGTGGTGGACCTGGTGGAAGATGGCTACGACGTGGCGGTGCGCATCGGTCCGCTGCAGGATTCCTCGCTGGTCGCGCGGCCGCTGGCGCCGCAGCAGCTGCTGGTCTGCGCCGCCCCCGAGTACCTGCGGCGCCACGGCACGCCGCAGACGCCGGAAGAACTGAAGCAGCACCGCTGCCTGCATTACGCCTACGCCAGCACCGGCAACGAATGGCACTTCGAGAAGGACGGCGTGACCCATCTGGTGCGCGTGAACGCGGCCCTGCGGGCCAATAACGGCGACGTGCTGCGGACCGCGGCCCTGGCCGGCCACGGCATCATCCTGCAGCCCGATTTCCTGGTGGGTGAGGACATCCGCGCCGGTCGCCTGGTCGCGCTGCTGACCGATTACGCCCACACCTCGATCTCCATGTACGCCGTCTACCCGCATCGGCGCTTCCTGTCGCCCAAGGTACGATCCTTCGTGGAGCATCTGGAGGGCCGCTTCGGCGCCCCCTCCCCGGCCGTTCCAAGCCGGCGCGCCAGCCCCCGCCGCAGCCGTTAGAATCGTACCCATGACCGCAAAATCGCCCCTCGAATACTTCCCCGCGCCGCGCCGTTCGCATTTCTGCAGCCAATGCGGCTCGCCCATCAGCCGCCGGGTTCCCGAAGGCGACAACCGCGAACGCGACATCTGCGATCACTGCGGCGCAATCCATTACCAGAATCCGAGGCTGGTGGTCGGTACCCTGCCGGTCTGGGAAAACCGGGTGCTGCTGTGCCGGCGCGCCATCGAACCGCGCTACAACACCTGGACCCTGCCGGCCGGCTTCATGGAACTGGGCGAAAGCACGGCGCAGGGCGCCGCCCGCGAAACGCTGGAAGAATCCGGCGCCCGCATCAAGCTGGGCGAACTCTATACCGTCATCGACCTGCCCCAGATCGATCAGGTGCATGTGTTCTACCTGGCCGAGGCGCTGTCGGCCGAGCTCGACCCGGGCCCCGAAAGCCTGGAGGCCCGCTACTACGACGAGTCCGAGATCCCCTGGGACGACCTGGCGTTTCGCACCGTGGCCACGACGCTGCGCCACTACTTCGACGACCGCAAGCAAGGCGTGTTCTCCCCCCATCACTACACCCTAGAATCGCACCGTTGAAACTGCCCTGGCTAGCCGTCGACACGCCCTTTCCGCCTGCGGAGTTTGCGCTAGCGGATCCCGACGGCCTGCTCGCCGCGGGCGCGGACCTGTCGACAGCCAGGCTGATCGAGGCCTACTCCAACGGCATCTTCCCGTGGTATTCCGAGGGCGAGCCGATACTCTGGTGGAGCCCCGATCCGCGCATGGTGCTGGGCATCAAGGACTTCGCGCCCTCGCATTCGCTGCGCAAGCTGCTGCGGCAGATCGCCGGCCAGGAGCATGCCGCCGCGCCGCGTGTGCAGGTGCGGGTGGACACCGCCTTTGCCGAGGTGATGGCGCAATGCGCCGCCCCGCGCGACGGCCAACCGGGTACCTGGATCACCGCGGCCATGCAGCAGGCCTATCGCGCCTGGCATGAGGCCGGCTACGTGCACAGCATCGAAACCTGGATCGACGGCGAACTGGCCGGCGGCCTCTACGGCATCGGGCTGGGCCGCATGTTCTTCGGCGAATCCATGTTCACCCGCGCGCCCAATGCCTCCAAGATCGCCCTGTCCTACCTGGTGCGATACCTGGCCGCGCAAGGCGTGGAGCGCATTGACTGCCAGCAGCAGACGCGCCACCTCGCCAGCCTGGGCGCGCGCCCCATCCCGCGCGCCGCCTTCCTGCAGCATGTGCGGGCAGCCACGGCGCTGCCCGCCATCGCGTGGAGCCGCGGCACGCTGGACAGCGCCGGCCGCTTGCATCCCGACACAGCATCGGGCCCGGGGTTCGGCGTTAATATGTAGCCAGCCCCTTGCGGGCCTGCCGCCGCAACGCGGGACCTCCGATGAGCCAGCTCAAAGAACTCCCTTTCTCCACCCTGCAGTTCTACGCCACCGCTCCCTACCCTTGCAGCTATCTGCCGGGTCGCCAGGCACGGTCGCAGGTCGCCGCGCCCGGCCACCTGATCAACGCGGGCACGTATTCACAACTGGTGGAGCAAGGCTTCCGGCGCAGCGGGCTGTTTACTTACCGGCCGCATTGCGACAACTGCCATGCCTGTATCCCGGTGCGCGTGGATACGGCAAACTTTGCGCCCAACCGCAGCCAGCGCCGCGCCTGGCGCGACCACCAGGGCCTGCAATCGTTCGTGGCGGAGCTGGCCTGGTCGCCCGAACACTACCGGTTGTACACGCGTTACCAGCAGGGCCGCCACCCGGGCGGCGGCATGGACGAAGACAGCCGCACCCAGTATGCGCAATTCCTGCTCACCAGCCGCGTCAATACCCGCCTGGTCGAGTTCCGCGACGAGACCGGCGCGCTGGTCATGGTGTCCATCATCGACGTGCTGGACGACGGCCTGTCCTCCGTCTACACCTTCTACGATCCCGACCTCGCCGGCAGCCTGGGCACCTACAGCATCCTGTGGCAGATCGAGCAATGCCGCAAACTGAACCTGCCCAGGCTATACCTGGGCTACTGGATCGCGGACAGCCGCAAGATGTCCTACAAATCCAGCTTCCACCCCGCTCAGTACCTGGTCGATGGCGTGTGGGGCGAGCAGCCCGCGCCGCCGTCCGCCTGATCCTGACCTCCCCGCGGGCGCCAGGCGCGGCGCAGGGCCGGCAAAATTCGCTCTACAATTCCGCCCCATGTCTATCCTCTTCCACGCCTATCCCCTGGCCCGCCCGGCACTGTTCGCCATGGACGCGGAAACCGCCCACGAAGTCACCCTGTCGGGCCTGCAACGCGCCTATGAATGCGGGGCGACGCGCAAGCTCATGCATGCGCAGCCGAAGGCGCCCAGCACGCTGATGGGCTTGCAGCTGGCCAACCCGATCGGGCTGGCCGCCGGCCTGGACAAGAACGGCGCTTATATTGACGCGCTGGGCAACCTGGGATTCGGCTTTATCGAGGTAGGCACGGTGACTCCGCGCGCCCAGCCCGGCAATCCCAAGCCGCGCATGTTCCGGCTGCCCCGCGCCAACGCGCTGATCAACCGGCTGGGCTTCAACAACCAGGGACTGGACGCCTTCCTGGCCAATGTGCAGCGCAGCACCTGGCGCAAGCAAGGCGGCGTCCTGGGGCTGAACATCGGCAAGAACGCGGATACGCCCATCGAGCGCGCCGCGGACGACTACCTGATCGGACTGGAAGGGGTTTATCCGCACGCCGACTACGTGACGGTGAACATTTCCTCGCCCAACACCAAGAATCTGCGCGCGCTGCAAGGCGGCGACGAGCTGTCGGCCCTACTGGCGCAACTGGCGGACAAGCGCCGCGCGCTGGAAGATCAATACCAACGGCGCGTGCCCATGGCGGTGAAGATCGCTCCCGATCTGACGCACGAGCAGATCGATTCCATCGCGGAGACACTGCCGCGCCATGGCATCGACGGCGTCATCGCCACCAACACCACTCTCTCGCGGGATGCCGTCACCGGTCAGCCGCATGCCGAGGAAGCGGGTGGCCTGTCGGGTGCTCCGGTGCATGAACTGTCGCTGGCCGTCATCCGACGCCTGAAGGAAAAGCTCGGCGGCAGCCTGGCCATCATCGGCGTGGGCGGAGTGATGTCGGGCCGGCAGGCGCGCGAGAAAATGGACGCGGGCGCCGACGCCGTGCAGCTCTATACCGGCCTGATCTACCGCGGCCCGGCCCTGGTGGGTGAGTGCGTGCGCGCCGTGGCGCGCTGACCCGAAACGCCGCCGGCAAAACAGGCAAAAGACAGGCAAAAAAAAGGGGCCACCCGGTGGGTGGCCCTAATTCCAGCTCTGCTCTGTCACTCAACAGTACTACATAACTGCGGTTTGCGCAGCACTGCGCGCCAAAAACTTAGGCGCTGCGGCGGCTGCGGCTGGCAACCTTGGTGGCGGCGTCGGCAGCGTCCGAGGCAGCCTTGAAGGTCGCGTTGGCGGCGGCGTTCAGGTTCGACTCGGCGACTTCGGCAGCCTGCTTGGCAGCCTTGGTCATGGAATCGTAGGCGCTGGTCGCGGTGGCCAGCGAGGACTTGATCAGGGCAACGGCGCTCTCGGAGCCGGTCGGGGCGTTCTTGGAGAACTGGTCGACGGCTTCGCTCAGCTGCTGCTGGCCTTCGGCGATCTGTTCTTCGGTCAGCTTGACCAGGCTGGTCTGCACGCCGGCGACGATGTCATACACGTGCTTGGTGTAGGCCATGGCCTTCTCGGCGCCCGGCTGCAGCAGGCCCGAGGCGAAAGCGGCGGCTTCCTGCGGATCCTTGACTTCAGCGGCTTGCTGCGACTTCTGAGCGACTTCGTCCAGGGTGGCGCGGACGACCTTCAGGTTCAGTTCGACCAGCTTTTCGAAGCCGGCGAAAACAGCGGTCTGGGCGGCCACGATGGTGTTGATGCTGGCCTTTTGACGGTCCAGGACTTGTTGCGGAATAGCGCTCATAGAATGCTCCTTTAGGGGTAGCCGGAGGCTGTCCGGCAAGTAAGGATGGTTGTCTGCGACGAACTATAGAAACGTGCGCGGAAACTGGTACTACAAGCTACCGCCGGCCCGTTTGATGCACTGCACAATTCACATTCTAGACTGGCAAAAAAACTTGTCAAGGAGTTTTTGTGCAACGCAACAAAGAATTGCACTTTGACGGTGCACGCCTGATCCGGGCTTGATCCAGCACAAAGATTTCCCAGGATTCAGGAAATACCCGAAGTGACGTCGTATCAATTGTTTTCTAAACTGCTTTCACGCTGATGACAGACAAATAAACCCACAAGTCAGCGCGCAACAATGACATCGCAGCAGCAAAACCCTGCAATTGGAGACTCCATGACCCTCATCCCCCGCACGCTTTCGGCCTTGCTCGCGGTCAGCGCCATGCTCGCAGCCGGCGCCGCCCAAGCCGAATATCCGGATCGCCCCATCAATATGGTGGTGCCGTTCGCCGCAGGCGGCCCGACGGACAACGTCGCGCGTTCGCTCGCGGAAGCCATGCGGCCGAGCCTGGGCCAGACGGTCGTGGTCGAGAACAAGGGCGGCGCCGGTGGCACCATCGGCACCACCCAGGTGGCGCGCGCGCAGCCTGACGGCTATTCCGTCCTGCTGATGCACGCCGGCTTCTCGACGGCGCCCTCGCTGTACAAGAACCCGGGGTACGACCCCTACAAGAGCTTCGAACCCATCGGTCTGGTGGTCGACGTGCCGATGACCATCATCGCGCGTTCGGACTTCCCGCCCAACAACATCAAGGAACTGGCCGAGTACGTCAAACAGAACAAGGACAAGGTGTCCCTGGCCAACGCCGGCATCGGCGCCGCCAGCCATCTGTGCGGCACCATGCTGGTCGAGGCGCTGGGTGTGCAGCTGCTGACCATCCCCTACAAGGGCACCGCGCCGGCCATGAACGACCTGCTGGGCAAGCAGGTGGACCTGCTGTGCGACCAGACCACCAACACCACCCAGCAGATCGACAGTGGCAAGGTGAAGGCCTACGCCGTCACCAGTCTGAAGCGCGTCCCCACGCTGCCGAACCTGCCGACCATGGACGAATCCGGCTACAAGGGTTTTGAAGTGGGCATCTGGCATGGCATGTGGGTGCCGAAGGGCACGCCGAAGCCGGTCGTGGACAAGCTGGTCAAGAGCCTGCAGGCCGGCCTGGCCGATCCCAAGTTCCAGGACCGTATGAAGCAGCTGGGCGCCACGGTGCTGACGTCCGACGCCAATCCGCAATCCCTGGAAGCCAAGGTCAAGCAGCAAGTTCCGCAGTGGGGCGAACTGTTCAAGAAGGCTGGCGTCGAACAGCAGTAATCCGAACGGGCGCCTTTACGGCGCACCTGGAAGAAAAGCCCCATCAGGGGCTTTTCTTTTTTGGCCGGGCGGCCTTGGACTACGGGCGCAGGGCCTCTGCCGCCATGCCCAGGCCGTTGAAGCCGGAGGATACCGAGGGCTCGTAGCCCAACGCTTCGGAAATGCTGGCGGCGGTGTCGACCAGGGCCTTGATCCAGTCGTCCTGCAGTCGTTCGGCCGGAGCCGAGATGGACAGGCCCGCGACCAGCTTGCCGGTGTCGTCGAAAATGCCCGCGGCGATACAGCGCACGCCGAGTTCGAGTTCCTCATTGTCGCGCGCATAGCCGTGGCGCCGCACCAGCGCCAATTCGCGTTCCAGGCGGTCCAGGTCGGTCAGGCTGTTGCGCGTGTGGCCGGCCAGGCCGGTGCGCAACGCGTAGGCGCGGACCTGGCGCGCATCGGCGGTGGACAGGAACAGCTTGCCGGTGGAGGTCAGGTGCAGCGGCGCGCGGCCGCCGATGGCGCGGACCACCTGCATGCCCGAGCGTTCGCTCCAAGCGCGCTCGATGTAGACGATCTCATCGCCCTGCTGCACCGACAGGTTGATGGTCTGCCCGGTCAGCTTGTGCAGCGAGCGCATGGCGGAAATGGCCGCCTCGCGCACGTTCAGGCGCCCCTTGACCAGCGACCCCAGCTCCAGCAGGCGCATGCCCAATTGATACAAGCCGTTGTCGACGCGTTCGACATAGCGGCCCACGACCAGGTCATTCAGGATGCGGTGCGCGGTGGACGCATGCAGGCCGGTGGTCGCGGACAGTTCCTTCAGCGTTACCGGATCCGGCTGCGCGGCCAGGGCGTCGAGCAGACGCATGGCGCGTTCGATCACCTGGATAGCGATGGGATGGGCGGAGGCGCCTTCGGTCTCGGCGTCCAGGGCATTGCGGGTAGTGGGGAGACGGGACATGGAAAGGGGAGCGAGGACAGCCGCGCCGCCTGTAGGGCCCCACCTTCGGGAACCGGACTTGCGGCATCGCAGCAAACAGTTCTTTCCCGTATTGTGAAATTTACTGGCGCGTTTGGCAACCGGTTTTTGTATCAAAAAAAGGGCCGCGCATATTGGGCGGCCCTGGCTTCACGCTGCTGGCGGGGGCGCCAGCTTGCCTCCCAGGCGCAGCACCTCGGCCCGCAAATACTCCAGCGCTTCAGCGGCCGCAGCCGGCTCGCCCTTCACGCCGAGGTCGATATGCGGCGTGCCGCCGGCCTCGCCCACGCTGGGCAGGCTGAACGCCCGCACGCCGGGCCAGCGCGTTTCCACGGTCTGCATGGCCGGCGTGATGCGCGATTCAGGCATGCTGAACACCAGGAAGGAATGTTCCGCATGGGCGCGCACATGCTGCAGCGCACGATAGCGCGTATCCAGCGTCCATTCGAGCATGGGCCAAGCCATGACGGGAAAGCCCGGCACGAAGGTGTGGTCCTTGATGAAGAAGCCGGGGATGCGGTTATAGGGGTTCGGCACGACCTCGCAGCCTTGCGGAAACACGCCCATCTGCAGACGCTGCTGGTTTTCCGGCGCGCTCATGTCGGCGGCGCCCTGCCCCTTGGCGGCCATTTCGGCCGTGCGCAGGGCGATGGCCTGCTCGGCCTCGGGATGCAACGCCAGCGGCAGGCCCAGCGCGGCCGCGGCGGCCTGGCGGGTGTGATCGTCGGGCGTGCCGCCGATGCCGCCACAGGAAAACACCACGTCGCCGGTGGCGAAGCTGCGCTTGTAGGTGGCGATGAGCGTATCGCGGTCGTCGGGCACGATTTCGGCCCAGCCCAGCTGCATGCCGCGCGCGCCCAGAAGCTCGACGACCTTGGAAAAATGCTTGTCCTGACGGCGGCCCGAGAGGATCTCGTCTCCCACGATGATGAGGCCGATGCGGCGGGCGGCGGATTCTGCGGCCATGTCCGATTCCAAAAGTTGAGAGGGATGACGCCGGTCAGACGTCGATGACGCGGTCCTCGCGCAAGCGCTTGAGCGCTTCCAGACCGTAATGGGCATAAACCAGGGCCGAAAACACCGGCAGGATGACCCAGGCGGGCGGCAACAGGTTCAGCAGCGAACAGATCAGGCCTATGGTCCAGAAGCCGCCGTTGTTGCGCTCCAGGATGAGCTTGCGCTCGGCGGGGCTGGCATGTTCGACGATGGCATCCACGCGCATCATGCGCGAAAACGCGAACGCCCACCAGAAGATCGACAACACGATGGCCATGGGCGGCACCAGCCATAGCGGCAGCGTCAGCAGCCAGCCCGCGGCAAACGCCAGCGACACCCAGATCGCGTTCCACACGCTGACCGCGGTCGCGTGCTTGCCTTGCGGCGTGACGCCCACGTATTCACGCTTGCTGACGTGACGCAGCACCAGCGGCATCACGAAGACCGCGGCAATCGCCAGGCCCAGGATGCCCGAGACCGGCAGCAGGATGGCCACCGCGATCACGGGAATCATGTAGACCTTGAGCGAGAACAGCCCCATCGCCAGCATCCAGTCTTCCGCCCGATTGACGAAATCCCAGCGCGCCGCCTCGGCCGCCAGCCATTCATTGAGCGGCGTCCAGAACAGGTACAGCAACAACAGGGCCCCCACCAGCGCAATCAGGAACGGCAGCAGCACCGCGAACAGCATGGTGGGGTGACATTGGGACACCAGGGCGCGTTTGAACGCCTGGCCCACGCTGACGGCGCCAGAGCCGGCAGCGGAAAATCGGCCGTTTTCAGGCGGGACGGAATCAGTGCGCAAAGCGGTCATGGACGAGGAATGAGGGGGTAGACATCCCGGGTATGATAGTCAAACACGCCTCGATCTGCCCACATGTCTCTACTTGTACCCGATACCGATCTGGCCGCGCTGCGCGCGCGGCTGGGCTCATCGCCCGACGCCTGGCTGGTAGCCTGCTTCTGCGCGGCCTGGTGCGATACCTGTGAGCAATACAAGCCCAAGCTGCAAGCGCTGGCCGACGCCCTGCCCCAACACGTCTTCGCCTGGATCGACATCGAAGACCACGCTGAACTGCTGGGCGACGAAGACGTGGAGAATTTCCCCACGCTGCTGGTGCAGATCGGCCCGCGGGTGGTGTTCTACGGCCCGATGCTGCCGCATATCGGCCACTTGGAACGCCTGCTCGAAAGCCTGAATGAAAACAGTCCCGCCGTTGCCGCGGCATTGCCGGACCTGCCGCGCTTGCTGGCCGCCTGAGCAACAAATTGCCTGCGCGCCCCGCGCGCGGGCCATAAAAAAACCCGCAAGGCCCAAAGGCTTGCGGGTTTTTTCATGCGGGCCCGGTTCAGGGCTTGCGGCTGCCGCCCAGCAGGACGGCGATCTGGCGCTTCGGCCCGGAAGATGCGCCGTTGCTCCTGGGCGCCGGCTCGTCGGCCGGCGCGGAGGGGGCCGAAGGCTCGTAGGGCTTGAGGAAGAAATCATCCACGGGCTGGCGCGACGTGCCGGACGAGTAGCCGGAACGGCGGTCGGACGAACGGCCGCGATCACCGCGGCTGTCGCGGCCTTCACGGCCTTCGCGCGAAGACGAACCACGGTGCTCGTCGCTGCGGCGGTGGCTGCGCGCGACCAGTTCGGCCGGCACGTCGAGGGTGCCGCGCGGCACTTCGCGCTTGATGAGTTTTTCGATGTCGAGCAGGAAACGCTCTTCGTCGGGCGTGAACAGGGCGATGGCCTCGCCCGAGGCGCCGGCACGGCCGGTACGGCCGATACGGTGCACGTAGTCTTCGGCGTTGTACGGCAGGTCGTAGTTGATGACGCAGGGCACGCCGGCCACGTCCAGGCCGCGCGCGGCCACGTCGGTGGCCACCAGCACTTCCAGTTCGCCGGCCTTGAAGGCTTCCAGCGCCTTCATGCGGTCGGCCTGCGTCTTGTCACCGTGGATGGATTCGGCCTTGACGCCATCGCGTTCCAGGTCGCGGGCCAGCCGCGCCGTGCCGATCTTGGTGTTGGAGAACACGATGACCTGGTTCAGGCCGCGCGACTTCACCAGGTGCACGACCGCGGCGCGCTTGGCGTCGCTGGGCATCTTGTAGGCGATCTGGGTGATCGTGTTGGCGGTGGCGTTGCGCGCCGCGACTTCGATTTCGACCGGATGATTCAGGTACGAGCGGCCGAGCTTGCGGATTTCATTGCTGAACGTCGCGGAAAACAGCAGGCCCTGGCGCTGCGCGGGCAGCAGGCGGATGATGCGTTCCAGGTCGGGCAAAAAGCCCATGTCCAGCATGCGGTCGGCTTCGTCCAGCACCAGGATGCCGACCTGACTCAGGTTCACGTTCTTTTGCTCGACGTGGTCGAGCAGGCGGCCGGGCGTGGCCACCAGCACTTCGCAACCACGGCGCAGGGCTTCCTTCTGCGGACCGATATCCACGCCGCCGAACACCACCGCCGAACGCAGCGGCGTCTGCTTGCTGTAGCGCTTGACGCTTTCGTAGACCTGGTCAGCCAGCTCGCGCGTGGGCGTCAGGATCAGCGCGCGCACCGGATGGCGCGCGGGCGATGCGCTGGTGTTGGCCAGCGGCATCAGGCGGTGCAGGATGGGCAGCGTGAACGCGGCCGTCTTGCCGGTGCCGGTCTGGGCCGCGCCCATGACGTCGCGCCCTTCCACCACGACGGGAATGGCCTGGGCCTGAATGGGCGTGGGGGTGGTGTAGCCGGTTTCGGCGATGGACTGCAGCAGCAGGGGATGCAGACCAAAATCAGTGAACGTCGGCGCGGGTGCGTCAGCGGCGGGTGCTACGGATTGAGTGGATTCAGTCATCAGGGTTAGGCAGATACCGGGACCAGTGAAAAAGAACAAAACGAGAGTGCTACGCGCACTGCACTACATATGCATCGGAACAACCTGAACACGCGCAATCAGCATCCTGCCTTGCAGGGCAGGCGGCGCATTCTGGATTCGATACTTATGAGGGCAGTACCAGGCCCGGATTGCTGTGGATAACATGATTTTAGCGCAGCCGCATTACCACACGGTCCGGTCCGCGTTCGAAAGGCATTGCAAACGCCTTCCGGCGGCCGCCAGGAAGCGCCCGCCGGGCATACCCACAGCGTCCACCAGATGGACGTTTTGGCAAAACCGTCAGCCGGCCAGCCAGCGCAGGCCCCACAGGGCCAGCATGCCCACGATGATGACCAGCACCGCGCTGCGCGTGCGCAGGAAAACCAGGATGGCGACCACGCCGGCGACCAGCTTGTAGTCGAATACCGGCCCCAGGCCGGCCTTCCAGGGCAGCAGGTCCGGCACGATGATGGCGGTCAGGGCGGCGGCGGGCGCGTAGCGCAAGGCGCGCCGCACGCCCTCCGGCAAGGGGATGTAGTCGCCGAACAGCATGAAGCCGGCGCGCGTCAGCACGCTGCACAGCGCCAGCAGCAGGATGGCGGAATAGACGTAGATCTCGGCGGGCCAGAGGGTCATGCGCGGGCCTTGAAGTAGCGTTCCGCCCAGATGCCGGCGACCACGCCCGCCACGACGGCGGCCGCCAGGCCGAGACGCAGCGGCAGGACCTGCCCGGTCCAGGCGACCACGCCGGCGGCCAACATGGAAATCAGCATGGGCTTGGTGTTGGCCAGCGGCACCGTAATGGCCAGCAGCGCCAGCACCGCGGCGAAGTCCAGCGACCAGCCCGTGGGCACCATGGTGCCCAGGTAAATGCCGACGATGGAAGACGTCTGCCAGACGAACCAGCCCGGCGCGATGGCGCCCAGGAAGAACCAGAGCTGTTCGCGCGTACCGCGCACGGCCGCATCGCCATAGCGCGGCATGAACAGCACGAAACCCATGTCGGTCGTGAAATAGCCCAGCCCAAGCCGCTTGGGCCAGGAAAGGTGGCGGAAATAGGGATGCAGCGCCGCGCCGAAAATGAGGAAGCGCAGATTAACGACGCAACCGGCGGCGAAGATCAGCCAGAGCGGCGCGCCGGTGGCGATGAGCGGCAGGGAAGTCAGCTGGGCGGAACCCGCGTACAGCAGCAGGGTCATGGCCAGCGCCATGGTCTCCGTCAGGCCGGACTTGACCATGGCCACCCCGGTGACCAGCCCCCAGGTGGCGGTGGCGATCAGGGCGGGCACGATGGCGTGGACGCCAGCGCGGAAGGCGGTGACGCGTTCCTGGCGGACCGCAACGGGGTCTTCGGTTTCAGGAAGCGCGGATTCAGAGGACAACGGCAGGCCCCTGGCGATTCGGACAGGACGACATGGAAACTCTAAGGAAAAGGAACGCACGACAACCCGTTCGCCCGCCGGGATCATTACGCGCGGGCCTGGCGGCGCCGCGCCGGGGCGCGAATAGGCGCGTATTGTAACCTCGCTGCTTGATACAATATGGGCCTCGAGATTCTTGGGCTCTTGGGAGTAGACCATGTCGATGGCAGACCGCGACGGCTTCATCTGGTATGACGGCAAGCTCGTACCGTGGCGAGACGCGACCACGCACGTCCTGACGCACTCCCTGCACTACGGCCTGTCGGTATTCGAAGGCGTGCGCGCCTACCGCTCCGAGATCGGCACCGCCATCTTCCGCCTCGAAGACCATACCAACCGCCTGTTCAACTCGGCGCACATCTACCAGATCCCCATGCCCTTCGATCGCGACACGATCAACCAGGCACAGCGGACGGTCGTGCGCGAGAACCAGCTGGAAGCCGGCTACCTGCGCCCCCTGGTGTTCTACGGCCCCGAGAAGATGGGCGTGTCGCCCAAGGGCGCCCGGGTGCACGTGGCCATCGCCGCCTGGCCCTGGGGCGCCTACCTGGGCGAAGAAGCGCTGTCCGCGGGCATCCGCGTCAAGGTGTCGTCGTTCGCGCGCCAGCACGTGAACGTCACGATGCCGCGCGCCAAGGTCGCCACCACCTACGCCAACTCGATCCTGGCCAATACCGAGGCCCTGCAGGACGGCTACGACGAAGCCCTGCTGCTGGACACCGAAGGCTTCGTGGCCGAGGGCTCGGGCGAAAATCTCTTCATCGTCAAGGACGGCGTGCTCTGCGAGCCGGAGATCGCTTCCGCCCTGACCGGCATTACCCGTTCCACCATCCATGCGCTGGCCGCCGACCTGGGCCTGCGCGTGGTGACCAAGCGCCTGACGCGCGACGACGTCTACATCGCCGACGAGGCGTTCTTCACCGGCACGGCCGCCGAAGTAACGCCCATCCGCGAAGTGGACAACCGCCAGATCGGCACTGGCCGGCGCGGTCCGGTCACGGAGAAACTGCAGAACGCATTTTTTGACGTGGTGAATGGCCGCAACCCGAAGTACCATCACTGGCTGAGTAAAGTCTGATCCGCGCGGCCCGGTCCCTGACCAGGCCGCATCATTGCCCCAACCTGCCGTTTACCGGTTTTTTTCAGGAATATCCATGACCGCTGCTGCTCCGGCCGCCGTCCCCCACTCCCACGAAGTCATCGAGGTCGGCGCCGACGACCTGCCCGTGTTCTGTCCGGGCCCCAAGGCGCCGCTCTGGAGCATGCACCCGCGCGTGTTCCTGGACGTGGCCCGCAGCGGCTCGGCCAGCTGCGCCTATTGCGGCGCCGAATACCGCCTGAAACCCGGCACCGTACTGCACGGCCACGGGCACTGAGTTACCCGCTCCACAACGTCACCCGTTTCCGCCATCATGTTCGCCACGCCCGAAGAAGCAGAGCACGCATTCTACGAAGCCCTCGAGCAGGCGGACGTCGTTCGCCTGATGCAAGTGTGGGCGGACGACGAGGAAGTCGTCTGCATCCACCCGGGAGGCCTGCGCATCGTCGGCCACTCGGCGGTACACGACTCCTGGCAACAGGTTCTGACCAACGGCCCCCTGCACGTGCGACCTTTGCGTCCGCTGGTCATGCTGAGCATGATGTGCGCGGTGCACGTGCTGGTGGAACAGGTGGCGGTGCAGACGCGGGAAGGCACGCAATTCGCCAATTGCTATGCCACCAACATCTACCACAAGGGTCCCACCGGCTGGCGCATGGTCATGCACCATGCCTCGCCGGCGCCCACGGAAGCCGGGGTGCTCGACTTGCACGACGTACCCGACATGCTGCATTGAATCGGGTGGATTTTTAGTTGGCCGCTGCTCGTCTTGATACAACGCCCTGTCCCGTTCCCTCCTGGTTGCCCGGAGGCGACAGTCAGACGGTTTATGCCGCCCTGTTCGCGCAGTACCACCGCATCGCGTTCGTGCGCGAACGGGTGGACACGCCCGATACCGATTTCGTCGAATTCGACTGGACCGGCCCGGGCCTGTTCCCGCACAAGTCCGCCGACGGCGCGCCCCTCAGCGGCCAGCGTCCGGTCGCCAACGGCAAGACCGCCGCGGCCAGGTGGATGACGGACGCGGACTGGAAGTCCCTGCCGCATACGCCCGACACCCCCGCCCTGATTCTGTTCCACGGCCTGGAAGGCGGCAGCAACAGCCGCTACGCGCAATCCATCGCACATCACTTCCGCGCGCGCGGCTGGATCGTGGTGATCGCGCATTTCCGCGGCTGTTCGGGCGTGCCCAACCGCCTGGCCCGCGCCTACTACTCCGGCGATTCAGCCGAGGTCGGCTTCATGCTGGAAACCGTGCGCCAGCGCATCCCGCATGCGCGCTGGCATGCGGTCGGCGTATCGCTGGGCGGCAATGCCCTGCTCAAGTACCTGGGCGAGCACCAGGAAGACACCGGCTGGCTGACCGCCTGCGCGGGCGTCTCCGTGCCGCTGGACCTGGTGGCTTGCGGCAAGACGCTATCCACCGGCATGTTCAACCGCCGGGTCTACACCGCCCATTTTCTGAAGACGCTCAAGCACAAAGTGCTGGAGAAGGCACACCGCTATCCCGGCGCCGTCGACGTCATGCGCATCGCCCATGCGCATGACCTGCGCGAATTCGACGACACCTACGCCGCGCCCATGCATGGTTTCCGCAATGCGCTGGACTACTGGACGCGCGCGTCCAGCAAGCCCTGGCTGCCGAAGATATCCGTGCCGACGCTGGTGCTCAATGCCCGCAACGACCCGTTCGTGCCGGCGGCCTCGCTGCCGACGCCCGAGGATTGCTCGCCCGCCATCCTGTTGCACCAGCCCACGGACGGCGGCCATGCCGGTTTTCCGACGGGCAGCTTCCCGGCCCATCTGAACTGGCTGCCGCAGCGGCTGGGACGCTTCTTCGAAACCGGCCAGTAGGGCGCCTGCGCCCTACCCCACCCGGCCCGGCGCTCAGCCCGACTTGAAGCGTTCCAGCAACTGGCGTTCTTCGGCCAGCTTGTCCTTCACTTCCTTGATCTGCACATCGATCTGCGACTGCTCGTAGAAGTCGGTGGACATGTTGCGCGCCTGCTGCAGCTGCGATTCCGCGGCTGCGTAGGCGCCGGTCATGACGTAGTAGCGCGCCTGGTCGCGGCGCGCAGCCACCGGCTTGCCGTTGCGGTCTTCGCTCTGCGCCAGCATCTGGTAGAGGCTGGGCTCGTCGCTACCCCACTGCTTGATCTTGGCCCGCAGGTACTCCTGCGCGTCCGTGTGGCGGCCGACGCTTTGCAGCGCCTGGGCGTAGGCGATGCCCAGGGCCCGGTGGCCAGGCCAGCGCTTGGTGCCGGCCTGGGCCAGCTCCAGCGCTCGGGGGTACTCCTTGCGCGCCAGGGCGATATCCACGCTGAGTTTGGCCAACTGGGCCGAGCTGCGGCCGTCCGCCGACGCCAGGTTCCAGTTGCGCTCGGCCTCTGCCAGGTTGTTGCGCTGGAACGCCTGCAGCGCCAGGCCGTAGTAGGCGGCCGACTTGCGCACGCCCGACAGCGCCTGGGCCTCATCCTGCAACTGCTGGCCGGCGGTGCGCAGGCTGACCGCGTCGCGGCCCTGCACCACGCGCATCTTGGCGCGTACGTACCAGAAGTCGTCGCTGTCCACGTGGCGCGTCACGGGAGACTGGTTGCGCACCCGATTCTGCACGTCCGACATGCGCTCGATGGAGAGCGGGTGGGTGCTGGCCCATGAACCGCCGCCGGCGCCTTCATTCAGCCGCGAAGCGTTCATCAGGCGCCCGAACATCTGCGCCATGCCTTCGGCGTCGTAACCCGCCTTGGTCAGCATCTGCAGCCCGGCGCGGTCGGCTTCGCGTTCTGCGTCGCGCGAAAAGCCCAGTTGACGGTTGATGGCCGCGGCCTGGCCGAAAGCCGCCACGCCCACCGCCAGATTGCCGCCGCCCCCGGCCAGGGCCGCCAGCAGCGCGCCGGCGAGGCTGGCCAGCATCATCATGCTGTTCTGGTTCTGCTGGGTCATGCCGCGGGCGATGTGCCGCTGCACGACGTGGCCGATTTCGTGCGCCAGCACCGCCGCCAGTTCGGACTCGCTGGCGGAAGCCACGATCAGCCCCGTATTGACGCCGATGAAACCGCCCGGCATGGCAAAGGCGTTGATCTCGGGGTCGCGCACGCCGAACATCTCGACCTCGGGGACCGCGCCGGGCGCGAACGCCGCCAGCTTGCGTCCCATGGTCGTGAGGTACTGGCTGAGCTCGGAATCGTCCACGTAGGTCGGGTCGCGCCGCCCCTGGGCCATGATGGCCTCGCCCAGGCTGCGCTCCAGCATGGGGGACAGTTCGGCCGCGGATGCCGCCCCCATGGAGGGCAGGCCCACGGGCTGCGCCCAGGCAGCAATGGGGAGAGCGGGCACGGTCAGGGCCACGGATAGCCCGACGATTGCACCCCGTTTCGCAATCGAGCAAATGGATGGCATTTTCCTGCGGTTCATAAGCCTATGATAGCGATGCGCTTAAAATGTTTCATCGATAGCCCAAAGAGGTCTCAATGCGTCCTGTCCGTAAAGCTGTTTTCCCTGTCGCCGGCATGGGCACGCGCTTCCTGCCCGCCACCAAGGCCATGCCCAAGGAAATGCTGCCCGTGGTCGACAAGCCGCTGATCCAATATGCGGTGGAAGAAGCCGTGGCAGCCGGGATCACCGATCTTATTTTCGTGACGGGACGCAATAAGCGCGCCATCGAAGACCACTTCGATTCCGCGCCGGAACTCGAATCGGACCTGGAAAGCAAGGGCAAGCATGAGCTTCTGGCCATGGTGCGGGGCATTCTACCCGCGCATGTGAATTGCCTCTATATCCGCCAATCGGCCCCGCTGGGGCTGGGACACGCGGTGCTGTCCGCCGCGCCCGCCGTGGGCGATGAACCCTTTGCCGTGCTGCTCGCCGATGACCTGATCGACTCCGATCAGCCGGCGCTGAAGCAATTGATCGACGTGGCCGTGGGGCAGAACGCCAGCGTGCTGGGCGTACAGGACGTGCCGCGCGCCGACACCCGCAAGTACGGCATCGTGGCCACCCGCCAGGGAGATGCCAGCGCCAACGGCCGCACCGAACGCGTCACCCATATCGTGGAAAAACCGGATCCCGAAGCCGCGCCGTCGACGCTGGCCGTGGTGGGCCGCTACGTGCTGGAAGCGGCGATTTTCGACCACCTGCGCTCGACCAAGATGGGCGCCGGCAACGAGATCCAGCTGACCGACGGCATTGCCTCGATGATGCGCGAGCGCGCCGTGTATGCGCACCGCTATGAAGGCGTGCGCTATGACTGCGGCAACAAGGCCGGCATGTTCCAGGCCACCGTGGCACTGGGCAAGAAGTACCACGGCCTGCTGCCGGAATAGCCGCAAACCTGCGGTGGCCCGCCCCCTAGGCGGACACCTCGCGGGCCTTCGCCCTGGCCCGCGCCTGGGCATCGCGGTCCGCCTTGCGCAGGCGTCCCTTCGCCGACAGGCGCATCAAGGTCCCCAGGGCCACCATCAGGCCGATCACCTCGACCAGCGCAGCCGGAATCCACATGGTCAGGCCGCCTATGGTCTGATCGGTCTGGGCCGACATGGCGATGGCCCGGCCGCACAACTCGAACAGCGGGTAGATATCGCTTTCGGTGAACGCGATGATGGCCCCCGCCACCATCTGCGGCAACATCGTCAGCACGGGCGAAATGACCCGGCCGCCCGGCGTCATGGCCGCAGGCGGCGCGGGCCTGCGGTCCAGGATCAGGTTCCAGTACATGAAGCCGCTGATCACCACCGACCAGTTCATCAGGCGATACAGGCGCCAGTCCAGCATGGAGTAGAACTGCACCGACGGGATCAGCCAGACGATCACCAGGAAGACGAATAGCGCCGGCACGAAGATCTTGTGAGTCAGCAGCGTCACCGTGGCGCGGCCGGCGCCGGTGCGCAGGAAATCACGCAGGCGGACGCGCCAGCTCATGGGCAGCCCCGCCCGCATCACCTGCCCAGGAAACGCCGCCATGACCAGCAGCGGCCCCAGATGGTGCAGCACCAGATGCTGGATGCGGTGGATGAAGAACATGCGCTCGGCGTAGTAGTCCAGCCGGGTATGCATGGACAGGTACAGCAGCACCATCCCCGTCCAGAACAGGATGCGGCGGGCGGCGGTCACGTGATGGACTTTTTGGCCGCGCACGAACAGCGCGATGGCCACCAGGAAGGAGGCCACCAGCGTGGGAGAGAACTCCCAGGGTATGAGCCATTCGAGACTATCCATGCAAACCATCCGGAAAACGTCGGGGCTGTACGAGGACGGGCGCCATGCGCCGCACCCGCCGATTGTAGTTGACCCCGGCCCGCCCCGCCCCGGCGCTCAGAAACGGTGTGAAATGCCCGTGCCCACGCGCGTGGTATGGGAATGGGCGGGATCGAACTGGTCGTCCAGCGTGTAGTTCGACGCATAGCCGGCAAAGGCATAGAGCGTCGTGCGCGGGGACAGGCCGTAGGTATAGCCCAGAGTCATCACCTGCGCATTGCGCGCCGTCATGCCATTGTCCCAATGCCAGTCCGGCCGCGCCAGCGACCATTGCAGCAGCACCGTGCCCGGCCCCACCGGCACGCTGGCGCCGACCAGCCAGGCGTTGACCGTGCCGCCGCGCACGAAGGCGGCGGGTCCCAGGCCCATGCCCAGCCCGTCCGGATCGCCGCCGTCCAGCCCGACATCGCCGTTGCGTTGGCGCGACCAGGCCAGGGACAGCTTCAGCACCTCGAAATCATACGAGGCGCCCAACTGCACCGCCTGCGGCCGGCCGTTGCTGCCCGGCGGGGCTTCGGCCAGGCGCAGCTGGTCCCAGGTGGCGACCGCCAGCAAGGGTCCATCCTCGTATTTCAGCCCCAGGCTGAGGGCGCGGTTATTGTTGGCGGTACGGAAGCGGTTGCGGTCGTCGGCGTCGAAGGAATAGCCGATACCGGCCTGAAACCCCTGCCAGACGGGCGTGTAGTAATTGACCAGGTTGCTGAACTGGTAGTTGTCGGACGCCTTGAAGGTGGCGCCCATCCCCATTTCCTTCCAGGAGGCGATTTCCAGGGAGTTGCCGTAGACCTGGCCTATGGTGTGCTGGCGGCCCAGCCGCAAATCGCCATAACTGTCATGGGCCAGGCCCACCCAGGCGGCGTAGTTGAAGAGGCGGTCGTCGTCGGCCCGCTTGCCCGACGAGGGATCGAAGCCGCTTTCCAGCTGGAAGCGGGCGTTCCAGCCGCCGCCCATGTCTTCCGCCCCCGTCATGCCCCACAGCGAGTCGGTCAAGCCGCCATTGAGCAGCCCGCTATGGCTGCCCTGCCCGGACACATTGGTGACGGCCACGCCCGCGTCGACCACACCGTACAACGACAGCCCCTGTGCGGTATCGGCGCCGCGCGCCGCCAGGGGAAGAGCCAGGCCGGCCGCCATCAGCGCGGCAAAAGTAGCGATTCTCATGCGTTTCTCCTGATTGCGCGGCGGGCATGCGCCCGCCGCGGTCCTCATCTACTTATTGCCAGCCATAACGGCGGACCCAGATTCCCTTCAACAACTGCGTCAGCGTGCAGTAGGCCAACAGAATGCCCACCAGCCAGGGGAAATAGCTCCATGGCAGCGGCTGCAGCTGGAGGTATTCCGCCAGCGGCGAGAACGGCAGCAGCAGCCCCATCGCCACCACCATCAAGGTCATGCCCATCAGCGGCCAGGCGGCGCGGCTTTGCAGGAACGGGATCTTGCGCGTGCGGATCATATGGACGATGAGCGTCTGCGACAACAGGCCTTCGACGAACCAGCCCGACTGGAACAGGGTCTGGTGTTCCGGCGCATTGGCCTGGAATACGTACCACATGAGCGCATAGGTAGCGATATCGAATATGGAACTGATCGGACCGAAAAACACCATGAAGCGGCCCAGGCCGTCGGGGTCCCACTGCTGGGGCTGCTTCAGCAGCTCTTCGTCGACATTGTCGAATGGAATCGCCGTCTGGGAAATGTCGTACATCAAATTCTGCACCAGCAGATGGATGGGCAGCATCGGCAGAAACGGCAGGAAGGCGCTGGCCACCAGGACCGAGAAAACGTTGCCGAAGTTCGAGCTGGCCGTCATCTTCAGGTACTTGAGCATGTTGCAGAAGGTCTTGCGGCCTTCGATGACGCCGTCCTCCAGCACCATCAGGCTCTTTTCCAGCAGGATGATGTCGGCCGCCTCCTTCGATATATCGACCGCCGAATCGACCGAAATGCCCACGTCCGCCGCCCGCAAGGCCGGGGCATCGTTGATGCCGTCGCCCATGAAGCCCACAGTGTTGCCCTGGGCCCGCAGGCTGTGCACGATGCGCTCCTTGTGGGCCGGCGTCAGGCGCGCGAACACATTGGCCTCGCGCACGGCCGCGGCCAGTTGCGCCTCGTCCATCGCCTCTATCTCGGCGCCCAGGTAGACCTTGCGCACTTCAAAATCCACCTCGCGGCAGACCTTCTGGGTGACCAGTTCGACGTCGCCCGTCAGCACCTTCACTTCGATGCCGGAGTTCCTGAGCGCCTTAAGCGCGGGAGCGGTGGATTCCTTGGGGGGATCCAGGAAAGCCATGTAGCCGACCAGCACCAGATCGGACTCGTCGGCCACGCCATAGGTTTGCTGGGTCGGCGGCATTTCCTTGACCGCGACCGCGATGACGCGCAGGCCGTCGCGGTTCAGGTCCGCCGTCACGCGGCGGATGTCGGCGCGGCGGGCATCGGTCAACAGATGCTCTTCGTGGCCCACGCGCAGGCGGGTGCAGGCCGACAGCATTTCTTCCAGCGCGCCCTTGCAGATCAATTCGTGATGCTCGCGGCCGTTCTCGGTCTCGTTCACCACCACCGACATGCGGCGCCGGGAAAAGTCGAAGGGAATCTCGTCGACCTTGCGGTACTTCGCCGCCAGATCGAGCTTGCGCTCGACCTCGGCGTGCTGCAGCACCGCCACGTCCAGCAGATTCTTCAAACCGGTCTGGTAGTAGCTATTGAGATAGGCATAGGCCAGCACGTCGTCGCTGCTGGCGCCGTACACGTCCGTGTGGCGTTCCAGCACGATGCGGTCCTGCGTCAGGGTGCCGGTCTTGTCGGTGCACAGCACGTTCATCGCGCCCAGGTTCTGGATGGCATCCAGCCGCTTGACCACGACCTTGCGGCGCGACATGCGCACCGCCCCCTTGGCCAGCGTGGCCGTGACGATCATGGGCAGCATTTCGGGCGTCAGACCCACGGCGATGGCCAACGCGAACAGCAGCGCCTCCATCCAGTCGCCCTTGGTAAAGCCGTTGATCAGCATGACGATGGGCGCCATGACCAGCATGAAGCGGATCAGCACCCAGCTCACCCGGTTGATGCCTTGCTGGAACTGGGTTGGCGCCCGGCTGGTCTGCGTGACGCGCCCGGCCAGCTGGCCGAAATAGGTACGCGAGCCGGTGGCCACCACCATGGCGCTGCCGGAGCCGCTGACCACGTTGGTGCCCATGAAGGCCATGTTCTCCAGTTCCAGCGCGTTGGCGGTGTCCGTGCGCTGCGTGGCGTATTTTTCGACGGGCAGGGATTCGCCCGTCAGCGCGGCTTGCGCGATGAACAAGTCCTTGGCGCCCAGGATGCGGCAGTCGGCGGGAATCATGTCGCCGGCGGACAGGAGCACCACGTCGCCCGGCACCAGTTCCGTCAGCGGCGCCTCTACCTGGCGCGAGCCGCTGACATGCAGCGTCACGCCAAAAAAGCGGCGGGCGTCGCCTTCGGCCTGAGTGGCGGGATCGCTGCGCAGCACGGTGGCGGTGTTCTGCACCATGGCCTTGAGCGCCTCGGCGGCGCGGCTGGAGCGCTGCTCCTGCGCAAAGCGCAACACGGTGGAGATGAGCACCATGGCGCCGATGATGAACACCGCCGTCCAGGACTGGTCGTCCGGGACGGCCATGTGCACGTCGGTGAGCCAGGACAGCGCCGCCAGCGCGGTCAGGAGCAGGTTGAACGGATTGCGGTAGGACAGCCAGAGATGGGCAGGCCAGGAGAGCGGCTTTTCATGGTCGACCTCGTTGGCGCCGTAGCGTTCGCGCGCGGCCTGTGCCTGGGCTTCCGACAGCCCGCCACGGCTGCTGCCGAACAGCGCAAACACGGCGCCGAAGTCCATGCGCGACAGGTCCAGCATCTGGCGGTTGGCGTGGCGCGCGGTGTCGGAGGCTGCGGCGGCGGCCGCTGCGCCTTGTTCCGGCAGGGGCGAGCGGCGGAAGTGCCTTGCGGTTTGCCGCAGGCCGGCCGCGGACGTAAAGAAGGACTTGAGGAACTTGAACATGGGAGTGCTCCGGTTGTACGTATCGTTGTCGGAGACACGGACGACCCTGCCCGCCGCGCCCGCGCGCAGGCAGCAGCAGGCCGCGGCTTTCGCGCAGAAAGCCGTCAAGCCGCCGCGTACAGGCGTGCGCAGGCGCCGGAGCAATGTTGCCGGTGTCCGGATCGCATGAAATGCGCCGGGTGCGGAAAACGGAAGGGAGCTAGCGGGGGAATCGATACCGGCGGCAAGGGCGCACAAGGCGTGGGCCAGGCCGGGGATTCTTGGCTGCGGACTCCGTACGGGCCAGGATGACTATCCTGCCTGCCGGCTCGCAGCGAGTAGACAGATCAGACAGGCATGCCGGCGCCGCGCACTGGGCGCAATCGAGGCTCGGGGTCTAAGGCACTAGGCATGATCTCTCCTGTGGAATGAATCGGCTGCCGTCAGGCCAGCGCGGCTTGCGCGGCGGCTTGCGTGGCTTGCGCGCCGAAATGGACGTGGCGCACGGCGGGATTGGCGCTCAGGCGGCGCGCCTGCGACATCAATTCGCCGCGCAGCTCCGGCGGGCAATTGACGGTGATGCAGGCCGATGCCATGCCAGGGTCCCGACCCTGGTCGATCTGCACTTGCGAGACGTCCAGGCCGGCGGCGCTGAAGTCCAGGCAGATCTGCTTGCGCAAGGCGCCCAGCTCGTCGCGCGGACAGATGACCGTCAGGCGCGAAGTACCGCGGCGGCGGCCCAGGGCGGTGGCGCGGTCCACGCCGGCGCGGCGTAGGAACAAGTCGAAGAAACGCATAACGACCTCCATTGCAAGAATGGGGAGCGTGATCGCGAATACGCGCGCACTCGCACGGCGCCCGGCGGACTGGCACGGGAAAACGTGCACGAACGCTGACGCTGCGGATGGCGGCGGTTCTGGCGGTTTACGTTGGGGAGGTTCCCGGCAAGCCGCTGGCTTGCGCGATTGCCCGGGCTTGCGCCTGGAGCTTGGGATACAACCGCAACCTGTTCAACAGGCTGCGGCAGACGGAGTTCTGCGTGGACCTGTTAAACAGCGACGTCGATGCAAGATCGACTACTTTCGCCGGAATCGGTATTCACGAAGACTGCTCCTGGGATGGATAACAGGCAGGATTTTACGCGGGTTTCCACTTATGGACAAGGTTTTTGCCGCTAAATCGGACTTGAATGCGGCAAAAACCGGCGCAGGGCCGCAGCCCCGCGCGCAAACCACCGTCAGACATAGAAATGCCAGCCCAGATAGGCGGCGAACACGGCATATAGCCCGCCCACCGCCGACAAAGCCGGCACGCTCATGGCCGAGCGGCGGAAACGCAGCCACAGGAGACCGATAGACAACATGGTGAACAGTCCGGCCGCCAGCAAGGGCGCGTCCAGCAGCCACGGCGTCATGAAAATCCCCAGCGCGCTGGGTATGGTCGCCTGGATCATCATGGCGCCCGAGATGTTGGCCAGCGCCAGCCGCTCCTTGCCCTGGCGCACCCAGATCAGCGCATTCATGATTTCCGGCAATTCGGTCGCCACCGGCGCCAGCAACAGGGCGGCAACGTGAGGCGATGCGCCCATGGCCACGCCCAGCAACTCGATCTGGTTCACGAACACGTGCGATGCCCCGGCGATGACCACCAGGGCCAGAAGCGTCTGCGCAACTGCCCAGAACATGGCCGGGTCTTCATCGCGGGGGCGCAGCTTCAGAGGCTCCAGCTCCTCGGCATCCAGGCTGGCCTCGTCGCGGCTGAGCTCGCGCTTGACGTAGAGGCCGTAGGTGGCCAGGAACAGGATGCCCAGCCAGGGCTTCCAGGCAAAGGCCAGCAGGCCCAGGCCCACCTTGAAGATGAAGATGCCCATGAACCAGGCCTGGTCGCGGGCCAGCCGGCGCTGGTCCGCGTTGATACAGTCCGCCTGCGTGGCCTGCCCGCGCCGAGCGCGCCACAGGGCCAGGCCCACCACCGCGTACGCCAGCGTCGCCAGCACCAGCGGGCCGCCCATGGCGGCGCCGACGCCGATGTCTTTTTGCTCAGGGGTTTCGCCGAACACAACGGCCATGAAGGTCACCGCGCTTTCCGGCAAGGCGGTGCCGAACGCGGCAAGCACGGTGCCGGTGGCGGTGGCGCCGAGCTGAAAGCGATGACCGACCCATTCGACGCCATTCACGAAATATTCGCAGGCGAAGTAGATCACTGCCGCTGACAGGAAAAACAGGAACAGGGTGAGAAACATATAGGCGAGCCGGACGAGCAGAAACCAATTGGCGCGACGTCGCGGCTCGCCCGGCTGGGGTGAACGCAACGCGGCCAAAGGTCTCGCCTGGCTAATCCATGCGGCGGGCTTGCCGACGTGCATGGATACCGCTACTAGCGCCATGGAGTTCTAGCGGCTGCTGCGCAGCGCTGAACCACCAAGTCTGTTGACGCTAGCTCCTTTGAGGGGACAAAGGATGGCTACTCCCCAATGACAGAGCGGCGATTGTAGCAGCTTGCCCCGCGCGGTCCAGCGAATTCCGCGCAGTCTGCATGGGGTGTCGTATCCGGGGGATGGCGGGTAAAGTAAACGGCATCCTCACCTTGCCGGGGTTCGCGCCCCAGTCCGCCATGAGCCTGCCTCCCGACGACATCGCCCCCTACGCCGCACGGCGCCAACGCCTGATGGAGCAGATGCGCGCCGACGGCGGCGGCATCGCCATACTGGCGACCGCCCCGGAGGCCACGCGCAACCGCGACGCGGAGTATCCATACCGGCACGACAGCGATTTTTTCTACCTGACCGGGTTCACCGAACCCGGTGCCTGGCTGGTGCTGAGCGCGGGCGCGACCGACCGCGCCATACTGTTCTGCCGCCCGCGTCACATCGAACATGAAATCTGGGAAGGCAAGCGTTTCGGCCCCGAAGCGGCGGCGGCGTATTTCGGTTTTGACGACGCGCATCCGCTCGACGCGCTGGACGAACTGATGCCCGCGCTGCTGCAGGACCACGCCACCCTGTACGCGCCCTTGGCGGGCGACAAGCGCAGCGACGGCCGCCTGCACCGCTGGCTGGCCGCGGCGCGCGAAGCCAGCCGCGGCGGCCATGCCCCGCCATCCCGCCAACAGGACGTCCGCGCCCTGCTGGCCGAGATGCGGCTGATCAAGGACGCCACGGAGATCGCGGCGATGCGGCGCGCGGCCAAGATCTCCGCCGGCGCCCACGTGCGCGCGATGCGCGTCGCCCGCGCCGGCATGCGGGAGTACGAGATCGAGGCCGAACTGCTGTACGAGTTCCGCCGCCACGGCGCGCAATCGGTGGCCTACAACAGCATCGTGGCCGCGGGCGCCAACGCCTGCGTGCTGCATTACCCGGCTGGCGAGGCGACGCTGCGCGACGGCGACCTGGTGTTGATCGACGCGGGCTGCGAGGTCGACAGCTATGCCAGCGACATCACCCGGACCTTTCCCGTGAACGGCCGCTACAGCGGTCCGCAACGCGCGCTGTACGACCTGACGGTGGCCGCGCAGGATGCCGCCGCCCAGGCCACGGCTCCCGGCCGCAGCTTCAACGACGGCCACCAGGCCGCCCTGCGGGTGCTGGCGCAGGGCATGCTGGACCTGAAGCTGTTGAAGGGTTCCCTGGACGGCGTGCTGGAATCCGGCGACTACAGCCGCTTCTACATGCACCGCACCGGCCACTGGCTGGGCCTGGACGTGCACGACGTGGGCGACTACCGCCAGCCCGGCCCGGCCCACGGCGCCGAACGGCCCTGGCGCAAGCTGGAAGCGGGCATGATGCTGACGATCGAGCCCGGCATCTACGTGCGGCCCGCCGATGACGTGCCCGAGGCCTACTGGAACATCGGCATCCGCACCGAGGACGATGCGCTGGTCACCGACGAAGGCTGTGAGCTCATCACCCGCGGCGTGCCAGTACAGGCGGGTGAAATCGAAGCGCTGATGCGCGAATAGGCGGGCAACGCGCCCGGTCCGCGCTAGAAGACGTAGCCGTCCAGCCAGCCCATGGCGATCCAGGTGTAGACCACCACCATGGCGATGGCGAACATGGAGACGATGGCGCCGACCAGGCAGGCCAGAATGGCGACCAGCACCGGCCCCCAGCCGGTCCGGGTCGGCCTGCCCAGGCCGTCGTTATAGAGACGGTCGAATTTCTCGTCCGGCATCAGCGAAAACACCGCGCTCTCGATGAACCCGTCGACCATGGGAATGAACACCAGGAAGAAGGCGGGGTTGTCGTACCAGACGGGATAGAAGCTGAGCGCGCAGAACAGGCTGACCACGGTGTACGCGGTCACCAGCCAGGCGTGGCGCCGGCCCAGATACCACCAATGCGCCCCTACCGCGCCGAACAAGCAGGCCAGCAGCCCCACCGCGACTTTGCCGCGCGGGCGGCGGGCGGTAGCGGCGGACAGCGGAGAGGAAGCCTGGAGCTGCGTCATGTCGATCGACCGGAAAGGAAACCACGGCGCCAAGACGCGCCGGCTGCTGCGGATTGTAGTGGACGGTTAAAATCCGGGCATGACTTCATCCGCCTTCGACATTGCGATACTCGGCGCGGGCCCGGTGGGCCGCGTGCTGGCCCTGATGCTGGCCCGCGTGGCGCCGGACCCGGCGCGCATCGCGCTGCTTGCGGGCAGCGCGCCCGCTCCGGCCGCGCCGTCGGCGGCGGTGCCCGCCACCGATCCCCGCGTGCTGGCCATGAACCACGGCAGCCGGGTATTGCTGGAGTCGCTGCATGCCTGGCCAGAACGCTCGGCCGACATCCGCAACATCCATGTGTCGCAACGCGGCAGGCTCGGACGCACCCTGATCCAGAACACCGATTTCGGCGTGCCGCAGCTGGGCAGCGTGGTCGCCTATTCCGGTCTGCACGCCAAGCTGGATGAATGCGTCGCCGCCTGTGGCGTTACCGTGCTGCAAGGCCCGCCCGCGCGGATCGGCCGGCAGGACGCCGACGGCGTGCGCGTCGAACAAGGCGACGCGACGCTGCTGTGCCAGGTCGCCGTGCAATCCGACGGCGCGGGCGCGACCGACCTGCGCCGCGACTACGACCAGCACGCTGTGCTGACCACCGCCCACGCCACCCTGCCGCGCCGCGGCTGGGCCTGGGAACGCTTCACCGCCGAAGGGCCGTTGGCACTGCTGCCGCACCCGCAGACCCCGGACGCCTATTCGGTGGTCTGGTGCAGCGCCCCCGAACGCGCCGCCGAACTGGCCGCGCTGGACAACGCCGCCTTTTCGCGCGCGCTGTCCATGGCGTTCGGCGACCGCCTGGGGCGGCTTTCTAGCCAGGCGCCGCGGCATGTCTTTCCGCTGGCGCTCAGCGCCCGCCGCGCCCAGGTGCACGGCCGCGTGGCGGCTATCGGCAATGCGGCGCAGACCCTGCATCCGGTCGCGGGCCAGGGCCTGAACCTGGGCCTGCGCGACGCGGCCCGCCTGGCCCAGACCCTGGGCGGCTGGCTGGCCCATCCCGACGCCAATCCCGGGGCCGCCCTGGCGGAATTCGCCGGCGCGCGCCACCTGGACCGCTTCCTCACCGCCGGCCTGACCGACCTGATGCCCCGCATCTTCTCTACCGGCTTGGCACCGGTAGAGCACGCCTGCGGCCTGGCCTTATTGGGGATGGATCTGGCCTCGCCTCTGCGCGCGCCGCTGGCGCAGCATCTGTTGCAAGGTTTCCGCGCCTGAATTCCACCCGTTCCGTCCCGATAAAGGGGCGGATTGTCTGTTTTCGCCTTCCTCTGTTACGAATTGTTCTCCCGGTGACAAAGGGGGCGCGATCGAGCCGGTTAAAATGTGAGCATGCGCATAGGTCAATGGACCCTTCCCAACAACGTGCTGGTCGCGCCCATGGCGGGCGTGACGGACCGTCCTTTCCGCCAACTTTGTAAGAAGCTGGGGGCGGGCTACGCCGTGTCGGAAATGGCCGCCAGCAATCCCAAGCTATGGGATAGCGTCAAAACCTCCCGGCGCCTGAACCACGACGGCGAGATCGCCCCCATTTCCGTGCAGATCGCGGGCGCCGATCCCGCCATGATGGCGGAGGCGGCGGTGTTCAACGCCAGCAAGGGCGCCCGGATCATCGACATCAACATGGGCTGCCCGGTCAAGAAGGTCTGCAACGTGGCCTCCGGGTCGGCGCTGCTGCGCCATGAAGACCAGATCGCCCGCATCCTGGACGCGGTGGTGTCCGCCTGCGCGCCCCTGGGCGTGCCGGTGACGCTGAAGACCCGCACCGGCTGGGACCGCGAAAGCCGCAATGCCCTGCGGGTGGCGAAAATGGCCGAAAACGCCGGCATCGCCGCCCTGACCCTGCACGGGCGCACCCGCGCCGACCTCTATACGGGCGAGGCGGAATATGACACTATCCGCGCCGTCAAGGCCGAGCTGAAAATCCCCGTTGTCGCCAACGGAGATATCACGACGCCCGAAAAAGCCAGGCACGTCCTGGATTACACTGGCGCCGACGCGGTCATGATCGGCCGGGCGGCTCAAGGCCGTCCCTGGATTTTCCGCGAAATCGACCACTACCTGCGCACGGGCGAAACACTGGCCCCTCCCTCCTATGGGGAAATGCGCGAGCTGCTGCTCGAACATCTCGACGACCACTACCGGTTCTATGGCGAGCACACCGGCGTACGCACGGCGCGCAAGCACATAGGCTGGTATCTGGACGGCCTGCCGGGCGCGGATTCGTTCTGCGCCCGCATGAATCTGATCGACAACACCCGCGACCAGTGGCGGGCCGTGTCGGACTGGTTCGATCTCATCTCGCGCGACGGCGGACCCCATCCGACGCCGGTCGCAGAAGCCCTGCTGGCGGCATAACCGCCTCAACACCAACATAAAAATATCTGTACTCAAATGAGCAAGAAAGATGTCCTGGAAGAATGCGTGCGCGCCAGCCTGGAGCGCTATTTCGAAGACTTGGGCGAATCCGAACCCCACGACATGTGGGACATGGTGATGCGCTGCGTGGAGCGCCCGGTGCTGGAAGTGGCGCTGGAACGGTCGGGCGGCAACCAGTCGCGGGCATCCGAAATGCTGGGCATCACCCGCAACACCCTGCGCAAGAAGTTGCTGGCGCACAATATCCAGGTATAGCTTTCGCGCGCGGGCGGCAAGCGCATCGCGCCGCCCGCTCCCCCCAGATTTCCCATCCGACCTGAACGAGAAAGGCGCTCCCGCCCCACTCCCGTCCCTCACCATGAAAATCGAAACCGCCCTGCTTTCGGTGTCCGACAAGACCGGCATCGTTGAATTTGCCCGCGCCCTGGCCGCGCGCGGCGTGCGCCTGCTGTCCACCGGCGGCACCGCCAAGCTGCTGGCCGACTCCGGCCTGACCGTCACCGAAGTGGCGGCCCACACGGGTTCGCCCGAAATTCTCGATGGCCGCGTCAAGACGCTGCACCCGAAGATCCACGGCGGCCTGCTGGCGCGCCGCGACAGCGCCGAGCACATGGACACCATCAAGGCGGCGGGCATCGACCGTATCGACATGCTGGTGGTCAACCTGTATCCGTTCCGCGAAACCGTGGCCAAGCCGGACTGCACCTTCGCCGACGCCGTCGAGAACATCGACATCGGCGGCCCGGCCATGCTGCGCGCGGCGGCCAAGAACCACGGCACCGCAGCCGGCGGCGTCACGGTGGTGATCGACCCCGTTGACTACTCGCGCGTGCTGTCGGAAATGGACAAGGGCGGCAACACCTCCTACGGCCTGCGCCTGGCGCTGGCCTCCAAGGTCTACGCCCACACCGCCGCCTACGACGGCGCCATCGCCGCCTACCTGACCAGCCTGGCCGACGCCGAGCCCAAGCAGGAAGCCGTGCCGGCCCGCAACGAATGGCCCGGCACCCTGACCCTGCAGGTCAAGCAGGAGCAGGCCCTGCGCTACGGCGAGAACCCGCACCAGACCGCCGCCTTCTACGTCGACGCGCAACGCCAGGCCGGCCTGCTGGGCAACTACCGCCAGCTGCAGGGCAAAGAACTGTCCTACAACAACATCGCGGACGCCGATGCCGCCTGGGAATGCGCGCGCAGCTTCGAAGCGCCCGCCTGCGTCATCGTCAAGCACGCCAACCCCTGCGGCGTGGCGGTCGCGGCCGACACGCTGGGCGCCTACCAGCAAGCCTTCAAGACCGACCCGACCTCGGCCTTCGGCGGCATCATCGCCTTCAACCGTCCGGTGGACGCCGCCACGGCCGAAGCCGTGAGCGCGCAGTTCCTGGAAGTGCTGCTGGCGCCCGCCTATGACGGCGCCGCGCTGGCCATCCTGGCCGCCAAGAAGAACGTGCGCGTGCTGGAAGTGCCGATGGGCACGGGCCAGAACGCCTTCGACATCAAGCGCGTGGGCGGCGGCTGGCTGGTGCAGAGCCCGGACGCCTACAACGTGCCGCGCGACGCGCTCAAGGTGGTCAGCAAGCGCCAGCCCACCGAAGCTGAAATGAACGACCTGGCATTCGCCTGGAAGGTCGCCAAGTACGTCAAGTCCAACGCCATCGTGTTCGTGGGCGGCGGCATGACCCTGGGCGTGGGCGCCGGCCAGATGAGCCGCATCGATTCGGCCCGCATCGCCTCGATCAAGGCGGAAAACGCCGGCCTGACCCTGAAGGGCTCGGCCGTGGCGTCGGATGCCTTCTTCCCGTTCCGCGACGGCCTGGACGTGGTGGTGGCGGCGGGCGCGACCTGCGTGATCCAGCCTGGCGGCAGCGTGCGCGACGATGAAGTCATCGCCGCGGCCGACGAGCACGGCATCGCCATGGTGCTGACCGGCACCCGCCACTTCCGCCACTGATGCGCGTCCTCGGCATCGATCCCGGCTTGCGCCGCACCGGCTTCGGTGTGATCGATGCCGATGGCCCGCGGCTGCGCTATGTGGCCAGCGGGACCATCGTGGTCCCGCCGGCGCTGGCGCTGTCCGAACGCCTCAAGGTCATCCTGGACAATCTGCGCCAGGTGGCGCGCGACACGCAACCCGACGTGGCCGCGCTGGAAATCATCTTCCTGAACACCAACCCCGCTTCTACCCTGCTGCTGGGCCAGGCGCGCGGCGCCGCGCTGTGCGCGCTGGCCGACAGCTCGCTGGCGGTGCACGAGTACACCGCGCTGCAGATCAAGAAAGCCGTGGTCGGCACCGGCCGTGCCGCCAAGGAGCAGGTGCAGATGATGGTGCAGCACCTGCTGGCGCTGGACGGCGCGCCCGCGCCCGACTCGGCCGACGCGCTGGCCTGCGCCATCTGCCATGCCCACGCCGGCCCCATGCAGGACAAGCTGGAACGCCTGGGCGCGAGTTTGCGCATGAGCGGCAAGACCCGCATACGCAACGGCCGCCTGGTCGGCTGACCGCCTGATTCACCGCGATTTGCCGCAGGGCGGGACCGCTTCCCGCCGATTGCGCGCCCGCGCGTATAGAATCCCCGCATCCGCCGCGCATTCAGCGGCCTCACCATTGCCAGGCCACCATCACCATGATCGGACGCATCACCGGAACCCTGATCGAAAAACTCCCGCCCACCATCTGCGTGGACGTGGGCGGTCTGGGCTATGACATCGACGTGCCCATGAGCACGCTGTATTCGCTGCCCGACACCGGCGCCCGCGTCACGCTCTACACGCACCTGACGGTGCGCGAGGACGCCCACATCCTGTATGGCTTCGCTTCCGCCAGCGAGCGCAGCGCATTCCGCGAACTGATCAAGGTCAGCGGCATCGGCGCGCGCACCGCGCTATCGGTGCTGTCGGGCCTGTCGGTGGCGGATCTGGCCCAGGCCATCACCTTGCAGGAATCAGGCCGCCTGACGCGCGTGCCCGGCATCGGCAAGAAGACCGCCGAACGCCTGCTGCTGGAAATGCGCGGCAAGCTGGGCGCGGACATCGGCGCCTCGCCGCACGCCACGCCCGACAACCAGTCGGACATCCTGAATGCGCTGCTGGCGCTGGGCTACTCGGAAAAGGAATCGCTCTCGGCGCTGAAGACCCTGCCGGAAGGCGTGGGCGTATCCGACGGCATCAAGCAGGCCTTGAAGGCGCTGGTGCGCTGAGCCAGGCTTACAGGTAGCGCGGCGCCACGGCTTCCAGGCCGGTCGGCACCACATGCAGTTCGGGCGCTATCGGTCCGGTGCAGATGTTGTCGCGGCGCAGGGAATCCAGGTTGTCGCGCGACATCAGCGGCGTGCCGGGCAGGCATTCGAACAGCCGGGCCTGCATGCGGCCCACGCCCATCGGCATGTTGACGACTGGACGGGGATGGCCGCCCCAGGCGGCGCACAGGCGGGCGATCTCGCCCAGGGTGTAGACCTGGGGGCCGCCCAGTTCGTAGGTCTTGCCGCAGGTGTGCGTATTGCCCAGCGCCGACACGATGGCGGCAACCACATCGCCCACATAGACCGGCTGCATGCGCACGTGCGCGCCCGCCAGCGGCAGCGCCGGCAGCCAGCGCGCCAGGCCGGCAAACATATTGGTGAATTTGTCGTCGGGTCCGAAGACCACCGACGGCCGGAAGATGGTCCAGCCGCCTTCTTGCCAGCCCTGCAATTCCTGTTTGATGGCAGCTTCACCGTCGCCCTTGGAGCGCTGGTACATGCTGTCGCCGTTGGAATCGGCGCCCAGCGCGCTGACGTGCAGCAGCCGGCGCACACCCTGCCGGCGGCAGGCTTGCGCGATGCGCTGCGGCAGCAGCACGTGCGCCCGCGCGAACTCCGAGCCATAGGGCCGGCCGGCGTTGCCGTGCAGGATGCCGACCAGGTTGACGACCGCGTCGCAGCCCTGCGCCAGGCCGTCCAGCGTGGCGTCGTCATGCACGTCGCATTCGAGCAAAGTAACAGTGGGAAGAATCTGCAGGTCGCGCCCGCGGCTGTAGAGCCGGGTGGGCACGACGATCTGATGTTGATCCGCGGAAAGCCGCGCTACCAGATGACGGCCGATGAAACCGGTGCCGCCGATGACAAGGATACGCATGTCGCAGCCCCTGTTCGTCAGGATTCAGTCCCGATTCTGCCCTGCACACGCGACAACCGCAAGCGCGCATCGGCGGCCCCGTAAAGAGGCCGTCCGCGGGTATCAGGCCGCCAGCAGCTTGGCGTAGGCCGGAAGATCGACGTTGCCGCCGCTGATGATGACGCCGACCCGCGCGCCGCGCACCGGCACCACGTTCTGCATGACGGCGGCCGCGCCCAGGCAGCCGGTGGGTTCGACCACCATCTTCATCCGTTCGGCGAAGAAGCGCATGGTGGTGACCAACTGCTCGTCGGTCACCGTGACGATGTCGCGCACATGCTTCTGGATGAGCGGGAAGGTCAGGTTGCCCAGATGCGTCGTGGCAGCGCCGTCGGCCAGGGTCTTGGGCGCCGGAATTCGGACGATTTCACCCTTGCGCAAGGACTGCTGGCCGTCGTTGCCAGCCTCGGGCTCGACGCCGTAGACCAGGCAGCGCGGGCTCAGCGCGTAGGCGGACAGCGCCGACCCCGACAGCAGGCCGCCGCCGCCCAGGCAGACGAACAGGTAATCCAGCTCGCCCACTTCCTCGAACAGTTCCTTGGCGGCAGTACCCTGGCCGGCGATCACGTCTTCGTGATCATAGGGCGGGATCAGGGTGGCGCCGGTTTCCACCTCGATGCGGCGGGCGATCGCTTCGCGATCCTCGGTGTAGCGGTCATAGGTGACGATCTTGCCGCCATAGCCCTCGGTGGCGGCGCGCTTGGCGGCCGGCGCGTCCAGCGGCATGATGATGGTGGCCTGCACGCCCTGCAACCTGGAGGCCAGGGCGATGGCCTGCGCATGGTTGCCCGACGAGAACGTCACCACGCCCGCGGCGCGCTGTTCAGGCGTCAGGCGCGCAATGGCGTTGTAGCCGCCGCGGAACTTGAAGGCGCCCATGCGCTGGAAGTTCTCGCACTTGAAGAAGACCGACGCGCCGCTGATCGCGTCGGCGGTGGCCGAGGTCAGTACGGGCGTGCGGTGCGCGTTGCCGGCCAGGCGCTCGCTGGCGCGCACGACATCATCATAGGTGGGCAATTCGGGCTGCATGGGATGGGGTCCTTTGATCGCGAAGGGAAATCAAAACCTTCGGATGATAAACCCGCGGCGCAGTCGCGGCGCCAATCGGGCGCCGTTCGATGCACGGCCCCCGTCCGATTGGTCCGCCGCCTACTTGCCGAAGAGGTCGCCAGAGCCCGTCGTGGTGCCAGCCGGCGGGGTCAGCCCCAGGTGACGCCAGGTGGTCAGCGTGGCGGTGCGGCCGCGCGGCGTGCGCTGCAGATAGCCGTGCTGGATCAGATAGGGCTCGATCACGTCCTCGATGGTGTCGCGCTCTTCGCCGATGGCGGCGGCCAGGCTGTCCACGCCGACGGGGCCGCCGTCGAACTTGTGGATGATGGCCTCGAGCAGCTTGCGGTCCATCAGGTCCAGGCCCTGCGGGTCCACCTCCAGCATGGCCAGCGCGCGGCCGGCGACCTCGGCGTCGATGGTGCCGCCGGCCTTGACCTCGGCGTAGTCGCGCACCCGGCGCAGCAGCCGGTTGGCGATGCGCGGCGTGCCGCGGGCGCGGCGCGCCACCTCGGCCGCGCCTTCCGGCGTGATGGCGGCGTTCAAGAGGCCGGCGCTGCGCGTGACGATGTGGCCGAGATCGGCGGCGTTATAGAACTCCAGGCGCGACACGATGCCGAAGCGGTCGCGCAAGGGATTGGTCAGCATGCCGGCGCGGGTAGTGGCGCCGACCAGGGTGAACGGCTGCAGGTCCAGCTTCACGCTGCGCGCCGCAGGCCCTTCGCCGATCAGGATGTCGATCTGGAAATCCTCCAGCGCCGGATAGAGGATTTCCTCGACCACGGGCGACAGGCGGTGGATTTCGTCGATGAACAGGACGTCGTTCTTTTCCAGGTTGGTCAGCAGCGCCGCCAGATCGCCCGGCCGTTCCAGCACCGGGCCGGAAGTCTGGCGCAGCTGCACGCCCATTTCATGCGCAATGATGTGGGCCAGCGTGGTCTTGCCCAGGCCCGGGGGCCCGAACAGCAGCACGTGGTCCAGGGCTTCGCCGCGCTTCCGGGCCGCGGCGATGAAGATCTCCAGCTGCTCGCGGGCGCGCTGCTGGCCGACGTACTCACCCAGCGCCTTGGGCCGCAGGGCGCGTTCGATCGACTCCTCGTTGGGCGACACCGGCTGCGGCGCCACGATACGGGGGGCGTCGGGACGGGAGGAAAGCGAATCGGACTGGATGGCCATGGTGCGGAAACAACAAAGTACTGAGCAGGATGCATCGTACCGTAGGGCGGCCTGCCCCGGGGGGCGGCCGCCCTTGCCCGGACGGTCCTAAGGCGTTTCCGACAGCGGCAGCCTGACCCGCACGCACAGCCCGCCGGATTCCGCTTGCAACAGCTCCAACGACCCGCCGTGGGCGCGCGCGATGGCCTCGGCCAGCGCCAGGCCCAGACCCACGCTGCCGGTGCGCGTGCGCGCATCGTCCAGGCGGCTGAACGGCCGCAACGCTTCCTGACGCCGCTCCGGCACGATGCCGGAACCGTGGTCGGCCACGTCCAGCACCGCATGGCGGCCCTCGTGCCGCAGGCTGACCTCGACCGGCGGCGCGCCATGGTTCAGCGCATTGCCGATCAGGTTGTCCAGCAGGCGGCCCAGCGCCACGGCGTCCGCCTGTACCACCAGGGCCGCGACGTCGTCGCCGGCCCGCAGGCTGATGTCGGTGCCGGCGCCCTGCCAGGCGCCGACGCGCTCGGTCAACCAGTCGGACAGGACCATGGAAGCGTAGCGGTAGGCGGCAGGATCCGTGCCGCGCACGAAGCCGATGAACTGGTCGACCATGTGCTGCATGTCCTGCAAGTCCGCGCGCAGCCCCTCTTTCAGTTTGGAGTCGTCGGCCAGCTCGATCCGCAGCCACATCCGCGACAGCGGCCCCTTCAAGTCGTGCGGCAGGCCCGACAGCAGGGTGCGGCGCACCGAATCGGATTCGGCCAGCGCATCCAGCATGGCGTTGAAGCGTACGCCCAGCACCCGCGTTTCGTGCGGGCCCGACGGCTCGACCCGCTGCGGCTGCCCCGCCGCCAGCCGGTCGGCCGCGTCGGCCAGGCGGGTGATCGGACGCGTGATATGCCAGGAGAAGCCCACCGCCAGCAACAGCAGCAGCCCCAGGCCGCCCAGCCAGGCGGCGATGAAGGGCGTGGCGACCGGCGGGTCCAGACGGTCCAGCGGGATGACCAGCCATTCGCGCAGGCGCGGCGCGTCCTCGCTGGCGGGATTGGGCGCCAGCGAAATGAAGATTTCCGGCGTGGGCCCGCGCGACAGCGCCACGCGCGTGCCGTCGTTCAGGCGCTCATTGAGCTGTTGCACCAGCACCCGCAGGTCGCGGCGGATGTCGTCCGGCTCGGGCTGGTAGCGGCGGCTGTGCTCCTCGCGATCACGCGCGCGCTCGCCTTCCCGCGCGCTGGCGCGTTCATCGCCGTGCTCCTCGTCGCGCACTTCCGGGGGCGGCGGCGCTGGCGGGCCGTGTATCTGCATGTCCGCGGGCGGCCGCGGCGGTGGCGGCTTCGGAGCGGTCTTCGGCGGGGGACGGCGGCCATTGAAGCGCTGCAGCTTGGCCTCGGCGGGCAGTACCCGCGACCACAGCCGCCACTGGTTCTGCGAGGCCGTGCGCACGAAGTCGGCGCGTTCCTCCGCCGGCACCTGCGACACGGCGGCGCGCAAGGTGCGGATGGTGGTGACGATGTAGCCGATGGCCACGTCTTCCATGAACTTGTGCCGGAAGTACGACACCGTCACCAGCGTGGCCGCCTGCGTCAGCAGGACCGAACCCAGGATCAGCAGGATCAGCCTTGCCCGCAGCGACCGCGGCACCAGGAAACCAGGAGCAAAGCGCATCAGGGCGAGAACCGGTAGCCGATGCCCCAGACGGTCTGGATCCAGCGCGGCTGCTTGGGATCTTCTTCGATGACCCGGCGCAGCCGCAGGATGGCGATGTCGATGGCGCGGTCGTTGCGTTCGCCGGCGTCATCGTCGCGCGCCAGCGCCAGCAGGCGTTCGCGCGACAGCGGCTTGCCGGCATTGCGCACCAGCGCTTCCAGCAGATTGATCTCGCCGCCGGTCAGCTTGACCACCGTGCCCTCGCGCGACAACTGGCGGGTGGAGGGATCGAACACGAAGGGGCCAAACGAGACCGGCGCGTCCTTGGTCAGCGCCGACGGGCCGCGCTTGCGGCGCAGCACGGCCTCGATGCGGGCCAGCAGTTCGCGCGGGTCGAAGGGCTTGCCGACGTAATCGTCGGCGCCAGCCTCCAGGCCGATGATGCGGTCCACCGCCTCGTCGCGGGCGGTCAGCAGGATGACGGGAATGTCCTCGCCCTGCTCGCGCAGGCGGCGGCAGGCGTCCGCGCCGTCGCCGCCGGGCAGCATGCGGTCCAGCACCAGCAGGTCGGGGGCGTAGCGGGTGATGCGGGACGACAGGTCGGTGGCGTCCGGCGCCAGCAGGGTGTCGTAGCCGTGCCGGTTCAGGTAATCGGCCAGCAATTGCCGTAAGGCAGGATCGTCGTCGACGACCAGCAGCTTGGTGTGGGGATTGTCCATGGATGCCATAGTGCGGCCCGGCGGGCCCCGCCGCAAGAGGCGGGAAATCAACTGAAATATACCTGTTGCACGATGTTGAGCGTGTTTGCCAGCGCTTTCCCGCCGCGGCGCCGCGCCGGTCCGGACTGGCCCTAAAATGGAATCCGGCCCGCCTTCTGTCCGCTTTGCTAAAAATCGTTTACAGGCAAGGCAGCGCCCCCTCTCTACACTGTATCTATGATCGCCCCTGCATTCATCTGGCGAAACCGACTGTCGCGCGCCGCGCTCGCGGTCGCCATGGCCTGCCCGATCGCCCCGGCCCTGGGCGAGCCGGTGGCTACGTCCCCTTATATTCCGGCCCCGCCCTCGGCGCGCGGCATCGGGGTGCTGTCCGCGGTTCAGCCTATCCCCGTGCGCCCCGCGGCGTCCATGGAATCGCGCGCGGTGCCGCTCGACCCGTCCCCTTGCGACATGCAGACCATGGAACCGGCGCTGGACACCAGCGTGCACGGCCCGGCCGACGCCGACCTGATCCCCGGCACCGGACTGGGGCTGTCCGGCGACGCCCAGCCCGCCCCGGTCCCCCTGGATTGCGGCGTGCTCGCCACCCCCGAAGAAGCCGCGCCGGACTACTCCTTCGTCCTCCAGGACGGAGATCTGCCGCGCGTGCCCGTGGTCATGATTTCCGGCGTGTCGCGCGCCTCCCGCCCATGGTTCGCCTCCGCCAACAGCCAGGATGGCCTGCGCTACGGCGGCAGCCGCAACTGGGTCTACCGCAACACCTCGGGTCCCTCCGTCGCCGTCGGCAACATCGACTCCAGGGCGCCCGCCTGGGGCAGCAGCGCGCCGGTGGGCGGGTTGCAGATATCGAACTGGGCCGGGTCCGGCGCCACGGCGCCGGAAGGCAGCTTCGGCTATTCCTCATCGCTGGGCCGCCTGAACCGCATGGACCCGGCGGCCAATTCCGGCGCGGTGGACTACGGCGACACGGTAGGCAGCGGCAGCGTGCGCTACGGACTCACGCCCGCGCTGACCGTGGAGGGGCAGGTGCAGAGCGCGCCCTCGCTCACGACGCGCGGCATGGGCACCACCTATGCCGCCGGCGAGTACGGCACCTTCCGCGCCGGGGCCACGCAAAGCTCGTTCGACGCGGCCAGCGCCTGGCGCTACCGCTTCGACTACAACGTGGCCGTGGCCGACGCCGTCAACCTGGGCTATTCCAACGAGCAGGTCGGCGCGGGCTATGGCGACCTGTCCAGCTACGCGGGCGGCGGAGCCTCGGCCGCGCACACCCGCAACACGCTGTCGGCCGGCGTGCCCATCACCGGCTGGGGCGTGCTCAGCGGCACCTATTCGGGGCTGCGCGAAGGCTCCGAGCTGGCCGAGCAGCGCGTGGGCCTGTCGCACAGCATGTTCGTGGCGCCCAAGGTCAAGCTGGCGGTGGGCGCGGACCGCGACATCATTTCCGGCAACTACGAATGGCGCGCCAACCTGAGCATGCCGGTGGATACTTTCATGCGCGGCACCTGGCTGAGCTGGTAGGCAGGCCGCGGCAGGGACGGAAATCTCCCCCTGGAAAAGGTCCGCCGGAATTGCGGCTTAAAATCCCTGCCATGATGCTCCCGGCCTACCCCCATGTCTGACGCGCGCGCCCTCGGCGTGTTGCAACGCGTTTTCGGTTACGAATCCTTCCGCGGCGACCAGCAAGCCATTGTCGAACAGGTGATCGACGGCGGCGACGCGCTGGTCCTCATGCCTACCGGCGGCGGCAAGTCGCTCTGTTACCAGATTCCCTCGCTGGTCCGCGAAGGCACCGGCATCGTCGTGTCGCCGCTGATCGCGCTGATGCAGGACCAGGTCGACGCCCTGACCGAACTGGGCGTGCGCGCGGCCTTCCTGAATTCCACCCAGGAGTGGCGGGTTGCCCGCGAGGTCGAGCAGGCCTTCCTGGCCGGCGAGCTGGACCTGCTGTACGTGGCGCCCGAGCGCCTGCTGACCGACCGCTGCCTGCAATTGCTGGAACGCGGCCGCATCGCGTTGTTCGCCATCGACGAGGCCCACTGCGTGTCCCAATGGGGCCACGACTTCCGTCCCGAATACCTGGGCCTGTCGATGCTGCACGAGCGCTGGCCCGACGTGCCGCGCATCGCGCTCACCGCGACCGCCACCGCCGACACGCGCCGCGAGATCGCCCAGCGCCTGTCGCTGGACGACGCGCGCCACTTCGTTTCCAGCTTCGACCGCCCCAATATCCGCTACCGCATCATCGAAAAGAACGAGGTGCGCAAGCAGTTGCTGGACATGATCCAGACCGACCATGAAGGCGAATCCGGCGTGGTGTACTGCCTGTCGCGGGCCCGCGTCGAAGAAACCGCGGAGTTCCTGTGCAACCAGGGCATCGACGCGATGCCCTATCACGCCGGCCTCAGCGCGCAGGTGCGCGCCGCCAACCAGTCGCGCTTCCTGCGCGAGGACGCCGTGGTCATGGTGGCCACCATCGCCTTCGGCATGGGCATCGACAAGCCCGACGTGCGCTTCGTGGCGCACATCGACCTGCCCAAGTCCGTGGAAGGCTACTACCAGGAAACCGGCCGCGCCGGCCGCGACGGCCTGCCGGCCACGGCCTGGCTGGCCTATGGCTTGCAAGACGTGGTGCAGCAGCGCCGCATGATTGACGAATCGCCCGGCGACGAGTCCTACCGCAGGCGCCTGGGCCAGCAGCTGGACGCCATGCTGGGGCTGTGCGAAACGGTGGAATGCCGGCGCGTGCGCCTGCTGGCCTACTTCGGCCAACAGATCACGGCTTGCGGCAATTGCGACGTCTGCCTGGAACCGCCCCAGGCCTGGGACGGCACGGTCGCTGCGCAAAAGGTGCTGTCCGCCGTCTACCGCCTGTGGAAGGAACGCGGCCAACGCTATGGCGCGGGGCACATCATCGACATCTTGCGCGGCAAGATCACCGACCGCACCAAGCAGCACGGCCACGAAACGCTGAGCGTGTTCGGCGTGGGCGCGGACCTGAGCGATACCGCCTGGCGCGGCGTGCTGCGCCAATTGCTGGCGCAAGGCCTGCTGACGGTGGACCACGAAGGCTACGGCACCCTGGCCCTGACCGAAGGCAGCCGGGCCGTGCTCAAGGGCGAACGACAGCTGATGCTGCGCCGGGAATCCGAAAAGAAGCCGCGTTCGGGCAAGACCGGCAGCGGCCGCCCCAAGGCGGCGGCCATCGACCTGCCGGCCGAACTGCAACCCGTATTCGAGGCCCTGCGCGCCTGGCGCGGCGAAGTGGCCAAGAGCCACGGCGTGCCGGCCTACGTCATCTTCCACGACGCCACGCTGCGCGAGATCGCGCTGGCCCAGCCCGAATCAATGGACGACCTGAGCCACATCAGCGGCGTGGGCGCCCGCAAGCTGGAAGCCTACGGCGAAGAAATCCTGCAGCGCGTGGCCAAGCCGGTCTTGTGAAGCCGGCCCCGGCCGGGCATCCCGGCCGGATCAGCCCGGCGGCGGCAGCAGCGGCACCGGCGCGCGCTCCTTGCCGAACACCGAACGGTAGGCCAGGATGTTGAACACCAGCACCACCGGAATACCCACCACCGCGCCGGCCAGCACCAGGCGCATCGAGCCCAGCGCGCCCGCGCCGTCCCACAGCGTCATGTCGTCCAGGATCAGGTAGGGGAACAGGCTGTAGGCCAGGCCGCTGAGCATCAGCAGGAACAGGGCCACGCACAGCACGAACGGCAGCCAGCTGAAGCGGTCGGCCTTCCCGGGCAGCCGCGCCAGCAGCATTTCGGCCGCCACGAAGCCCGCCAGCATCAGCACCCAGACCGTGGCCGCCAGGCTCAGGTGGGCGATGTTGCTCCACTTGTAGAAGATGCCCGCGTTGGCCAGGCCCAGCGTGACCGCGATGGCCACCATGCCCACCGCCGTCCAGCGGATGGCGTGGCGGGCCCAGTTGGCGGCGCGGCGCTGCAAATCGCCGTCCACCCGCATGACCAGCCAGGACGCGCCCAGCAGCACGTAGGCCGCCACCGCGCACAGGCCCACGAACATGGAGAACCAGCCATAGCCGGCATCGGACTGGTAGCCGGTCGCAATGCGGCCCAGCAGCATGCCCTGGCCGAACGCGGCGATCAGCGACCCCGCCCAGAAACCGAAGATCCAGCGCGGCTTCATGTCGTTGCGCGCGCGGATGCGGAATTCGAACGAAACGCTGCGCAGCACCACGCCCAGCACCATGCAGGTGAGCGGCCCGTAGAGCTTGCCCAGCACCGCGCCCCAGGCGAACGGGAACGCCGCCGCGAACAGGCCCATGCCCAGCAGCAGCCAGAATTCATTGGCGTCGCGCCACGGGCTGAGCAGGCTCATCATGCGGCCGCGCTCATGTTCCGGCGCCAGCTGCAGCAGAATGCCCACGCCCAGATCGAAGCCGTCCAGCACCATGCCCGCGGCGATCACCACGAACAGCAGGGCCATGAAGGCCAGCGGCATCCAGAACGAAGGATCGTCGGGGTTCAGGCCCTGGGAGGCGGCCAACATGGCGATCATGGCGTACCCCCGCCCAGTTTGCGCACAGGCACGACGCCGTAGCGCGCCGCGTGGAACAGCATGCCGACAAAGGCCGCGAGCAGCAGCAGGTACAGCACGCCATAGGCGATCAAACCATACAGCACGGTGCTGGAGGCCACGATGCCCAGCACCTCGGATTGCGTGATGGTGCCGTTCACCGCGAACGGCTGCAGCCCCAGGATGGATACCCACCATCCGGCCACGACGGCGATGGCGCCGGAAAACATCATGCCGCACAGGACCCGCTGCCACCACTGCGGCAGCGTGGACGGATCCAGCCCGCGCCGGAACGTCCACAGGAAGGTCACGCAGGCCACGGCCAGCATCAGCAGGCCCAGTCCGGCCGCCACGCGCAGCGACCAGAAGGTCAGCGCCACCGGCGGCAGCATGCCCGAGTACTTGTCCAGGCCGCGGTAGGTGCCGTCCTGGTTGCGGTGCAGCCACATCCCGCCCGTATTGCGCAGGGTCAGGTCGGCCACGTTTTCGTGGGCGCGCGCGTCGGGCCAGGCAAACAGCACCAGCTGAGGCTCCGCGCCGCTTTCCCAGTAGCCTGCGGCAGCCGCCGCCTTGGCCGGTTGCAACTTGGCGGTCATCTGGCCGGCGCCGGTCGCGACCGGCAACTGCATGAAGGCCGCCACCACGGCCACCACCAGGGCGGTCTTGAAGGTATTGCGCTCGCCGTCGCCCAGCGGGCGCCGCAAGGCCTGCAGCGCGGTCACGCCCATCATCAGGAACGAGGCGGCCAGGGCCGCTCCCACCACCACCACCGCCATGCGCCAGCCCACCGACGGATTCAGCACCACCGCCATCCAGTCGTAGACCTGGTAGCGGCCGTCGACCAGCAGCGCGCCGTCCGGCGTCTGCATCCAGGATTGCAGTGCCAGCACCCAGAACACCGCCACCAGCTGGCCCACCGCCACCATCAGCACGGCCAGCGTATGGGCGCCATCCGACACGCGGCGCTGGCCGAACAGCATGACGCCCAGGAAACAGGACTTGAGGATGAAAACCGAGAGAATGCCGTAGCCCAGCAAGGGGCCGGCCACGTTACCGATCTTGTCCATCAGGCCCGCCCACAGGCTGCCCAGCTGGATCAGCACCGGCACGCTGGCCGCCAGCGTCAGCACAAAGGCCAGCGCGAAGATGCGCACCCAGAAGCGATACGCGGCCGTCCAACCGCCATGGCCGGACCAGCGCGCCCTGATCTTGAAGAACAGCAACACCCAGGCAAGCGCCAGGGAGAAGGCCAGGAAGAACGCCAGGAAGCTCAGGCTGGCCACGAACTGCGCGCGGGCCAGGGATAACGTGGATATGTCCATGATGGCCCGTAGTGTAGAGCCAGTTACATCACTGTGGGGACAGTTTGAAACCGGTTGCACCGGCCGCGAAAAGGCCTCTCCTGCGGAACGTGGCAAAATTGACTCTTTGTCGCTGCTTTTTCCTATTCTTTCAAGAATGACCTCCGCCACGACGCCGACCCCTGCCGCATCAAATTTCCTGCTCAACATCGTTCAAGACGACCTCGAAGCCCAGCGCTTCGCAGGCAAGCGTTGGGCGGGCAAGCCTGGCCCGGCGGCCTTGCAAGAGCAGGGCGGACTGGATCCGGCCCGCATCCGCACGCGCTTTCCGCCGGAGCCCAACGGCTACCTGCACCTGGGCCACGCCAAGAGCATCTGCGTGAACTTCGGGCTGGCGCGCGACTTCGGCGGCGTCTGCCACCTGCGCTTCGACGACACCAATCCTGAAAAGGAAGACCAGGAATATGTCGACGCCATCATTGAGGCCGTGCACTGGCTGGGCTTCGACTGGAAGGCCGACGGCAATGACAACCTGTACTTCGCCAGCGACTACTTCGGCTATATGTACGAGTTCGCCGAGGCGCTGGTCGAAGCCGGCCACGCCTACGTCGACGAGCAAAGCCCCGAAGAGATCCGCGCCAACCGCGGCACGCTGACCGAACCCGGCACCGACTCGCCCTGGCGCAACCGCCCGGCCGCCGAGTCGCTGACGCTGCTGCGCGAAATGCGCGACGGCAAGCATCCGGACGGCAGCCTGGTGCTGCGCGCGAAGATCAACATGGCTTCGCCCAACATCAACCTGCGCGACCCGGTCATGTACCGCGTGCGCCACGCCCACCATCACCGCACCGGCGACCAGTGGTGCATCTACCCGATGTACAGCTGGGCGCACCCGGTCGAGGACGCGCTCGAAGGCATCACGCACAGCGTCTGCACGCTGGAATTCGAAGACCAGCGCCCGTTCTACGACTGGATCCTGGCGCGCCTGGCCGAACTCGGCAAGCTGGCGCAGCCGCTGCCGCACCAGTACGAATTCGCGCGCCTGAACGTGAGCTACGTCGTCACCAGCAAGCGCAAGCTGCTGCAACTGGTGCGCGAAGGCCACGTGGACGGCTGGGACGACCCCCGCATGCCGACCCTCTTCGGCCTGCGTCGGCGCGGCTACACGCCTGCTTCGATCCGCCTGTTCTGCGACCGCACCGCGGTGTCCAAGTCCGATTCCCGCATCGACTACAGCCTGCTCGAGCAGGCCGTGCGCGACGATCTGGACCCGATCGCGCCGCGCTCGGTGGCCGTGCTGGATCCGCTCAAGCTGGTCATCACCAACTACCCGGAAGGTCAGACCGAGATCTGCACCGCGCCGCGCAACCCGCACGATCCGGAAGCCGGCGTGCGCGAGTTCCCGCTGTCGCGCGAACTCTGGATCGAGCGCGACGACTTCCGCGAAGAAGCGCCCAAGAAGTACTTCCGCCTGTTCCCCGGCAACACCGTGCGCCTGAAGTACGGCTACGTGGTGCGCTGCACCGGCTTCACCAAGAACGAAGCCGGCGACGTCATCGAGGTCCAGGCCGAATACCTGCCGGAAACCAGGAGCGGCACGCCAGGCGCCGACAGCGTCAAGGTCAAGGGCAACATCACCTGGGTCAGCGCGGCCCACGCGGTACCCGCCCAGATCCACCTGTACGACCGCCTGTTCGCCGACGCGCGCCCCGACGGCGGCGACAAGGATTTCCTGGCCTGCCTGAACCCGAACTCCAAGCTGACCGTGACGGCCTGGCTGGAGCCGGGCACCGTCGCCACGCCGGGCGCCACCTGGCAGTTCGAGCGCCTGGGCTACTTCACCGCCGACCTGAAGGAATCCACCGCCGCAGCGCCCGTGCTCAACCGCATCGTGACCCTGCGCGATTCCTGGGCGCAAGGCTGACGCGCCTGGCGTCCGCATTGCCGGGAAAAGGCGCCGAAAGGCGCCTTTTTCTTTGGATCCGCCGCCCGCGCATGCTGCCCCTGGGCGGGTTATCATCCCCCGAACCCCGCAGCCGGTCGAGCGCGCCGTTTCCCGGCCCCAAGACCGCCAGCCACAATCAAGATGAACACTGAATCCCTAGCCCTGGACTTCAAAAGCGCCACCCTTTACGCCATCCGGGTGGTCCTGCACAGCGCCGACCCTGACCGCCTGAATGCCGCCCTGGCCAAGCGCATGGCCGATGCCGGCAGCTTCTTCGAAAACGAACCCGTGGTCGTGGACGCCAGCCGCGTCGAGGAAAAAATCGATTGGACCGCCCTGGTGGCGGCATTGCGCGGCCACAACCTGCCTCCGATCGGCGTGGTCGCCGAAGGCGCCAACCTGGAAGCCGCGCGCGCCGCGGGCCTGACCCCGGTGGAACTGTCCACCCCCGCGGCCCGGCCCGCGCCCGTGATCGATACCGCGCCGCCCAACGACGTCTCCACCCCGGTGCCCTCGGTGCCTGCCGCCGCGATCGAAACCGCGCCCGCGCCCACTGAAGTTTCCACCGAAGCTGCCGCCGAGCCGGAAGCGCCTGCCGGCAAGCCCGCAGGCGAACCGCTGCCCGCGCGCGCGGCCAGCAACACCACTTCGGCGTCCAGCCCCACGCCCGCCGCGCCGCACTCGTCGTCGGCGCTGGTCATCACCAAGCCGCTGCGTTCCGGCCAACGCGTCTACGCGCGTCACACGGACCTGGTGGTGATCGGCATGGTGAGCCAGGGCGCGGAAGTCATTGCCGACGGCAACATCCATGTCTACGGCCCGTTGCGCGGCAAAGCCATGGCCGGCGCCCGCGGCGACACCTCGGCGCGCATCTTCACGACCCACCTGGACGCTGAACTGCTGGCCGTGGCCGGCGTGTACCGCGTAGTCGAGGACAAGCTGGACCGCACGCTGCATAACCAGCCCGCGCTGGTCCGCCTGGACGGCGAGACGCTGCGCATCGAAGCCCTCAAGGCTTGATAGCCGGCAAACCAGCGCCGGCTGCGGCCCGCGCGGACGCACGGACACCCGCGCAAATTTCCACACATCCTGTAAGAAGCCTTACAAGGGCTTTTTGCTTTACGATAACGCGATTTATTCGAACATAAGGGTTTGATCGTCATGACACGCATTGTTGTGGTGACTTCCGGCAAAGGCGGCGTGGGCAAAACCACGACCAGCGCCAGTTTTTCTGCAGGACTCGCGATGCGAGGCCACAAGACCGCTGTCATCGACTTCGATGTCGGCTTGCGCAACCTCGACCTGATCATGGGCTGCGAACGTCGCGTCGTGTACGACTTCGTCAATGTGATCCAGGGCGAAGCCACGCTCAACCAGGCTCTCATCAAGGACAAGCAGCTCGAGAACCTGTTCATCCTGCCCGCCTCGCAAACGCGCGACAAAGACGCGCTGACGCAAGAAGGCGTGGAAAAGGTCATCAATGACCTCAAGGGCATGGGCTTTGACTACATCGTCTGCGACTCGCCCGCCGGCATCGAAACGGGCGCGCTGATGGCCGCCTACTTCGCCGACGACGCGCTGGTCGTGACCAACCCGGAAGTCTCGTCGGTGCGCGACTCCGACCGCATCCTGGGCATCCTGGCCGCCAAGTCCAAGCGCGCCGTGGACGGCGACGAGCCGGTCAAGGAATACCTGCTGCTCACGCGCTACAGCCCCAAGCGCGTGGTCGATGGCGAAATGCTGTCGCTGGGCGACATCGAGGACATCCTGCGCATCAAGCTGATCGGCGTGATCCCCGAATCCGAAGCGGTGCTGCAAGCGTCGAACCAGGGCCTGCCGGCCATCCACCTGCGAGACACCGACGTCTCCGAAGCCTATAAGGACGTCGTGGCCCGCTACCTTGGCGAAGACAAGGCCCTGCGCTTTACCGATTACGAAAAGCCCGGTTTCCTGAAACGCCTGTTCGGAGGCAAGTAAGCAATGTCCTTCCTGTCGTTTCTGCTCGGTCAAAAGAAAACTTCCGCATCCGTCGCCAAGGAACGGTTGCAGATCATCCTGGCCCACGAGCGGGGCCGCGGCGATTCGCCCGACTACCTGCCGCAGTTGCAGCAGGAGCTTATCGCCGTCATTTCGAAATACGTGAAGATCAACCCCGAGGACATCAAGGTGCACCTGGAACGCCAGGACACGCTGGAGGTCCTGGAGGTGAAGATCGAAATGCCGCAGAACGAGACCTGATGCGGCTGCGCGCCGCCCCTGGCGCGCACCACGGTCAAAAAAATGCCCGGCGATGCCGGGCATTTGGTTTCTGGAGCAGCGCAAGCCTTAACGTTTGCCGACCTGGTCGCCGATGACGCCGCCGATCGCCGCTCCGCCCACCGTTCCGAGGATGCCGCCGTTGGTGATCACGGCGCCTGCCACGCCGCCCAAGGCAGCGCCGCCGACGGCGCTCTTCTGGCGATGGCTCATGCCGTCCCAGGAAGAGCAGCCGGCCATGGCGGCGGTCATCGCCAGCGCGACACAGATTTTGGAGAGGGATGCGATTTTCATATTTGTGGTTCCTATTCTCGTACCCGAGAACCGCGCATGAAACTGGATGCGAGCGCGCGGTACCCATATGGGCCTGGAACCTTCAGGATCGCAAAATATTCTTGCCCTGGCTGTGAAGTTTGCCCATGAATTGTGTCAAAGGGCGAGTTAATCTTTGCGCGCCCCAGGGACATTGTTGCAGCACGCTGCTGCTATTTGACCAGACGTAACACCTCGCGGAAGCGCGGGTGTTCGCAAGTGCGCATCCACTCGAATATCGCCATCTCGGACGTGACGATTTCAGCGCCATGCGCACGCGCGCGGCGCAGCGCCGCGTGATGATCAGCAGGCTTGCGCGAGCCGGCCGCATCCGACACCAGCACCGCGTGATAGCCCAGGTCGATCAAACCGATCACGGTCTGCAGCACGCAGATATGCGCCTCGCAGCCCGCCACCAGGATGGTCTTGCGCGCGGCCGGCAGCCAGGCCTCAAAACCCGGCTCCAGCGCCGAAGAGAAGTGCATCTTCTGGAACGTGGTCTGAATCTGCTCGCGCAGCGGCTCCACGGTCGCGCCCAGCATCTTGGCGTGATGCTCGGTGGCGGCCACCGGCACATCCAGCAGGCGCGCGGCCTGCGCCAGCTTGTGGGCGGCGTTGAGCACCGCCTCGTGGTCATGGATGACGGGCATCAGGCGCCCCTGCATGTCGACGATCAGCAGGGTGGAATCGGTGGCGGACAGCAGCATGGCGTGGAGACTCCTGAAAGAAGTCTCTAGCATAACGCCGGCAAAAAAAATCCCGGCGCGGAGCCGGGATTCTTGTCGGGCGCTGATTACTTCAGCGCCTTGTAGCGCAGGCGCTTGGGCTTGGCGCCCTCTTCGCCCAGGCGGCGCTTCTTGTCCGCTTCGTATTCCTGGTAGTTGCCGTCGAAGAACACGACTTGCGAGTCGCCTTCGAAGGCCAGGATGTGCGTGGCGATGCGGTCCAGGAACCAGCGATCGTGGCTGATGACCATGACGCTGCCGGGGAACTCCAGCAGCGCATCTTCCAGCGCGCGCAGCGTTTCGACGTCGAGGTCGTTGGACGGTTCGTCCAGCAGCAGCACGTTGCCGCCAGCGATCAGCGTCTTGGCCATGTGCAAACGGCCGCGTTCGCCGCCCGACAGCTGGCCCACGACCTTGTTCTGGTCGCCGCCCTTGAAGTTGAAGCGACCCAGATAGGCGCGCGAGGACATTTCGAACTTGCCCACGGTGAGCAGGTCGGCGCCGTCGGCCACCGCGTCGAACACGGTCTTCTTGTCTTCCAGCGCGTCGCGCGACTGGTCGACGTAGGCCAGCTTGACGGTCTGGCCGATATTGACCTCGCCCGAATCGGGCTGCTCGCGGCCGGCGATCATGCGGAACAGCGTCGACTTACCGGCGCCGTTGGCGCCGATGATGCCGACGATGGCGCCAGGCGGCACCTTGAAGCTGAGGTTGTCGATCAGCAGGCGGTCGCCATAGGCCTTGCTGACGTTATTGAATTCGATGACCTCGTTGCCCAGGCGCTCGCCCACCGGAATGAAGATTTCCTGGGTTTCGTTGCGCTTCTGGTATTCGTAGGACGACAGTTCCTCGAAGCGGGCCAGGCGCGCCTTGGCCTTGGCTTGGCGGCCCTTCGGGTTCTGGCGCACCCACTCCAGTTCTTTCTTGATGGTCTTCTGGCGGGCGGATTCGGACGACTCCTCCTGCTTCAGGCGGTCTTCCTTCTGCTCCAGCCACGAGCTGTAGTTGCCCTTCCAGGGAATGCCGTAGCCGCGGTCCAGTTCCAGGATCCATTCGGCCGCGTTGTCGAGGAAGTAGCGGTCGTGGGTCACGCCCACCACGGTACCCGGAAACTTGTGCAGGAACTGCTCCAGCCATTCCACGCTTTCGGCGTCCAGGTGGTTGGTGGGCTCGTCCAGCAGCAGCATGTCGGGCTTGGACAGCAACAGGCGGCACAGCGCAACACGGCGCTTTTCGCCGCCGGACAGCTTGCCGACGATGGCGTCCCAGGGCGGCAGGCGCAGCGCGTCGGCCGCGATTTCCATCTGGTGTTCGATATCGTCCGCGCCGCTGGAGGCGGCGGCGGCGATGATGGCTTCGAGTTCGGCCTGCTCAGCGGCCAGCGCGTCGAAATCGGCGTCCGGCTCGGCATAGGCGGCATAGACCTCGTCCAGGCGCTTCTTGGCGGTGACGACGGCGCCCAGGCCCTCTTCCACCGACTGGCGCACCGTGTGCTCGGGGTTGAGCTGCGGTTCCTGCGGCAGGTAGCCGATGTTCAGGCCCGGCATGGGGATGGCTTCGCCCTCGATTTCCTTATCGACGCCGGCCATGATCTTCAGCAGCGTCGACTTGCCCGAGCCGTTCAGGCCCAGCACGCCGATCTTGGCGCCAGGAAAAAACGAAAGCGAGATATCGCGCAGGATCTGCCGCTTGGGCGGCACGATCTTGCCGACGCGGTTCATGGTGTAGACGTATTGGGCCATGGGCTCGTAGGAGTGATATAGCTGATGAACCGTTGATTGTAGGCCGGAACCCTGACCCGCGTGTGTCCGTGGCCGGATACCCGGCCTGCGCGCCCCGTCCTGGCCGTCAGGCGACCTTGGGCCGCGCCGTCCGGGCCCCTGTACCCGTCTGCGCCAGCATCACCCCGGCCAGCGCCATCGCGCCGCCGACGATGTGGAACAGGTGGGGTTTTTCGTCCAGAAACACGGCCGCGATCGCCACCGTGGCCACCGGCATGACATTCAGGAAAATGCTGGCGCGGTTGGGTCCCAGGTGCTTCACGCCCTGCATCCACAGGAAGGGCGCGAACAGCGACGGAAACACCGCCGCGTACAGCACCAGCGGCAGGTTGTCGCCATTGAGCGGCGACGGCGGCGCCATCAGGAAGGCCGGTAGCTGGAACAGCACGCCGAAAGCCACCTGCACATACAGCGACTGCCACGGCCCCACGGGCAAGGCCCAGCGGCGCAGTAGCACCCCATACAACGCATAGGCCAACGCGCCTATGCCCATCAGCAGGTCGCCGCGGTTGGCGCCCACTTCCAGCAGGCGCGCGGGGTCGCCCTCGCCGATCAGCAGGGCCAGGCCCGCCAGCGACAGCAGGCCGCCCAGCATGGCCATGACCGAGGGCAGTTCGCGCAGCAACAGCGCCACCACCGCTATGGTCATCAGCGGAATCATCGCGGTGATGATGCCCATATTGGTGGCCGTGGTGCTGGCCGCCGCCACATAGGCCAGGCCCTGGTACAGCGCCATGCCCAACCCGCCCAGCACCGCAAGCTTGGGCAGGTTCGCCAGGATCTGGCGGCGCTGCGCCCAGACGCCCGGCAGCACGAAGGGCGTCAGCGCCACGCCGGCCAGGGCCCAGCGGTAGAAGCCGATGGCGGCCGGCGCGATGGCGCTGGCCGCCATCTTGGTGACGATCATGTTGACCGACCAGATCAGGGCCGCCAGCAGCGGGTACAGCAGGTAACGGGCGGGAATATGCGGGGTGGAGACGCGCGTCATGGGGGCAATGCACAGGCAAGAAGAAGAGGAGAGCAGTGTAGGTTCTGTCCGACTTGATGTATATAATGAAAAACAGACAAAACCAAACGAAGTTCCGACATGTCCGCCGCCGACTCCGCGCCCGCGCTGGCCAGCCACCTGCCCTACCCGCTGGCCTGCCGCATCCTGCATTTCACGCCGAATTCCCGCATGAAGCGCCACAGCTCGCCCTGGGCGGAACTGAACCTCGCCATCTCCGGCATCATGGAAATCGGCATAGGCGACATCACCTATCTGTCGCCGCCGCAGTACGCCATCTGGATACCGCCGCATGTCGAGCATTGCTGCCAGAACGAGGGCGAGGTGCACTACGCCTGCATCGACATCCCCGCCGCGGCCTGTGCCGGCCTGCCCAAGGAACCGTGCACGCTGGAGATCAGCCCGGTCATGCGCGCCATCCTGGGCGACTTCGAGCGGCGCGGCATCAGCTATCCGGATACGCCGGAAGACCGGCGCATGGCGCAGATCGTCATCGATCAGATCCGCCAGGCGCGGGCCTACGCCAGCTACCTGCCCGCCACCGCCGACCCGGTGCTGGCGCCCATCCTGTCAGCGCTGCAGCACAGCCCGGGCGACAAGCGCGGCGCCGCGCACTGGGCCGCCACCGCGAACATCACTGAACGCACGCTGCTGCGCCACTGCCAGCAGCACCTGGGCATGTCGTTCAATGAATGGCGCCTGAGGCTGCGCGTGGTCAGCGCCCTGGGCATGCTGGACGCGGGCCGGCCGGTACAGTCCGTGGCGCGCGAACTGGGCTACAGCACGCCCTCGGCCTTCATCGCCATGTTCCAACGGCTCACCGGCGAATCGCCCGACAATGCGCGCAGGCGCAGCCAGGGCGGCGCGCCCGCGCCATGACCCCGGGAAACCGCGTCATCCAAGCGCCTGATGCAAGGCGCGGCCGATCGCGAGACAATACGGCTGTAGCCAGGGCCTGTAGCAGGCCCGTATCTTGCCGTGCCGTCGCGGCTTCATCGCGCCCAGGAACCCTCTTCATGTCTGCCTCCGCCACTCCTCCCGCCTCCTTGACCCATTTCAGTACCGCCGAACTGGACATGCTGGCCAAGACCGCCGACGCCTTGAGCGCCTATCTGGGCAAGCCCGTGCTGGCCGAAGTGGTGCTGGGCGATGACGGCACCGAATGGGTGACCTTTGGCGTGCCCATGGATGAAAACGCCAAGCCCGACGAAGACCAGACCCATGTGCAGCTGGGCGGCCCCGGCGCCCGCCTGCTGGGCAACCGCGGCGGCCTGCCCCAGTCCGATGACGACACCTACGACTGCCTTTACCTCTGGGCCGTCGAGATCTCGCTGAACGAAGGCGAGCGCTTCATCAAGCTGGACCACGACGGCGAAGAGTCCGCCTGGTCCGACAATCTGGAAGACGTGCTGCCGTTCGCCCTGACCGAAGAGCCCGTGCCGGCGGACCCGGACGCGGAGGATGACGAAGATGAGGAAGATGAGGACGATGAGGACGAGGCGGACGGCCACGACCACGATCACCCTCACGACCACAACCACCGCCACTGAAGCGGCGCCGGACGGCGCGTTGCGGCTGGCCTGGCGCCAGGCAACCGCGCCGTCCACGGATCAGACGGAGATCCGCCCTTCCTGCACGGCGTGGCAGGCCACCACCGACACTCCCGCCGCCATCGCCGCTGGCGCCTCGGCCTTGCAGCGCTCATTCGCATGCGGGCAGCGCGGATGGAAGGTGCAGCCTGAAGGCGGGTTCAAGGGATTGGGCACTTCGCCCGCCACCGCGGTGCGCGGCTTGCCCGCGCCGTTGATGTCGGGAATGGCTTCCAGCAGCATGCGCGTGTACGGATGGCGCGGCCGCGCGAACAACTCGTCGCGCGGCGCCACTTCCACCATGCGGCCCAGGTACATCACCCCTACCCGGTCGGCCACGTGGTGCACCACCGCCAGGTTGTGGGAAATAAACAGATAGGTCAGCCCCAGGTTGCGCTGCAGGTCCTTCATCAGGTTCAGCACCTGCGCCTGCACCGACACGTCCAGCGCCGAGGTCGGCTCGTCGCACACCAGGAACTCGGGATTCACCGCCAGCGCGCGCGCAATCGAAATGCGCTGCCGCTGGCCGCCTGAAAACTGGTGCGGATAGCGGCCCTGGTCGGCCGGATCCAGGCCCACCTGCTTGAGCAGTTCGCCCACGCGCGCGCTGCGCTCGTCGGCCGTCATGGCGGTGTGGGTCAGCATGGGCTCGGCGATGATGCGGCCCACGCGCCAGCGCGGATTCAGGCTGGCATAGGGATCCTGGAAGATCATCTGCAGGCGCTTGCGCAGGGCGCGGCCGCCCGGCTCCGACATGCGCGACAAGGGCTGTCCGTCAAAACGTATGTCGCCGCGGGTCAGGCCGTACAGGCCCACCAGCATGCGCGCCACGGTCGACTTGCCGCAGCCCGACTCGCCCACCAGCGCCAGCGTTTCGCCGCGCGCGATCTCGAACGAGACCCCGTCCACGGCACGCAGCATCACGCGCGGCTTGCCCGCGAGCTTGCGCTCCAGCCACGGCGGCGACACATCGAACCAGCGCGCGGCGTCCTTTACTTCTACCAAGGGCGTCGTCATGCGGCCACCTTATCGTTGTTGTCGTGCAGCCAACAGGCCGCGCGCGAGGTGCCGGCCGCCATCAGCTCCGGCCGCTCCACGCCGCAGCGCGGCAAACGCTGGCCGCAGCGCGGATTGAAGGCGCAGCCCGGCGGAATGGCGTTCAGGCGCGGCATGCTGCCGTCGATCTGCACCAGCCGCTCGGAATGTCCCTCCAGCGACGGGATCGATCCCATCAGCCCCGTCGTATAGGGATGGCGCGGCTTGTGGATCACATCCGCCACCGGGCCGATCTCGGCCACGCGGCCCGCGTACATTACTGCGACGCGGTCGGCGGTCTCGGCAATCACGCCCATGTCGTGCGTGATCAGCATCACGGCGGTGCCGTTCTCGCGGCACAGGCGCTTGAGCAGCTCGATGATCTGCGCCTGGATCGACACGTCCAGCGCGGTCGTGGGTTCGTCCGCCACCACCAGCTTGGGTTCGGCCGCCAGGGCCAGCGCGATCACCACGCGCTGGCGCATGCCGCCGGAAAACTGGTGCGGATAGTGATCGATGCGCTCGCGCGCGGCCGGGATGCCGGTCGATGCCAGTAATTCCACCGCGCGGTTGCGCGCCTGGGCCCAACTCAGGTCCAGGTGGGTCACGATGGTTTCCGCCAACTGCCGGCCCACCGTGTACAGCGGATTCAGCGAGGTCAGCGGGTCCTGGAACACGGCCCCGATCTCGCGGCCGCGCACGCGGCGCATCTGCTCGTCGGGCAGATTGTCGATGCGGCGGCCCGCCAGCAGGATCTCGCCCGCGGCGATGCGCCCGGGGGGCTCCAGCAGACCGATGATGGATGCGCCGGTCAAGGATTTGCCGGCGCCGGATTCGCCCACTACGCCCAGGACTTCGCCAGCCTGGATGGAAAACGACACGTCGTCCAGGGCGCGCAGCGTGCCGCGGCGCGTAGGGAACTCCACGCGCAGATTGCGGACTTCTAGTAATGCGCTCATGTAAACCTCAATTCAGGCGGGGGTTAAGCGCATCGCGCAGCCAGTCGCCCAGCAGGTTGACCGACAGCACCAGCAGCACCAACGCCGCGCCCGGGAAGATGGTGATCCACCATTCCCCTGAAAACAGGAAGTCGTTGCCGATGCGGATCAGCGTGCCCAGCGACGGCGCCGTCGGCGGCACCCCCACGCCCAGGAACGACAGCGTCGCTTCGGTGATGATGGCCGTGGCCAGATGCACCGTGGCCAGCACCAGCACCGGTCCCAGCACATTGGGCAGCACGTGGCGGAACATGATGACGGGCGAGGCCACGCCGATCACGCGCGCCGCCTGCACGTACTCGCGGTTCTTCTCCACCAGGGTGGAGCCGCGCACCGTGCGCGCGTACTGCGGCCAACCCGCCAGCGCGATCGCGCCGATCAGCACCGGGAACGCGATCAGCTCGTGCAGTTCGCGCGGCACCGCCGCCCGCGCCACGCCGTCGATCAGCAGCGCAATCAGGATCGCGGGGAACGACAGCTGCACATCGGCGATACGCATGATGAAGGCGTCGATGCGCCCGCCCGCGTAGCCCGAGATCAGCCCCAGCACGATGCCGATCAGCATGGACAGCAGCACCGAAGCCAGGCCGATCAAGAGCGACACGCGAGTGCCGTACAGGATGGCCGAGTACAGGTCGCGGCCCTGGCTGTCGGTACCCAGCAGATAGGTCGGCAGGCCGTTGGCCTCCCAGGCCGGCGGCAGCAGCGCGTCCAGCAGTTCCACCTTGGTCAGGTCGAACGGGTTGTGCGGCGCCACCCAGCCGGCCCCGAAGGAGCCGATCAGCAGCAGCGCCAGCATCACGGTGGCGATGATGGCCACGGGCGCCCGGCGCCAAGCCCAGGCGATGTCGCTGTCCCACAAGCGTTTGAGTACGGCGCGCATCAGTGAGCCCCCCCGCCGCGGGTCAGCCCGGAACGCAGGCGCGGGTCCACGACAAAATACAAAAGATCGACGATCAGGTTGATCACCACGAATACCAGCGCGATCAGGCACAGGTAGGCCGCCATGACAGGCACATCGGCGAACTGCACCGCCTGGATGAACAGCAACCCCATGCCCGGCCACTGGAACACGGTTTCCGTGACGATGGCAAAGGCGATGATGCCGCCCAGCTGCAGGCCGGTAATGGTGATGACCGGCACCATCGTGTTCTTCAGCGCATGGCCGAAGTGGATGGCGCGGCGCTTCAGGCCGCGGGCGCGGGCGAACTTGATGTAGTCCGAACGCAGCACCTCCAGCATCTCCGAACGCACCAGCCGCAGCACCAGGGTCATCTGGAACAGCGACAAGGTGATGGACGGCAGGATCAGGTGCTTCCAGCCCGTGGCGGTGAATAGTCCCGAGGACCACCAGCCCACGCTGACGGTGTCGCCCCGCCCGTAGCTGGGCAGCCAGCCCAGCTGCACGGAGAACACCAGGATCAGCAGGATGCCGATCAGGAAGGTGGGCAGCGACACGCCCAGCAAGGAGCCCGCCAGCAACAGCTGCGACACCAGGCTGTTGCGCTTGAGCGCGGTGTACACGCCCAGCGGCACGCCCACCAGCAATGCCAGCAAGGCAGCCACCATCGACAGCTCCAGCGTGGCTGGCAGGCGGGATTTCAGCAGGGTGGAAACGGGTTCGCTCTGGCGCAGGGAGATGCCGAAATTGCCCTGCAGGGCGTTGGCCACGAAATGGCCGAATTGGACGATGGCGGGCTCGTTCAGCCCCAGGCGCTCACGCAGTTCGATGCGCTCGGCATCGGTGGCGTCCTGTCCCAGCATGATGGTGACAGGGTCGCCGACGTATTGAAAAAGCACAAAGGCCAGTAGCGCGACGGTGAGCATCACCGCTACGGCCTGCAACAGGCGACGCAGTATGAAAGCAAACATAGGCGGAAAAGGCGTAACAGCGAAAGCCCGCCGGCCTGTTCAGCATGAACAGGCCGACGGGCTGCGCCGTTTGATTAGCCTGGATCAGTCAACCTTGACCCAATCGGCAACGAGGCGATTGTCGGCACGGTGGACGACCGTGACGTTCTTGCGCATGGCCCAGGGAATGACCTGGTCGTGCAGCGGGATGTGGCCGAAGTCCTTGGCGTGCCCTTGCAGCACGGTGATGATGTCGGCGTCGCGCTTGGCCGGATCGGTCTCGGTCTTGATCCGGTCGATGATGACGTCCAGTTCCTTGTTGCTGTAGTTGCCCAGGTTGTACATGCCGTCCGCGCCCTCGCCCTTGGTGCGGATCAGGTTCTGCAGCGTGTACATGGCGTCGAACGTGGGCACGCCCCAGCCGAACAGGAAGGCGCTGGTGTCGAACGACTGCACCTTGGGGAAATAGGTGGAGCGCGGCATGGCGTTCATGGTGGCCTTGACGCCGACCTTGGCCCACATGCCGACGACCGCCTGGCAGATGGCTTCGTCGTTGATATAGCGGTTGTTCGGGCAATCCAGCGTGAAGTTCAGCGTGCCGTCATAGCCGGCTTCCTTCAGCAGGGCGCGCGACTTTTCCGGATCGTAGGGCACGCGTGCCTGCAGGGTCTGGGCCCAGCCATGCACCTGCGGCGCGATCATCGTGCCGGTGGGCGCGGACAGGCCGCGCATCACGGCGCGCTTGATCGCGTCCACGTCGATGGCGCGGTACAGCGCTTCGCGCACGCGGATATCCTGGAACGGGTTCTTGCCCTTGATGTTGGAGTACTGGAGTTCCGGACGCTTCTGGTCCAGGCCCAGGTAGATGGTGCGGTACTCGTTGCCTTCCACCACCTTGGCCGACTGGCGCAAGCGCTCCAGGTCCTGGGCCGCCGGATCCAGCACGAAGTCGATTTCGCCCGACAGCAGCGCCGCGGTGCGCGTGGCGTTCTGCTTGATCGGCGTGAACACGACCTCGGTCACGTTGCCGACCTTGCCGGCCTTGTTCCACCAGTCTTTGTTTTCCTCGAACACCGTGCGCACGTCCACTTCGCGCGACTTCAGCTTGTAGGGGCCGGTGCCGTTGGTGTTGCGCGCGGCGTAGGTCTCTTCCTTGTTGACGAAGTCCTGCGGCTTGGCGGCGTTGTTCTTTTCCGACCAGGCCTTGTTCATGATGAACACGTTGGTCAGCTGGCGCAGCAGCACGGGGTTGGGCGCCGACGTTTCGATCTCGACCGTCAGGTCGTCGATCTTGCGCGCTTCCTTGATGCCGGTGGTGTAGGCCTTGTAGTTCGAGGTGGGCGCCATGGCGCGGTGGATCGAGAACACCACGTCGTCGGCGGTAAAGGCGGCGCCGTCGTGGAACTTCACGCCGGGGCGCAGCTTGAAGCGGTACAGCGTGGGCGACACCTGCTCCCATTCCGTGGCCAGGCGCGGGTTGATCTTGAAGGACTTGTCGTAGTCCACCAGCGGTTCGTAGACATAGCTGTTGGCGGCGATCGTCATGCCTTCGTTCTGCGAGTGCGGATCGAAGGTGAGGATGTCGCCCTGGGCGGCCCAGCGGAAGGTCTTGGCCTGCCCGATCGTGGGCAAGGCGACGGCGGCGGCGATCGCGATAGCAATCAAAGTGCGGCGCATAGGTTCAACTCCTGACTGTAGTCTGAATACCGGCGCGATATTGCCTAGCCGCAAGACCTCCGTCAATTGAGGGTTTATGCGTACCGTAGGGGGTTTTCACAGAGGGAAAACCTATTGGGGACACATAAGCTTGTAACAAAATAATCGAAGTAAACAGCGTTGGGTACGGCTGGCCGCGCCTACCCGGCTATTCCTCGTCCGGCACCGACAGTTCCAGCGGCACGTGCTCCGTCATCAGTACCTCGAGCATGTCGATCAGCATCGCGGCTTTTTCCTCGCCGAAAGGCGCGAGCACGGCCTTCTGGTGCTGCAAGGCCTGATCGCACAACGCCGCGATCAGATTGCTGCCCTTGGTGGTGATGCAGACCCGGGTCTGGCGCCGGTCCGCGCGCACGCCAGTGCGCGCCACCAGGCCTTCGGCCTCCATGCGCTGTACCACCTTGCTCAAGGTCGGCTGCTTGGTGATGGCCAGCACCGCCAGCATGCCTATGGTTTCGCCCGGGCTGCCCTGCAGGCTGGCCAGCACCCGCCATTCGGTCACCGACAGGCCGGCCGCTTTCACCTGCAGATGGAATTCCGCAGAAATGCGCTGGCTGGCCTGCGCCAGCAGATAGGCCAGGTAACCATCGACGAAGCGGGCCTTGTGCGCCGCCGCGTCCGTGTCCCGCTGCTTGTCCAACCGCATGTTGCTTTGCTCCCACGCACCGGAATCCAGGGCCTGCGCCGGCCCGACGAAATGCGCATTGCACCACGCTGGCGCAACCACGCGCCATGATGTGCCGCAATGCTGTCGCGCAGCACAGGGTATACCCGGAATCGCAACCCGTTTTTGCACCATCGAAGCGCCTGAATCGCGCTGCGAACTAGAGAACAACGAGTATATACGTCATTGTTTTAGCGTGATATTTTTTGTTTTCCATGAAATTTCATCTTTTTTGTTGACAGCTAAAACGTTGACTCCTAAAGTATTTTTAAGACGAGTTTTTCCTGACGTGACGATGCTGCGCAGCAGCAACCATTGAGGACCCGCAGGCCGGGCCGCGAAGGAGTGCCAGATGGCTGAAAGGTCTTTCAAAAAAGAAGTCCAGCAATTGCGCATCGGCGCGGGCGAAGAGTTCCGCGGAGAAGGCATTCTTGCGGTCACCAAGGCCTTGCTGCAGTCCGGCGTGGGCTACGTCGCGGGTTACCAGGGTTCGCCGATCTCGCACTTGATGGACGTGCTGGCCGACGCCAACGACATCCTCCAGGAACTGGGCGTGCACTTCGAGGCCAGCGCCTCCGAAGCCACGGCGGCGGCCACGCTGGCCGCCTCGGTCATGTACCCCATCCGCGGCGCCGTCACCTGGAAATCCACGGTAGGCACCAACGTCGCGTCCGACGCGCTGGCCAACCTGGCTTCCGGCGGCGTCACGGGCGGCTCGCTGGTGATCGTGGGCGAGGACTACGGCGAAGGCTCGTCCATCATGCAGGAACGCTCGCATGCGTTCGCCATGAAGTCGCAGATCTGGCTGCTGGATCCGCGCCCCAACCTGGAAAGCATGGTCAAGGCCGTGGAAGACGGCTTCGAGCTGTCCGAGGCCAGCAAGACGCCCGTGATGCTGCAGCTGCGCATCCGCGGCTGCCACGTGCACGGCCGCTTCATCGCCAAGGAAAACAAGCGACCCGCCTTCTCGCTGGCGCAGGCGCTGGAAAGCCCGGCGCGCGACACCAGCCGCATCGTGCTGCCGCCGGCCTCCTTCCTGCATGAGCAGGAAAAGATCAAGGAGCGCTGGCCCGCCGCCATCCGCTACATCAAGGAACACAAGCTCAATGAGCACTTCGACGGCGACCAGGACGATATCGGACTGATCCTGCAAGGCGGCCTCTACAACGGCGTGATCCGCGCCCTGCAACTGCTGGGCCTGGCCGACAACTTCGGCAACAGCCGCATCCCGCTGTACGTCATGAACGTGACCTACCCCGTCATCGAGGACGAGGTCATAGCCTTCTGCCGCGGCAAGCGCGCCGTGCTGCTGCTGGAAGAAGGCCAGCCGGACTACATCGAACAGAACCTGCACGCCGTGCTGCGCCGCGCCGGCATCGACACCAAGCTGTCCGGCAAGGACGTGCTGCCGATGGCGGGCGAATACACCACCCAGGTCATGCGCGACGGCCTGCGCGAATTCCTCAAGCGGCAGCGCCCGGAATCGCTGCAGACGCATCCCGCCGCCGCGGCCGATGCCGAAGCCGCCGCCAGCCAGCTCCAGATCACCGAGGTGGCGCGCCCCAAGCCCGCCCGTCCGGTCGAACAGCCCATCACCTTCCACAAGCACGTCGAGGGCCTGGCCGCCGTGGTGCCGCCACGCCCCGCCGGCTTCTGTACGGGCTGTCCGGAACGGCCGATCTTCTCGGCCCTGACCCTGGCGCAGGAAACGCTGGGCCAGCACCACATCTCCTGCGACATCGGCTGCCACCTGTTCTCCATCCTGCCGCCGTTCAACCTGGGCGCCACCACCATGGGCTACGGCCTGGGCGCCTCCAGCGCGGCGGCCTTCAACGTGCCCGCCGCCAAGCGCCCCATCTCCATCATGGGCGACGGCGGCTTCTGGCATAACGGGCTGTCCTCGGGCATCGGCAACGCGGTGTTCAACAAATACGACGGCGTCATCGTCATCGTCGACAACTTCTACGCCTCGGCCACGGGCGGCCAGGACATCCTGTCCTCCCGCGCGGAAAATCCGGACCGCTCCACCAACAACCCCATCGACCAGGCCGTGCGCGGCGTGGGCGTGAAATGGGTGCGCACGCTGGACCGCACCTATGACGTGGCCAAGGTGCGCGCCACCATCGAAGAGGCGCTGACCACCGACATCAAGGGCCCCAAGGTCATCATCGCGCAGTCCGAATGCATGCTGAACAAGCAGCGCCGCATCAAGCCGCTGTTCAACAAGGCGGTCAAGGAAGGCAAGCGCGTGGTGAAGGAACGCTTCGGCGTGGACCCGGACGTCTGCACCGGCGACCACGCCTGCATCCGCCTGTCGGGCTGCCCCTCGCTGACGGTCAAGGACAGCGGCGACCCCTTGAAGGAAGACCCGGTGGCGCACGTGGAAAGCAGCTGCGTGGGCTGCGGCAATTGCGGCGAAGTCGCCCATGCCGCGGTGCTCTGCCCGTCCTTCTACCGCGCCGACATCGTCCACAACCCGACCGGCCGCGACCGCTTCCTGGCGCGCATGCGCACCGCCGTCATCGGCTTCCTGCAACGCCGCCGCGCCGCGCGCCTGGCCCACTACGCCCTCTGAGGACAACCGTTCCATGAACCCGGCCGCTATGCAACAAGCCAACCCGATCAAGATCGCCATCCTGGCCATGGGCGGCCAGGGCGGCGGCGTACTGGCCGACTGGATCGTCGACATGGCCGAGCACGCCGGCTGGTGGGCCCAGACCACGTCGGTGCCGGGCGTGGCCCAGCGCACCGGCGCCACCATTTATTACCTGGAGCTGCTGCCCGAATCGGAGGTGCAACGCGCCGGACGGCAACCCGCCCTGGCGCTGATGCCGACCCCGGGCGACGTCGACCTGGTGGTCGCCGCCGAACTGATGGAAGGCGGCCGCGCCATCCAGCGCGGCCTAGTCACGCCGGAACGCACGGTGCTGCTGACTTCTTCCCACCGCAGCTACGCGGTCAGCGAAAAATCCGCGCCCGGCAACGGTATCGCCGATCCGAACAAAGTGCTGGAAGCCGGCCGCGCCGCGGCCAAGCGCTTCCTCTGCTTCGACCTGCAGGATCTGGCCGACCGCGCCGGCAGCGTCATCAGCGCCAGCCTGTTCGGCGCGGTGGCCGGCAGCGGCGCCCTGCCGTTCTCGCGCGACGATTTCGAAGCCACGGTGCGCCGTGCCGGACTGGGGGTGGAAGCGAGCCTGCGCGCCTTCGCGCTGGGCTACGAATCCGCCGACCAGGCGCCCGCACAGCCTGCCCCCATCGATCTGGCGCGCCCCGTGCCGGCCGTGCCCGAACGCGCCGCCAGCCCCAAGGCGCAGGCCCTGCTGGATACGATCAAACACGACTTCCCCGCCTGTGCCCAGCCCATGCTGACTGCGGGCGTGCGCCGCCAGATCGAATTCCAGGACCTGGCCTACGCCACCGAATACCTGCGCCGCATGAAGGTCATCCGCGACCTGGACGCCGCCCACGGCGGCGAGGCCCGGCAATGGGCGCTGACCTGTGCCGCCGCGCGCTACGTGGCCACGGCCATGGCCTACGACGACGTGATCCGCGTCGCCGACCTGAAGACCCGCGCCACCCGCTTTGACCGCGTGCGCCAGGAAGTGGGCGCGCGTCCGGACCAGCTGGTCTACACCACGGAATTCATGCACCCGCGCCTGGAAGAGATCTGCGGCACCTTGCCCGCCGGGCTGGGCCGCTGGCTCGAAGGCTCCAAGGCCTTCGGCGGCTTCGTCGAGCGCCGCCTGGGTCATGGCCGCCGCATGCAGAGCGGCACGCTGGGCGGCTTCCTGATGCTGTACACGCTGGCCGGCATGCGGCGCTTCCGCCGCAGCACGCTGCGCCACCAGGCCGAAGCCGCCGGCCTGGTGCAGTGGCTGGACCTGATCGCCCGGCTGGCCCCGCGCGACTACGCGCTGGCCGTCGAAACCGTGAATTGCCGCCGCCTGGTCAAGGGCTATAGCGACACGCATGTGCGCGGCGGCGGCAAGTACCGCCAACTGCTCGCCGCGGCGGAACAGCTGGCCGGCCGGCCCGACGCCGCCGAAACGCTGCGCGCGCTGCGCGAAACCGCGCTGGCCAACGAAAAATGCGGCCCCATGGAACGCCAGCTGGCTGACAAGCTGGCGGCCTGAGACAAGTCAAGATAGGGACAAACGCCGTGCAGACACTGAAACTCATCGTCCGGGAAGTCCGGCAGGAATCGCCGCTGATCCGTTCGTTCCGGCTGGCGCGCGAGGACGCCGGCCCCCTGCCCGCCTTCGGACCGGGCGCGCATCTGAAGGTGACGGTGCCGGGCCTGCGCGAGCCGCGCTGCTATTCGCTGGTGCAACTGGCGCCCGAGGCCGGCAAGTTCGCCCAGCCGGCGGAATACCGGCTCGGCGTGCGCCTGGAAGAAACCAGCCAGGGCGGATCGCGCCACATGCACGCGCTGGCCGAGGGCGACACGCTCACGGTCGAAGGCCCGAAGAACGATTTCCCGCTGCACGAATCGCCCGCCGGCGACGAGCCGGTGGTGCTGATCGCCGGCGGCATCGGCATCACGCCGGTGGCTTCCATGGCAGCCGCGCTCAAGGCCGCCGGCCGCGCCTTCCATCTGCACTATTGCGGCCGCAGCAAGGACCAGTTGGCCTTCCTGCCCGAGCTGCAGGCCCTGGCCGGAGACAGCCTGAGCCTGCACGCCGACGACGATCCGTCCTGTCGCTTCGACCTGCAGGCGCTGCTGGAATCGTCATCGCCGCGCCAGCACCTGTACGTCTGCGGCCCCAAGGGCCTGATCGACGCCGTCATCCAGGGCGCCCACGCGCGCCACTGGCCCGATGCCCATATCCATTTCGAGCTCTTCGCCACCGCTGCGCCGCAGGCCGGCGACCAGCCCTTCGAGGTCGAGCTGCGCCAATCCGGCCGGGTGCTGACCATCCCCGCCGACAAGACCATCATCGACGTCATGGAAGAAGAAGGCTGCGACCCGATGTACGACTGCAAGCGCGGCGAATGCGGCGTCTGCCAGGCCACGGTGCTGGAAGGCGAACCCGACCACCGCGACTACTACCTCTCGGACACCGAGAAGGCCAGCGGCAAGATCATCCAGATCTGCATCTCGCGCGCGAAATCGGCGCGCCTGGTGCTGGACCTGTAGCCCGACGCAAGGAAGCGCCACCATGGCCAAATACCGCGACAATCCCGACGCCATCCGCGCCCTGCTGCGCGACACCGAGGTGCACAAGGACCTGTTCATCGACCAGGAGCTGTTCGAGCTGGAGATGGAACGCCTGTACGCCAACACCTGGGTCTATGTCGGCCACGACAGCCAGGTCCCCAACCCGGGCGACTACGTCACCACCACGGTCGGCAACCAGCCGGTGGTGATGGTGCGCCACAGCGACCGTTCGGTGCGGGTGCTGCACAACCGCTGCCCGCACAAGGGCACCATGGTGGCGGGCGATGCCTGCGGCAACACCGGCAAGTTCTTCCGCTGCCCCTATCACGCCTGGACTTTCAAGACCGACGGCAGCCTGCTGTCCATCCCGCTGAAAAAGGGCTACGAGAACACCGGCCTGGAAAACTGCGAAGCCAGCCAGGGCATGGCCGCCGTCAAGGACGTGAAGAACCATCGCGGCTTCGTGTTCTGCCGCCTGAACCCGGAAGGCCAGTCCTTCGAGGACTTCTTCGGCGAGTCGCTGTCCACCCTGGACAACATGGTCGACCGTTCCCCCGAGGGTCGGCTGGAAGTCGCTGGTGGCGTGCTGCGCTACATGCACCGCTGCAACTGGAAGATGCTGGTCGACAACCAGACCGACACCTGCCACCCGATGGTGGCGCACGAATCTTCCGCAGGCACGGCCGTCAAGGTCTGGGAACAGGCGCCGGAAGGCACGCCCAAGCCCATGGCGGTGGAACTGTTCGCGCCCTTCATCTCGCCCTATGAATTCTTCGAGAACATGGGCATACGCGTGTGGGAGAACGGCCACGGCCATACCGGCGTGGCGGATTCCATCCATGCCTCGTACTCCGGCGTGCCGGGCTACTGGGACTCCATGGTCGCCGCCTACGGCGAAGAGCGCGCCAAGCAGATCCTGGGCGACGTACGCCACAACACCGTGTACTTCCCCAACATCATGGTCAAGGGCCCGATCCAGACGCTGCGCATCTTCAAGCCGATCGCCGCGGACCGCACCCTGGTGGAGTCCTGGACCTTCCGCCTGGTGGGCGCGCCCGACCTGCTGCTGGAACGCACGCTCATGTACAACCGCCTGATCAACGCGCCGACCTCGGTGGTCGGCCACGACGACCTGGAAATGTACGAACGCGCGCAGGACGGCCTGCAATCGCGCGCGCGGGACTGGGTCAACGTGGGCCGGCTGTACTCGCCCGATGAAGTCGGCCAGAAAAACGTCACCACCAATGGCACCAATGAATGGCAGATGCGCAACCAGTACCGCGCATGGGGCCGCTACATGACCGGACCGGAGTCGGTATGAGCGCAAGCGACCGCGAGTTGATCGATTTTGTCTACACCGAGGCGCGCATGCTGGACGAGCTGCGCTTCGAGGACTGGCTGAACCTGTATACCGAGGACGGCTATTACTGGATGCCGCTGGCTCACGGCCAGGCCGATCCCAAGCTGCACGCCTCGCTGATGTACGAAGACAAGCTGCTGCTGCGCGTGCGCGTCGAACGCCTGGCGGGCCAGCGCACTTTCTCGCAGCAGCCCAAGAGCCGCTGCCATCACCTGCTGCAGGCGCCCACGGTGGAACACGGCCATCCCGACGCCGCGCCCGCTGAAGGCCGCCACGTGGTGCGCACCGCCTTCCATTACGTCGAAACGCGGCAGGATGCGCAGACGCTGTACGCGGGCTGGGCCACCCACCACCTGGTGGAACAGGATGGTGCCTTGCGCATCCGCCTGAAACGCGTCGACCTCGTCAACTGCGATTCGGCCTTCGGCAATATCCAATTGTTCATGTAGGAGCGGCTTGTGAGCACCACGGTCCATCAGGCATTCCGCGACACCGCGGCCCGCTACGGCGCCCAGCCCTTTCTGTGCATCCTGCCGGAAACGGCGCAGGCCTACGGCATCGCCGCCGGCGAACTGAGCTACGCCCAGGCCGACGCGGCCATCGAAACCCTGCGCGCGGCCTATGCCCGCGCCGGCTACGGCCACGGCCACCGCGCCGGCCTGCTGCTGGAGAACCGCCCCGCCTTCTTCCTGCACTGGTTCGCGCTGAACGCGCTGGGCGTGTCGGTGGTGCCCATCAACCCCGATCTGCGCGCAGCGGAACTGGAATACCTGACGGGGCATTCCGAGATCGCTTTGGCCGTTGCCCTGCCCGAACGCCACGCCGACCTGCTGGCCGCCGCGCAGCGCGCCGGCCGCGAACTGCGCGTGATGGGACCGGACGATGCGCCGCCCGCCGCGCCCTTTGCCGCACCGCTGGCGGACAGAGAACCCGATGTCCTGAGCGAATGCGCCCTGCTCTACACGTCCGGCACCACCGGACGGCCCAAGGGCTGCATCCTGCCCAACCGCTATTTCCTGCACGCCGGCGGCTGGTACGCCCGCATCGGCGGCCTGTGCGAACTGCGCCCCGGCCAGGAACGCATGCTGACGCCGCTGCCTCTGGTCCACATGAACGCCATGGCGTATTCGGCCATGGCCATGGTGCTGACCGGCGGCTGCCTGATCCCGCTGGACCGCTTCCATCCCAAGACCTGGTGGGACAGCGTGCGCGACTCCGGCGCGACGGTGTTGCACTACCTGGGCGTCATGCCCGCCATCCTGATGAAGGCCGAACCCTCCGCACGGGACAAGCAGCCTGCCATCCGCTTCGGCTTCGGCGCCGGCGTGGACCGCAAGCTGCACCAACCCTTTGAAGAGCGCTTCGGCTTTCCGCTGCTGGAAGCCTGGGCCATGACCGAGACCGGCGCCGGCGCGGTCATCATCGCCAACCACGAACCGCGCCACATCGGCAGCAGCTGCTTCGGCCGCGAGGAAGACGACGTGCTGGTGCGCATCGTCGCCGACACCGGCGCCGAGGCCGCGGCGGGCGAACCGGGCGAACTGCTGGTGCGCCATGCCGGCGAAGATCCCCGCTACGGCTTCTTTGCCGGCTATCTGAAGGACGAGGAAGCCACTTCCCAAGCCTGGGAAGACGGCTGGTTCCATACCGGCGATATCGTGCGCCGCGATGCCGACGGCGCGCTGCGCTTCGTGGACCGCAAGAAGAACGTCATCCGCCGCAGCGGCGAAAACATCTCCGCGGTGGAGGTGGAAAGCGTGCTGTTGCAGCATCCGCTGGTCAAGGCCGTGGCGGTCGCCGCCGTGCCCGACGCGGTGCGCGGCGACGAGGTGCTGGCCTGCGTGGTGCCCGAGAGCCTGCCGGCCGAGGGCGACGCCATGGAGCAGGCCGCGCGCAGCATCGTGCAATGGAGCCTGGAACAGCTGGCCTATTACAAAGCGCCCGGCTATGTCGCCTTCGTCGACAGCCTGCCGCTGACCACCACCAACAAGATCCAGCGCGGCGAAATGAAAGCCCTGGCGCCCACGCTGCCCGGCACGGCCCGCTGCGTGGACACCGGCCACATGAAGAAACGCCAGGAGCCCGCGCGATGAGCCGCCTCGGCTACGACGGCGTGGTGGCGGCCCTGCCCGTCACGATTCCGTACGAACGCTATTCCACCCATGCCGCCCACTGGTGGCTGGGACGAGCGCTGGGCGCGCTGATCCGGCAGGCCGGCATCGCCAAGACCGACGTGGACGGGCTCTGCGTGTCCAGCTTCACCCTGGCGCCCGACACCGCCGTCGGCCTGGTGCAGCACCTGGGCATGAGCCCGCGCTGGCTGGACCACATCCCCATGGGCGGCGCCAGCGGCGTGGCGGCCTTGCGTCGCGCGGCCCGCGCGGTGCAAGCGGGCGATGCAAGCATCGTGGCCTGCATCGCGGGCGACACCAACCACGTGGACTCGTTCCGCAACACCGTCAGCCAGTTCTCGCGCTTCGCCCAGGACGCGGTCTATCCGTATGGCGCGGGCGGCCCCAACGCCAGCTTCGCGCTGCTGACCGCCAACTACATGCGCACGACCGGCGCCACCCGCGAAGACTTCGGCAAGCTGTGCGTGGCGCAGCGCGACAACGCCCTGCGCTATCCGCACGCGCTGATGAAAAAGCCGCTGACCTTGGCCCAGTACCTGGACGCCCGCGTCATCACCGACCCGATCCATCTGTTCGATTGCGTGATGCCCTGCGCCGGGGCCGACGGCTTCCTGGTCATGAGCGAGGAGCGGGCGCGCGCCCTGAACCTGCCCTACGCGCGCATTCTCTCCACCATCGAACGCCACAACGCCTGGATCGAAGACCCGATCCAGACGCGCGGCGGCTGGACCATGGACCTGGACGAGCTATATGGCCAGGCCAACTCGCAGCCTGCCGACATGGATTTCCTGCAGGCCTATGACGACTATCCAGTCATCAATCTGATGCAGATGGAAGACCTGGGCTTCTGCCAGAAAGGCGCAGCTCCCGACTTCGTGCGCAACAACACCTTCACCGTGGACGGCAGCTTTCCCTTCAATACCAATGGCGGTCAGCTGTCGGTGGGTCAGGCCGGCGCCGCCGGCGGCTATCTGGGACTGATCGAAGCACTGCGCCAGCTGAGCGGCACGGCCGGTGGCACGCAGGTGGCTGATGCCCGCCTAGGCATGGTCAGCGGCTTCGGCATGATCAATTACGACCGCGGCCTGTGCACCGCCGCGGCCATCCTGGCTAGGAGCGACGCATGACCGAACCCTTGGCCAAGCCGCCCCGCAAAAATCCGATCGCCCGCACCCGCCAGCCGACCCTGCCGCCGGGCTGGCGCAGCCGTAGCGCGCTGGGGCTGACCGCCGCCGCGGCCGAGGGCCGCTTCGACCTGCAGACCTGCGCCGATTGCGGCGCGGTCCAGTACCCGCCGCGCGAAGTCTGCGGCCACTGCCTGTCCGAGCGCTTGCCCTGGCGCCCCGCCGATCCGAGCGGCGTGCTGCTGGTCAGTACCACCCTGCATCACAGCAACGACCTGTATTTCCGCGAACGCCTGCCCTGGCGCGTGGGCACGGTGCGCATGACCGCCGGCCCCTCGGTGGTGGCGCACGTGCACCAGGACTGCGCCGACGGCGCCCGCGTGCGCCTGGCGCTGAAGCTGGACCGCAGCGGCCAGGCCGTGATGATCGCCCTGCCTGAAAGGAACACGCCGAACATGGAAGACGACAAGACCCTGCGCGAAACCTCGTGCGATCCGAAATTCCGCCGCGCGCTGGTCACCGACGGCAAGTCGGCGGTGGGCCAGGCCGTGGCGCGCGCCCTGCTGGACGCTGGCTGCCCGAGCGTGTTCCTGGGCGACCCGCAAGCCTGGAAGCGCGACGCCGCCTACGACGCGCTGGCGGCCGACCCGCGCGTGCAGGCGGTGGTGCTGGACGTGACCGATACCGATTCGGTCGAACGCGTCGCCGCCTCCATCGGCGGCAAGGTCGAGATCCTGGTCAACACCGCCGACCTGGAACGCGAAGGCGGCCTGCTGAACCGCAAGGACGTGAACACGGCGCGCGACGCCATGGACGTGAACGTGCTGGGGCTGATGCGCCTGGCGCAGAGCTTCGGCCCGGCGCTGTGCGGCCGCGCCGCGGACGGCGTCAACAGCGCCACGGCCTGGGTCAACGTGCTGTCGATCTACGCCCACATGAACCTGCCCTCGCGCGGCATGTGGTCGGCATCCAAGGCGGCCGCGCTGTCCCTGGCGCAATGCCTGCGCGCCGAGATGCGCGGCGCGGGCGTGCGGGTAGTGAACGTGTTCCCCGGACCGGTGGATCACGAATGGGAGCAGCGCACGCCGCCCCCGCGCGTGGCGCCTGCGGCGATCGCCGCCGCCATTGTGCGCGCATTGAAGGAAGGCATCGAGGACGTCTATGTCGGCGATGTCGCGCAGGAATTCCGCGCCCGGCTGGCGGAAAACCCCAAGGGACTGGAACGGGAGCTGGGAGCCTGACGGCCCGCCCCGCTTCGACAACGCACGAACCTAGAGGAACAGCACATGAGCCAAAACATTCTTGCCCAATTCATGGCCGAACTGATGTCCGGCCGCATCCGCGTGGTGGACCTGACCGAGACGCTGACGCCGGAGTTCCCGACCATCGTGCTGCCGCCGGAATTCGGCCAGGCCTGGCCGTTCCGCATCGAGGAAATCTCGCGCTACGACGAACGCGGCCCGGCCTGGTACTGGAACAACTTCTCGTGCTCCGAGCATACCGGCACCCACTTCGACGCGCCGGCCCACTGGGTCACGGGCAAGGACCAGCCTGACAACACCGTCGACACCATTCCGGTCGAGGCCTTCATCGCCAGCGCCTGCGTCATCGACTGCTCGGCCGAATCCCGCGACAACCCCGACTTCCTGCTGACCGTGGACTTCGTGAAGAAATGGGAAGAGCGGCACGGCCGCATCCCCGCGCGTTCCTGGGTACTGATGCGCACCGACTGGTCCAAGCGCGCCAAGCCCGCCGACTACCTGAACCTGCAGGAAGACGGCGCGCACTCGCCCGGCCCCGATGCCGAGGTGGTGCCCTGGCTGATCAAGGAGCGCGACGTGCACGGCTTCGGCACCGAGTCGGTCGGCACCGATGCGGGCCAGGCGCAGCACCTGGATCCCCCCTATCCCTGCCACTACTACATGCACGGCAACAACCGCTACGGCCTGCAATGCATGACCAACCTGGACCAGTTGCCGCCCACCGGCGCGGTGATCTTCTCGGCGCCGCTCAAGATCCGCAGCGGCTCGGGCAGCCCGCTGCGCGTGCTGGCGCTGGCGCCCAAGACCTGAGCCGGCCGCGCCTGAGCCGGCCGCACCACAACGACAACAGGGGGAATTCCATGACGCATACCAACGTCGCCATCGTCACCGGCGGCAGCGCCGGCATCGGCGCCGAAATCTGCCGCAGCATGCTGGACGCGGGCTACGAAGTGATTTCCATGGCGCGCCGCGCCGCCGACTTCAGCCACCCGCGCCTCCATAACATGCAGGTGGATCTGCTGGACGCCGAGGCCACCGCGCAGGCGGGCGCCGAAGCCGCCGCCAGGTTTCCCATCAGCCACGTCATCCACAACGCCGGCGTCATCTGGCCCAACCTGCTGCCGCAGGTCACGCAGGAAGAACTGCACGGCCTGACGCAGATCCACCTGGGCGCCGCCATCAGCTTGGTGCAGGCCGCCCTGCCCGGCATGCAGGAACGCAAGTTCGGCCGCATCGTGATGATGTCCTCGCGCGGCGCTTTGGGCCTGCCGACCCGCACGGCGTATTCGGCCACCAAGGCCGGCATGGTGGGCATGGCGCGCACCTGGTCGCTGGAGCTGGCGCCCTATGGCATCACGGTCAACGTAGTAGCCCCAGGCCCGATCCAGACCGATATGTTCTACGAGGTGATCGAGCCCGGCAGCGAACGCGAAAAGCAGCTGGCCGCCGGCATCCCGGTCAAGCGCCTGGGCCGTTCGGACGACGTGGCGCGCGCCGTCATGTTCTTCTCGGATCCGGCCAACAGCTTCGTCACCGGCCAGACGCTGTTCGTCTGCGGCGGCGCCAGCGTCAGCTCCATCACCATCTGAACACGCTTCGGGTTTTGACGGATAGGTAAGCACTGCGGACCGGGTCTACAGTGCGAGCCTGCGCACAGAAAGTTTAAGCAACAAGTATTAGAGCAAACCAAGCAAGCACAGAAGCACCCGTTTTCTCCGTTTTCCAGCCGCACCCCCACCCTGCTCCCTATCCGGAGGTTTTGCCATGCTGTCGAAGAAACTCCCCCTGGCCGCTGCCGCCGCGGTAGCCGCGCTGTTCGCCCTGCCCGCCCTGGCCCAGGTCAAGGTCGGCGTCGTCACCTCGTCCACCGGCCCCACGGCCCTGGTCGGCATTCCCCAGAAGAACACCGTGCCGCTGCTGCCGAAGAAAATCGGCGACCTGACCGTGGAATACATCTCGCTGGATGACGCCAGCGATTCCACCAACTCGGTGACGGCCTTCAAGAAGCTGATCTCGGAGCAGAACGTGGACGCGCTGATCGGGCCGTCGGGTTCGCCCAACGCCATGGGCGTGATCCAGTTCGCGGCCGAGGCCGGCGTGCCGATGCTGGCGCCGGTGGGCACCGCCGCGGTCGTGCTGCCCATGAACGAGCAGAAGAAGTGGGTCTTCAAGACCACCCAGAACGACGACATCATCGCGCGCGCGCTGGTCGACCACATGGCCAAGACCGGCATCAAGACAGTCGGCTTCATCGGCCTGAACGATCCCTACGGCGAGAACTGGTCCAAGGTCTTCGCGGGCCTGGCCGCTGAAAAGGGCATCAAGATCACGGCCAACGAGCGTTACCTGCGCTTCGACAGTTCGGTCACCGGCCAAGCGCTGAAGATCCTGGCCGCCAAGCCGGACGCCGTGCTGGTGGCCGCCCCCGGCGCCGCCAGCGTACTGCCGCAGACCACCCTGTTCGATCAGGGCTACAAGGGCAAGTTCTACCAGACCCACGGCGCGGCCCTGCCCGACTTCCTGAAGCTGGGCGGCAAGAAGGTCGAAGGCACGGTGCTGGCCGCCAGCCTGATGCTGGTGCTGCCGGAAATGCCGGACAGCAACCCGTCCAAGAAGGTCGCCGCCGACTACATCGCCGCCTACGAAAAGCTCAACGGCTCCAAGCCCGCCACCTTCGGCGCCAACGTCTACGACGCCGGCCTGCTGCTGCAACAGGCCGTGCCGATCGCCGAGAAGGCCGGCAAGCCGGGCACCAAGGAGTTCCGCAACGCGCTGCGCGATGCGCTGGAACAGACCAAGGAGCTGGTCGGCACCCAGGGCGTCTACAACATGACGGCCGCCGACCACAGCGGCTTCGACGACCGCGGCCGCGAACTCATCACCGTCAAGGACGGCGCCTGGACGCTGGTGAAATAGTCCCCCCCCCGAAGCGCTGCGCGCTTCCCCCCCTGGGGGGCATGCCTGCGGACCGGCGGAGCCCGGCTCCGCGGCATCCCGCTAGGGATGCACAGAGCCTGCTTCGTGGCATCTCGATCGAGTGCGCAAAGCCGGCTCCGCGGCATCCCGATAGGGTGCGCAGTCCGTAGCATCCTGGCGGGCGCGCGCGGATGGGGAATGAGGTGCCTGGCTTGCTTGTCTGTCTTACCCGGAATTTCGCATGAATGCTCAGATTGCCCTGATACTCGGGCAGGACGGCATCACCAACGGCGCCATCTATGCGCTGCTGGCCTTGTCCATCCTGCTGGTCTTTACCGTCACCCGCGTGCTGTTCATCCCGCAAGGCGAGTTCGTCGCGTTCGGCGCGCTGACCATGGCCGCGCTGCAGGCCGGCAAGCCGGTGCTGCTGGTGTGGCTGCTGTTCGCCTTCGCAGTGGCCGAGGTCGGCGCCGATCTGCTGGCGCGGCGCAAGCGGCCGGGCCGCAATCGCGGCGCCTGGCGCATGGCCGTCAAGCTGGCCTATCCGCTGGTGCTGGCCGCGCTGTTCTACAAGCTGCCGCTGGCCCAGCTGCCGATGGCGGCGCAGGCGCTGCTGACGCTGCTGTTGCTGGTGCCGATGGGCCCCCAGCTGTACCGCTTGTTCTACCAGCCCATCGCGTCGGCCTCGACGCTGGTGCTGCTGATCGTCTCCATTGCCGTGCACCTGGCGCTGGTCGGCCTGGGGCTGCTGGCCTTCGGCGCGGAAGGCGCCCGCACCGCGCCCTTCAGCGATGCCAGCCTGGCGCTGGGACCGTTGAACGTCAACAGCCAGGCGCTGTGGGTGGTGGCGGTGTCGGCCCTGCTCATCATCGTGCTCTACCAGTTCTTCGAACGCTCGATGTACGGCAAGGCGCTGCGCGCAGCCGCCTTCAACCGGCTGGGCGCGCGACTGATGGGCATATCGCCGATCTTCGCCGGCAAGGCCACGTTCTTCCTGGCCGCGCTGATCGGCACGGTCTCGGGCATCCTGATCGCCCCCATCACCACCATGTATTTCGACTCTGGCTTCATGGTCAGCCTGAAGGGCTTCGTGGGCGCCATCATCGGCGGCCTGGTGAGCTATCCGCTGGCCGCGGCCGGCGCCATCCTGGTGGGCCTGATCGAAGCCTTCTCCTCGTTCTGGGCCAGCGCCTACAAAGAAATCATCGTGTTCACGCTGATCATCCCCGTGCTGCTCTGGCGCTCACTGAAAAGCCATCACGTCGAGGAAGAAGACGAATGAACCCGCGCCACATCCTCCTCGCCTTCCTGGCGCTGCTGGCCCTGGCGCCGCTGGCGCTGCCGCCGTTCTATGTCACGCTGCTGAACTACATCGGCCTGTACGCCATGGTGGCGCTGGGTCTGGTGCTGCTGACCGGCGTCGGCGGCCTGACCAGCTTCGGGCAGGCCGCCTTCGTGGGCGTGGGCGCCTACACCACCGCACTGCTGACCACCCGCGCGGACACGCTGCCCTCCTGGCTGGCATGGCTGGGCGCCTCGCCCTGGCTGACCTTGCTGGCCGGGCTGGCGCTGACCCTGGTCATCGCCTACCTGCTGGGCGCGATCACGCTGAAGCTGTCGGGCCATTTCCTGCCGCTGGGCACGATCGCCTGGGGCCTGTCGCTGTACTTCGTCTTCGGCTCCGTCGAGGGCCTGGGCGGCCATACCGGCATTCCGGACATTCCCGCCATCAGCCTGTTCGGCTGGACGCTGAACCAGGGCGACAATATCTACTACCTGATCTGGGCCTTCCTGCTGGTGGCCGTGTGGTCGACGCAGAACCTGCTGGATTCGCGCGAGGGCCGCGCCATCCGCGCGCTCAAGGGCGGCCGCGTGATGGCCGAATCCATGGGCGTGGACACCGCCCGCTCGCGCATGGTGATCTTCATCATCGCGGCGCTGCAAGCCTGCGCCTCGGGCTGGCTGTATGCGCACATGCAGCGCTTCGTGAACCCCAACCCCTTCGGTTTGCAGATGGGCATCGAGTACCTGTTCATGACCGTCATCGGCGGCGCGGGACAGGTCTGGGGCGCGCTGGTCGGCGCGGGCGTGTTCACCGTGCTCAAGCAATGGCTGCAAGACTGGATGCCCAAGCTGCTGGGCCAGACCGGCAACTTCGAGGTCATCGTGTTCGGCTTCGGCATGGTGCTGCTGTTGCACCGCGCCCGCAGCGGGTTGTGGCCGGTGCTGACACGCTGCGTGCCGGTGAAGAAGCAACCGCGCAAGCTGGACATGAACGCTGAGCCGCTGCCGCGCAAGCCCATGCCGCCACGCGGCGAAGTGGTGCTCAAGGCCGTGGACGTGACCCGCAAGTTCGGCGGCCTGGTCGCCAACAACGCCATGAACCTGGAAATCCGCGCCGGTGAAATCCTGGCGTTGATCGGGCCCAACGGCGCGGGCAAGAGCACCATGTTCAACCAGATCTCCGGCGTGGACACGCCGACCTCGGGCACGGTGACGCTGCTGGGCCAGTCCGTGGCCGGCGCCGGCGCGCGCCGCATTGCGCGGCTGGGCCTGTCGCGCACCTTCCAGCACGTGCGCCTGCTGGGCCGCATGAGCGTGCTGGAAAACGTGGCCATCGGCGCGCACCTGCGCGGCCACCGCGGCGTGCTGCCGGCCGCGTGGCGGCTGGACCGCGCCGAAGAGGCGCGCCTGCTGGCTGAAGCCGCGCGCCAGGTCGAGCGCGTGGGCCTGGGCAAGCACCTGAACGATGAAGCCGGTTCGCTGGCCCTGGGGCAGCAGCGCATCCTGGAGATCGCCCGCGCGCTGGCGTCCGATCCCTGCATCCTGTTGCTGGACGAGCCTGCCGCCGGCCTGCGCTACCAGGAAAAATGCGAGCTGGCCGAGTTGCTGAAGAAGCTGCGCGCCGAGGGCATGGCCATCCTGCTGGTTGAGCACGACATGGACTTCGTGATGGGGCTGGTGGACCGCGTGGTGGTCATGGACTTCGGCGAAAAAATCGCCGAGGGCCTGCCCGGCGAGATCCAACACAACCCCGCAGTGCTTGAAGCCTATCTGGGCGGAGTGGAATGATGAGCGCGAATTTGCTGGAAGTGCGCGACCTGCGCGTGGCCTACGACAAGATCGAAGCCATATCGGGCGTCAGTCTGGCGGTGGGCGAAGGCCAGATCGTGACCGTGATCGGCCCCAACGGCGCCGGCAAGACCACCCTGCTGTCGGCCATCATGGGCGTGCTGCCGTCCAGCGGACAGATCGTCTTCGGCGGCAAGCCGCAGGAACACGCCGAGATCGAGGAAATGGTGGCGGCCGGCATGAACCTGGTGCCCGAAAAGCGCGAACTGTTCGCCGAGATGACGGTGGAAGACAACCTGATGCTGGGCGCGTTCCATCGTTTCCGCTGCGGCTTGCGCGACCAGGACCAGACGCTGGCCGAAGTCTATGAGCTGTTTCCGCGCCTGAAGGAACGCCGAGCCCAGTTGTCCGGCACGCTGTCCGGCGGAGAACGCCAGATGCTGGCGGTGGGCCGCGCGCTGATGGCCAAGCCCAAGCTGCTGATGCTGGACGAGCCCAGCCTGGGCCTGGCGCCGCGCATCGTGCGCGAAGTGTTCCGCATTGTCGCGCGCCTGCGCGAAATGGGCGTGTCGATCCTGCTGATCGAGCAGAACGCCCGCGCCGCGCTGCAGGTGGCCGACTACGCCTACGTGCTGGAAACCGGCGCCGTCACGCTGGAAGGCCCGGCCGCCCAGGTAGCGGAGGATCCGCGCGTGGTTGAGGTATATCTGGGACTGGGGCATGGGGCGCCGGCAGCCGCGCCCGCATAAAACGCCCTAAGGAGCCTGCCCGCGCGGCAGGCCCTAGGCGACGCCGCGGCGCCTGTCGCGGCGGTACAGGGCATAGCCCAGCGGCCACATGGCCGCGACCATGAATTTCGCCGCCGGATTGGTCAGCTTGTAGGCCTGCACCGCCGTCGCCACCCCGGAGTGCTTCAGATGCAGCCGGAAGCGGGTATAGCGCGCCGCGGCCATGATGAACTCGCGCGGCCGGTAGCGGAAGAATTCCAGATGGTGCTGCAGCATGTCCCAGGCCAGCAGGTACAGGCCCTGGGCATTGTTGCCCACCGAGACCGCGCCCTGGCTCAGGCCGCCGGGCGTGTCGTGGTAGGTACGCACTACGCGGTTGATGAAGCGGCTGAGATAACCTGCGCGCGCGATCGCCCACCACACCAGGCTTTCTGGCACGAAGCCTGCGACGTCCTCGGGGAAGGGATACTTCCTGAGGATGTCGGTGCGCATACAGCCGAACTTCTCGCCCTTGATGCGATAGCGGAAATAGACGTCCACGGCCGTGCTGTCGAACACGTCCTGCGGGTAGCGGTCGCCAACGATGCTGCCGTCGGGACGCGCGCACAGGCCGGTCACGGCCACGTAGGATTCGCGCCGCGCCGGCGGAATGCTGTCCCAGGCCGCCTTGAACGTGGCCAGGGCGTCGGGCGGCATCTCGTCGTCGCTGTCCAGGCCGACGATGAGTTCGCCGCGCGCCTCGCGCACGCCGCGGTTGAAGGCGGTTTTCTTGTGGCGATTGTTCTGCCAGAAATAACGGATCGGAAAATCGGCGCGCGCCTGCCACTCCAGGATCGATTCGTGGGTATTGTCGGTGGAACCGTCGTCCACCACCACCCATTCGAAATCCCGGAACGTCTGCCGGGAAAGGGATTCATATACCCGATGGAGCGTGCCCGCCCGGTTGTAGGTGGGCGTTAAAACGGTGAAAAAAGTTGGTGTGTCGGTCATGCCCACTGAGCCCCTTTGCGATGCATCGTGCAAACGCTGCGGTCTTGGTTTTGGTGTTTTCGCCTGAAGTTTAGGGGATATGCCCGCGCGAACCGGCCCCGAGACGCTCAAATTTGCAATCAAATCTGACAAAAACGACGGTTCGTACGATAAGGGGAAGCCACAGCAATCTTCGGACGCATACCGTAGTGGCGTACACTCGGGCGGCCAAAACCGGAATGCCTATGGAAGCGTCGACCGTCCAGCTCAATGACATCGCCTTGTTCGTCGAGGTCGCCAAGCGTAAGAGCTTCAGCCTGGCGGCGCGCGCGCTGAACATGCCGACCTCGACTTTGTCGCGTCGGATCAATGAGTTGGAACGCGCCATCGGCTTGCGCCTGATCAACCGCAACACGCGCCGCCTGGATCTCACGGAGGCCGGCGCGGCCTATATGCGGCGCTGTCAGGGCCTGATCGACGAAGCCCGCCTGGCGCATGAGCAACTGCAATCGCTGTCGGGGGGCCCTTCCGGCAACCTGCGGGTATCCATGCCCTACAGCCTGGCGATGTGGTTGTTGCCGGAAACCATCAATGACTTCACTGACCGCTACCCGGAAGTGGAGTGCGAGTTCGACCTGAGCATGATGACGGCGTCCGACGCGCAAGGCACCCCGTTCGACGTGGTGCTGCGTTTCGGCAACGATGCCCATCATCCCCGGACGTCGGCGGACACCGGTTACGACAACGGCAATGGCAATAGCGCCATGCCTAGCGGCGTCGTGGTGCAGGAGCTGGTTTCCTTGGACAGTTACCTGTATGCCTCCGACCGCTACCTTGCGCGTTACGGCGAACCCGAGGTTCCCGCCGATCTCACCCGGCATCAGTGCCTGCGCACCGCCATTGATGCCGCGCATTCGCATTGGACGCTGCACCGCGGCGCCGTCAGCGAACGCGTGCCGGTCAGCGGCCACCTGGCGGCCAACAATATGAGCATCGCCGGCACGCTGGCGGGCCTGGACCTGGCGATTACGCGCATGCCGCACTGCCACGCGCTCGCTCCCATCATCAAACGCAATTCGCTCAAGCGCGTGCTGCCGGGCTGGAAGGTGGATCCGATTTCGATCTATGTGGTGTATCCGTCCAGCATCCAGCCGGCGAAAACCCGGGCTTTCATGGATTTCATCCTGCCCAAGCTCGGCCCCCCACAGGACCACGAATAGGCATTTCGTCTGCCTGACGTCAGGCAGACGAAAAAAAACCCGCGCGGCGCACCGGCGGGTTTTTTTGATCAGACCGGGGAAGACCCCGGCCAGACACGTCGCTTAGACGCGCTTGATCTTTTCCAGCATCTTGAAAACACCCTTGGGCGACTTGACGAACAAGCGCTTGAAAGCCTTGCCCAGGCAACGGCGTTCCAGGGTGTTGCGACGCACGCGTTTGCGTTCAGCCATGTTGATTCTCCTGTTGAATTTGCGGTAGTGAAGCCCGCACAACCGGATACTGGGCTGGCGGAAAATTCGGGTAACTTGGCATTTTAGCCTGAAATGCACGCGGCACGCCAACGGCGCGAAAATGCGGCGTTTCCGCCACGCTCCAATCCCATGCGATGCAATAAGGGGCGGATCACGCCGCTTCCGCCCTGGGGCAGGCAACAACCCTGCCCCGACCGCATCCTGGATCAGCCCGAAATGCTCTTCAGCCGTTCCAGGACCTGCTCCTTGCGCGGCAGCGGATCCACCGCGCCGTATCCCAGGGTGGACAGGGCCGCAGCCGCGTTGGCATAACGCACCGCATCCTCCCAGGAGTCGCCCTGGCAGCGGCGCGCCAGCAGGCTGCCCGCAAAGCAGTCGCCCGCACCGGTCGCGTCCACCGCTTCCACGCGCAAGGCCGCCACCGGGATACGCTGGCGGCCGTCGTCGATGATGGACCCATCCTTGCCCAGCTTCAGCACCACCACGCCAGTGGCGCCGGCGTCGCGGATCCAGTCCAGCGTGCGTTCCGGATCGTCGTTGCCGGTCAGGTGCTGCATGTCGTCCATACTGGGCAGGAACAGGTCGGCCGTGCGCATGGTCTCGCGCAGCACGGCGCGGGCGCGGTCCACCGGCCACAGACGCAGCCGCAGGTTCGAATCCAGGCTGACCTGGACCCCGGCCGCATGCGCGCGCTCGATGGCGGCGAAGACGGTGTCGCAGGCGCTGGTGCTGATCGCCAGGCTGATGCCCGACACGTGCAGGTAGCGGGCGCGTTCGATCAGGCCCGAGTCCAGGCTGGCCGGCGTCATCAGGCTGGCGGCGGAACCGCGGCGCAGATAGCTGAAAGCATGGCCGTCCGGGCCGTGCTGCACGAAGTACAGGCCGGTGTGCGCCTGGTCGTCCACCTGTACACCCGAGGTGTCCACGCCCTCGGCCTGCCACAAGTCGAGGAACTGCTGACCGAAGGCGTCGTTGCCGACACGCGTCAGATAGGCGCAGCTTGCGCCCTGCCGCGCCGCGGCGATGACGGCGTTGGAGGTGTCGCCGCCGAAGCCTTGCAGATACTGGCGCTGGTCCTGGTGCGTCTGGTTCAGTTCGACCAGCGGCTCGCCCAGCGCGACGATATCGAAATCAGCCATGGGCGGCCTCCCGGGTGCGGACGATCTGCGCCACCAGCGCGGCGGTGTCGCGGGCGGCGAAGGCCGCCTTGTCATAGAGGTTGCTACCGATGCCGACGATGGCGGCGCCGGCGGCGAAGTACGCGCCCATGTTGTCCTGGGTGACGCCGCCCGTGGGGCAGAAGATGGTGTCCGGGTAGACGGACTTGAGCGCCGCCAGGTGCTTGGGGCCACCCGTGTCCGCCGGGAAGATCTTCACCACGTCCACGCCCGCGCGGCGCGCCGCCAACACTTCGGTGGGCGTGAAGGCGCCCAGCAGGCAGAGCGCGTCGGCTGCGTGCGCCAGGTCGACGATGTCGGTGGCCAGCGCCGGCGACACCAGGAAGTCCGCGCCCGCGACCAGGGCCTCGCGCGCCTGCTGCTCGTCCAGCACCGTGCCCACGCCCAACAGCAGCGCGCTGCCGTGCTTGTCGCGCAGCGCCCGCAGCAGGTCGGTGACGCCGGGGATGGTCCAGGTCAGCTCCAGCGTGGTGCAGCCGGCGGCCACGGCGACTTCGGCCGCATAGGCGGCGGTGGCGGCGTCCGTGTAGCGCAGCACGGGGACGACCCGGGCGGCCAACAGGGTGGAGAGCTTGGAGGCGAGAGGGGCTGCGGTTGCGGTCATGGCATTCCTTGGAGGCAGACGATCAGGCGCCGCCGGGCGATACCGGCAGGACGGCGAGTTTGGCCGCGGCGGCATCACGCAGCCGCAGCAAGGGTTCGATATAGGCGGCTTGCGGGTCATCGCGCCGCCGGAACAGCAAAGTGCTGACGCTGACGCCGGCGACAGGCCGCCCGGCGGCGTCGCACAAGGCCACGCCATAGCAGACGATGCCGGACTCGTTTTCCTCGTCGTCGGTGGCGTAGCCGCGCGTAGCGGCCAGGTCCAGCACGGCGCGTAGTTCGGGCAGGTTGGTCACGGTGCCGGGCATGCGGGCGGTCAGGGGCAGATCGTGCAGCAGGCGCTCGCGCGCGGCGGCGTCCAGCGCCGCCAGGTAGGCCTTGCCGACGGCGCTGGAGTGCAGCGCCACGGAGGCCCCGACGCGCGAGGCCATGCGTACCGGGCCGGGGCTCTCCAGCTTGTCGATATAGGTCATTTCCAGCCCGGCCGGCACGGCCAGGTGCACGGTTTCGCCGGTTTCGTCGCGCAGCGCCTGCAGGTCGGGCGCCAGCGCCGCGCGCAGGTCGAACTGCGACCAGGCCCGGCTAGCCAGCGACATCAGGCGCGGCCCCAGACGGTAGGCGCCGCCGGTTTCGGCCACCATGCCCTGCTCGGCCAGGGCGGCGACGATACGGTAAACCGTGGGCCGGGGATAGCCGCAGCTGCGCGCCAGCGACGCGGCCGTGGGCGGTTGGGGCGCATCCGCCACCGCCTGCAGCACCGTCATGAACTTGGCGAACGCCGCAGCGCCCGGGACCTTGGTTTCCAGCAAGTATGTCTCCAACTAAGGGCGGCAAGCCTTTAGCAATGAATCAGCAGAATGTGCAAGCCGAGCAGCGCGAATCTCAGACGAATCTGCGATACTGTTTATTTGTACAGCTAGTGAGCCCCATAAATGTCCATATATTGGACACGTGACTCACAATATAGTCAATTATTCCATATCGCCGCGCTCGGAACCAGCGATGGGTTGTCGCTCGGGCAGGCCTCTCCCCTCAGGCTACGATACCGTCCATGAGCTCCCAAATTCGCATCGTTGGCGCCCGCCAGAACAATCTCAAGAACCTGGACCTGACCATCGCCACCGGCGAACTGGTCGTCGTAACCGGCGTGTCGGGGTCCGGCAAAAGTTCGCTGGCCTTTGACACCTTGTACGCCGAGGGCCAGCGGCGTTATGTGGAAACCTTCTCGCCCTATGCGCGCCAGTTCCTGGACCGCATGGACAAGCCGCAGGTGGACCGCATCGAGGGCATCCTGCCCGCCATCGCCATCGACCAGACCAACCCGGTGCGCAGCTCGCGCAGCACGGTCGGCACGATGACGGAACTGAATGACCATCTGAAGCTGTTGTTCGCGCGCGGCGCCAAGCTGTACTGCCGCGGCTGCGGCAAGGTAGTGCGGCGCGACACGCCGGATTCCGTCTACCACTCGCTGGCCGAACGCGCCGCCGCTGCCGGCGACCCGCGGCTGGTGGTGACCTTCCCCATCGCCGTCCCCTCCAACTTCACCGAAGAGGAGGTGCGCGGCTTCCTGGAGCAACAGGGCTACACCCGCGTGCACGCCGAGGAAACCGCCGCCCCGCGCGCGGCCGCACCGGCCAAGGGCGCCAAGAAGACCAAGGCCGCGAAGGGCAGCACCGAATCGCGCCGCATCCTGCACGTGATCCAGGACCGCTTCCGCTTCGCCGGCACCGAACGCGAACGCATCATGGAAGCGCTGGACACCGCGCTGCGCATGGGCGCCGGCCACCTGGCCGTGTACGTCATGGACGCCGAAGGCGGCAACGCCCACATCTGGAAGTACAGCGACCGCCTGCATTGCGCCGACTGCGACATCGAATACACCGATCCCCTGCCCAGCAGCTTCTCGTTCAACTCGCCCTTGGGCGCGTGCGAAGCCTGCCGCGGCTTCGGCCGCGTGATCGGCATCGATTTCGGCCTGGTCATCCCGGACGAGAACAAGACACTGCTGGAAGGGGCCATCAAGCCCTGGACCACGCCGTCGTACAAGGAATGCCAGGACGAACTGCAAAAGTACGCGCCCAAGGCCGGCATCCCGCTGGGCGTGCCCTGGAAGAGCATGAGCGAGGAGCACAAGCGCTGGGTACTCTACGGCACGCCCGACTGGAAGGGCGGCAACGACGCCTGGAAGCACCAGTGGTACGGCGTGCAGCGCTTCTTCGACTGGCTGGAAACCAAGGCCTACAAGATGCACGTGCGCGTGCTGCTGTCGAAGTACCGCAGCTACACGCCCTGCCCCACCTGCAACGGCGCGCGCCTCAAGCCCGACGCGCTGCTCTGGCGCCTGGGCACCCGGGAGGAAGCCGACACCGTGCTGCCGCCGGCGGACGGCCGCTACAAGCGTTTCATGCCCGTGGGCGCCAACTGGAGCCGCGAGCAGCTCGAAGGCCTGGGCGGCCTGTCCATCCATGACGTGATGCTGCTGCCCATCGAACGCGTGCGGATCTTCTTCGACACGCTGTCGTTCTCGGGCGCGCTGGACGCCGCCACCGACCTGCTCATGACCGAGGTGCGTGCGCGGCTCAAGTTCCTGTGCGACGTGGGCCTGGGCTATTTGACGCTGGACCGCCAGAGCCGCACGCTGTCGGGCGGCGAGGTGCAGCGCATCAACCTGACCACGGCGCTGGGCACCTCGCTGGTGAACACCCTGTTCGTGCTGGACGAGCCGTCCATCGGCCTGCATCCGCGCGACATGCACCGCGTCGTCGAAGTCATGCACCGCCTGCGCAACGCCGGCAACACCCTGGTGGTGGTGGAGCACGACCCGCAGGTCATGGTGGCCGCGGACCGCATCATCGACATCGGCCCCGGCCCCGGCGAACGCGGCGGCCAGATCGTCTTCGATGGCACGCCGGCGCAACTGCGCGCGGCGCGCACGCTGACGGGCGACTACCTGGGCGGCCGCCAGCGCGTGGAAGCGCCGCGGCCCATGCCGGTGGCGGCGAACACGCCGCGCCTGCTGCTGGAAGGCGTCAGCGCACACAACCTGAAGAACGTCTCCATCGAACTGCCGCTGGGCCGACTGGTGTGCGTGACCGGCGTGTCGGGCTCCGGCAAGTCCACGCTGGTGCAAGACGTGCTGTACCCCGCCCTGCTCAAGCAGAAAGGCAAGCCGTCAGAATCGCCCGGCGCCTTCGACCGCCTGCTGGGCGCGGAGCAGATCGCCGACGTGGTCATGGTGGACCAGACCCCCATCGGCAAGACGGCCCGCTCCAACCCGGCCAGCTACGTGGGCGCGTTCGACGCGATCCGCAAGCTGTTCGCCCAGGCGCCGCTGGCGCGCGAACGCGCCTATACGGCGGGCACCTTCAGCTTCAACGGCGGCGATGGCCGCTGCCCCACTTGCGGCGGCACCGGCTTCGAGCACGTGGAGATGCAGTTCCTGTCCGACGTATACCTGCGCTGCCCGGACTGCGACGGCAAGCGCTTCCGCCCCGAAGTGCTGGAAGTGCGCGTCGAACACCTGGGCAAGAGCGCGTCCATCGACGAAGTGCTGGAGATGACGGTCAGCGAGGCGCTGGACTTCTTCAAGGGCCTGCGCGACGTGCAGACCGGTCTTGCGCCGCTGGCCGACGTGGGCCTGGAATACGTGCGGCTGGGCCAGCCCGTGCCTACCCTGTCGGGCGGCGAGGCGCAGCGCCTGAAGCTGGCCGGCCACCTGGCCGAAGCGGCGCGCAGCGGCATTTCCACCGCCAAGGTCGCCAAGAAGGGCAGCCTGTTCCTGTTCGACGAACCCACCACCGGCCTGCACTTCGACGACGTGGCGCGGCTGATGCGCGCGTTCCGCAAGCTGCTGGCCGCCGGCCACACGCTGCTGGTGATCGAGCACAACCTGGACGTGATCCGCGCGGCCGACTGGCTGATCGACCTGGGCCCCGAAGGCGGCGACGCCGGCGGCCTGGTCATCGGCACCGGCACGCCGCAAGACCTGATGGACAACCCCAAGTCGCACACCGGCGCCGCCCTGCGCGACTACGAAGTCAGCATCCTGCCGGCCGACGTGGTCGTGAGCAGCGACGCCGATGCGCAGGAGGTCGAGCAGGCCGGGCTGACGGCCCGTATCGCCGAACCGGGCGAAGCCTACGTCGCGGAGGTGGGCCGCCCGCTGCAATCTCTCGTGCGCGAACGCCGCCAGGCCAATATGGCGATCGAGATCCGCAACGCCCGCGAGCACAACCTGAAGAACGTCAGCGTGGAGATTCCGCGCGACAAGTTCACCGTCATCACCGGCGTGTCCGGCTCGGGCAAGTCGACGCTGGCCTTCGACATCCTGTTCAACGAAGGGCAGCGCCGCTATCTGGAATCGCTCAACGCCTATGCCCGCGCCATCGTGCAACCGGCTGGCAAGCCGGACGTGGACGCCATCTTCGGCATCCCCCCCACGGTCGCCATCGAACAACGCACCAGCCGCGGCGGACGCAAGTCCACCGTGGCCACGATGACCGAAATCCATCACTTCCTGCGCCTGTTGTACGTCAAGCTGGGTACGCAGTACTGCCCCGACTGCAACGTCGCGGTGGAACCGCAGAACACGGACCAGATCGTGGCGCGCCTGCTGCGCGAGCACAAGGGCGTGCACATCGGCCTGCTGGCGCCGCTGGTCACGGCCCGCAAGGGCTATTACACGGACCTGGCCAAATGGGCCGGGTCCAAGGGCCACTCGCACCTGCGCGTGGACGGCGAGTTCATCCCCGTCGCCCCCTGGCCGCGCCTGGACCGCTACAAGGAACACACCATCGAGCTGCCGGTCGCGGACGTGGTGGTCGACCCCGCCAACGAAGCCGAGCTGCGCGCCGCGGTCAAGAGCGCGCTGGAAAACGGCCAGGGCGTCATGTCCGTGGTCTGGCCGGTGAACAAGCTGCATGAGGCGCTGGACAGCGACCTGCAGCAGCAACACTTCTCGGTCAAGCGCGCCTGCCCGTCCTGCGGCACCAGCTTCCCCGAGCCGGATCCGCGCCTGTTCTCGTACAACTCCAAGCATGGCTGGTGCACCGGCTGCTTCGGTACCGGCCTGCAACTGCAAGGCTTCGACGAAGAGCAGACCGGCGAGGAAACCGCCTGGAACGCCTGGTACGAAGGCGAGGCCAAAGCCTGCACGCAATGCGACGGAGAGCGCCTGAACCGGGTGGCCCGCGCCGTGCGCTGGCGCGACAAGTCCATCGCCGAACTGGCCTCGCTGCCGGTGTCGGACGCGCATACTTTCTTCACGGGGCTGGTGGCGCGCGGCCGCGAAGGCGAGATCGCCCGCGACATCCTCACGGAAATCCGCGGACGCCTGAACTTCATGCAGGAAGTGGGGCTGAACTACCTGGCGCTGGACCGGGCTGCGCCCACGCTGTCGGGCGGCGAGGCGCAGCGCATCCGCCTGGCCGCGCAGCTGGGCTCCAACCTGCAGGGCGTCTGCTACGTGCTGGACGAGCCCACCATTGGCCTGCATCCGCGCGACAACCGCATCCTGCTGGACGCGCTGGCGCGCCTGGAAGGCAACGGCAATACGCTGGTGGTGGTGGAGCACGACGACGACACCATCCGCCGCGCCTCGCACATCATCGACATCGGACCGGGCGCGGGCATCCGCGGCGGCCGCGTGGTGGCCCAGGGCAGCGCGCAGGATCTGATCGACGCGCCCGAATCGGTCACCGGCCGCTATCTGGCCAAACCCTTGCAGCATCCGCTGCAAGGCCGCCGTCCGGTCGAGGCCGACACGCCCATGATCGAGATCAAGGGCGCCCGCCTGCACAATCTGCGCAGCGTGGACGCGAAGATTCCGGTGGGCCGCCTGAGCGTGGTGACCGGCGTGTCCGGCTCGGGCAAATCCACCTTGGCGCGTGAAGTGCTGCTGGACAACCTGATGCAGGCCGTCTCGCAAGGCAAGTCGCCGGGCTGGGCGGGCTGCGAGAGCATCAAGGGTTGGGAAGCCATCGACCGCGTGCTGGAAGTGGACCAGACGCCCATCGGCAAGACGCCACGCTCCTGCCCGGCCACCTACGTGGGCTTCTGGGACGACGTGCGCAAGCAGTTCGCCGATACCCGCGAAGCGCGCATGCGCGGCTGGACGGCGGCGCGCTTCTCGTTCAACACCGGCGACGGCCGCTGCCCGATCTGCGAAGGCCAGGGCATGCGCACCATCGAGATGAACTTCCTGCCGGACGTGAAGGTGCCTTGCGACGCCTGCAACGGCGCGCGCTTCAACCACGACACGCTCAGCACACAGATGCGCGGCAAGAATGCCGGCGAACTGCTGTCCATGGAAGTGGACGACGCCATCGGCTACTTCGCGGCGCACCCCAAGATCCATCGCCCGCTGCAGCTGATGCAGGACGTGGGCCTGGGCTACCTGACGCTGGGACAGCCCTCGCCCACCCTGTCGGGCGGCGAAGCGCAGCGCATCAAGCTGGTGACCGAGCTGTCCAAGGCCCGCCTCACCGACGGCCTGATCAAGACCGGCCGCGCCTCGCGCATCCCGCACACGCTGTACGTGCTGGACGAGCCCACCGTCGGCCTGTCGATGGCCGACGTGGAGAAGTTGATCCACGTGTTGCACCGTCTGGTGGAAGCCGGCAATACGGTGGTGGTGATCGAGCACAACCTGGACGTGATCGCCGAAGCCGACTGGCTGCTGGACCTGGGACCCGAAGGCGGCACGGGCGGCGGCAAGCTGGTGGGCGAAGGCTCGCCCGAACACGTCATGACCCTGAGCGACCATTCCCACACGGGCCGGGTCCTGAAGGAATTCCTGGCCCATCAACAGCAGTAAGAAGCATGCAATGTCGTTTTGAAGACCGGCTGGCCGGCCGCGCGCTGCGGTTCGAGGGCTTGTGCTCGCGGATCGAGGCGCGCTGCGCCGCCGAGGTCGCCCCCGCCCTGGCCGCCATCGAGGCGCAGCGGCGGCAGGGCCGCTGGATCGCCCTGTTGCTGGACTACGAGCTGGGCGAATGGCTGCTGCCCGAGGCTGCCATGGCGCCGCCCGCCGGCCCCTGGACACCGCCGCGCGATGACGGCAAACCGCGCCTGACCGCGCTGGTGTTCGAACACAAGCAGGACGAAGCGCCCTGGGACGCGCCGGAACCCGGCAGCGCGCCCGCCGCCATCAGCCTGCCCGCGCCGCGCATGACCGAGGCGGACTACGTGCGCCAGATCGGCGCCATCCGCGGTCTGATCGGCGACGGCGAGCTGTATCAGGTGAACTACACGCAGCCGCTGGACCTGCAGTTCCAGGGCGACGCGGCCATGCTGTACCGGCGCATCGCGGCCCGCAACCCGGTGGCGCACGGCGCGTTCATCGAGGACGGCGAGCGCACGGTGCTGTCGTTTTCGCCCGAACTGTTCGTGCGCCGCGACGGCCCGCGCCTGACCACGCGCCCGATGAAGGGAACCGCCCCGCGCCACGCCGATCCGGCCGAGGACGAACGGCTGGGCCAGGCGCTGCTCGCCAGCGAAAAGAACCGCGCCGAAAACCTGATGATCGTGGACCTGCTGCGCAACGACCTGGGCCGGCTGGCCGAGCCGGGCTCGGTGCGGGTCGACGCCCTGTTCACGCTGGAGCGCTATCCCACCGTCTGGACCATGACGTCCACGGTTTCGGCGCTGGCGCCGCGGGCTACGCTTGCAGACGTGCTGCGCGCGCTGTTTCCCTGCGGCTCCATCACCGGCGCCCCCAAGGTGGCGGCCATGCGCCGCATCCGCCAGATGGAAACGGCGCCGCGCGGCCTGTATTGCGGCAGCATCGGCTGGCTGGCGCCCGACGGCGACTTTGCGCTGAACGTCGCGATCCGCACCCTGGTGCTGGACCAGGCGGGTCACGGCGTCTACAGCGTGGGCGGCGGCATCGTGCACGATTCCGACCCGGCCGAGGAATGGCAGGAATGCCATTGGAAGGCCCGGATCCTGCGGGCCTGAAGCGGCTTGCCCTGGGACCCGCGCCACCGGCGCGGACATCGGTAGTAGGATAGAGCGCGCCCGCAGCATCTACACACCAGGAGGCTCCCATGCAACCCGAACTGATCGAGACCATCCTGGTCGATGCCGAACGACGCGTGCCGCTGCTGGCGCGCCACCTCCAACGCCTGGAAACCTCCTGCAAGGCCCTGGGCTATGGCTGGGGCGGCCGGGCCGTCGAGGCCGACATCATGATCACCGCGCTGGGCGTATCCACCCCCGGACCGCACCGGCTGCGCCTGCTGGTGGCGCGCGACGGCAGCCGCAACATCCAGACCGCGCCGCTGCCGTCCTTGCCGGCCGTGCAGGAAGCCATGCTGGCGCCTGAAGCGCTACGCTCTTCCGAGCCGCTGCTGCGCTACAAGACCACCTACCGCCCCTGGTACACCAAGACCATCGAATGGCTGCCCTCGCATCCGCACATCTTCGATCTGCTGTACCTGAACGAGCGCGGTGAACTCTGCGAAGGCAGCCGCAGCAACGTCTATCTGCGCCTGGACAGCGACTGGTACACGCCGCCCGTGGACAGCGGCTGCCTGCCGGGCGTGCAGCGCGCCGAACTGCTGGAAACGGGCCAGGTGGAGGAACGCGTGCTGACCCTGGCCGACCTGCACGCCGCCGAGGAAATCCGCCTCTCCAACGCGCTGCGCGGCTGGCTTCCCGTCACGCTGCGCGAGGCTTAATCCGCGAATTCGTCGACCACCACCTGCCGCAGCCACTGGTTGGCCGGTTCGCGGTGGTTGCGGGCGTGCCAGAACACATTGATGACCGACTCCGGGATCTTCACCGGACAGGGCGCGGTCGCCAGGCCGAACGGGCCGCAGGCGCAGTCGGCAAAACGCTGCGGCACCACGGCGATCATGTCGGTGGCAGCCAGCACCGGCCCCACCGCGATGAAGTGCGGCACCGTCAGGCGCAGGCGCCGGCGGATGCCGGCCTGCCCTATCACCTGATCCACCACGCCGTGGCCCGTGCCTTCCGACGCGATGGCCACGTGCTCGGCAGCGCGGAACTGGCGGGCCGACACGCCGGTGCGCGCCAAGGGATGATCGCGGCGGAAGATGCAAACATAGGGCTGGCGGAACAGCAGGCGCTGGAAGAAGCCGCTATTCAGATCGGGCAGGAAGCCCATGGCCAGGTCGATGCGGCCACGCTCCATTTCGTCCTTCACGTCGATCGAGGTGGTGCGCACGGTACGCACCGTGACATTGGGCGCGGCGCGGTCCAGCGCGCGCATCAGCCGCGGCAGGAAGTAGCTTTCGCCCACGTCGTTCACGCCGATCACGAAGGCGCGCCCGCTGTGCGCGGGGTCGAACGCGGCGCGGGCGTTCAAGGTGCTGTGCAGCGCCTCCAGCGCGGCGGCGATGGGCTGCGCCAGGTCCTGCGCATAGGGCGTGGGCACCATGCCGCGCGAGGTCCGCAGGAACAGCTCGTCGCCCAGCAGCTTGCGCAGCCGGCCCAGCGCGTTGCTGACGCCGGGTTGCGAGATGCCCAGGCTATCGGCCACGGCGGACACCCGACCGTGCTTCCAGAGCTCATTGAAGACCACCAGCAGGTTCAGGTCCACGTCTTGCAGGTTCATGCGCTTGTCTCCACCAATATTGATTTTGGTGATTTATCTCATCATGCAGATTCTATTTATTTATTTCACAAGCTGCCCGATGATGCAACAAACGCCAGCGCCCATGCCGCGCCGGCTCTGCCGGACCGCCCCCGCGGCCCGCCGAACCAAGGAGACCAGCCATGCGTACCTGTACGCTGCCCGCCGCCGCGCCCTGTAGCCGGAGCGGATCATGAATGCCCTCGAGCAACCCATCGAATTCGCCCCGCGCTGGCAAACCGACGGTTCCCACCGCATCCCCTTCGGCGTCTACACCGACGCCGCCCTGCACCAGCGCGAAATGGAGCGGTTCTTCTATCGCGCGCACTGGAGCTATGTGGGCCTGGAAGCCGAGATCCCCAACCCGGGCGACTTCAAACGCACCGCCGTGGGCGAACGCTCTGTCATCCTGCTGCGCGACAACGACGGCCAGGTGCGCGTGGTGGAAAACGTGTGCGCCCACCGCGGCGTGCAGTTCTGCCGCGAACGCTCCGGCAACCGCAGCGAATTCGTCTGCCCCTACCACCAGTGGAACTACGACCTGCAGGGCAACCTGATCGGCGTGCCGTTCCGCCGCGGCGTCAAGCAGGACGGCAAGATCAACGGCGGCATGCCGCCCGACTTCAAGCCGGAAGAGCACGGCCTGACCAAGCTGGCCGTGGCCTGCCGCAACGGCGTGGTGTTCGCTTCGTTCGACCACGACGTGGAGCCGCTGGAGGACTATCTGGGGCCGGACATCCAGCATTACTTCGACCGCGTCTTCGATGGCCGCGAACTGGTCATCCATGGCTACAGCCGCCAGCGCATCCCGGGCAACTGGAAGCTGATGCAGGAGAACATCAAGGATCCCTACCATCCTGGCCTGCTGCACACCTGGTTCGTCACCTTCGGCCTGTGGCGGGCGGACAACCGCTCCGAGTTGAAGATGGATCAGCACTTGCGCCACGCCGCCATGATCTCGACGCGCGGCCAGGGCGGCAAAGGCAGCGTGACCAGCGGCGTGTCCAGTTTCAAGGAACAAATGTCGCTGAACGATGACCGCTTCCTGGACATCGTGCCGGAACCCTGGTGGAACGGCCCCACCGCCGTGCTGATGACGCTGTTTCCCAGCGTCATCATCCAACAGCAGGTGAACTCGCTGTCCACGCGCCACATCCAGCCGGTGGGCCACGACGCCTTCGACTTCGTCTGGACGCATTTCGGCTTCGCCGACGACACGCCCGAGATGACGCGCCGCCGCCTGCGCCAGGCCAATCTGTTCGGCCCGGCGGGCTTCGTGTCGGCGGACGATGGCGAGGTCATCGAATTCTCGCAATCGGGCTTTGAACAAAAGCCCTGGCACCGCAGCGTGGCGGAACTGGGCGGTAAAACCGCCGAGAACACCGACCACATGGTCACGGAAACGCTGATCCGCGGCATGTACGCGTATTGGCGGCGGGTCATGGAGGCCTGACGATGCTGGACTTTCCTCTCTACTACCAACTGACCTGCCTGTACAACGATTACGCGGCCGCGCTGGACGCGGAAGAATGGGAGAAGTGGCCCGAGTTCTTCCTGGAGGACTGCGTGTACAAGGTGCTGCCGCGCGAGAACCACGAGCGCGGCTATCCGCTGGCGACCATGGCGTTCGAAAGCCGCGGCATGCTGAAGGACCGCATCTACGGCGCCACCGACACCATCTTCCACGATCCCTACTACCAGCGCCACGTGGTGGGCGCGCCGCGCGTGCTGTCGGTGCAGGGCGACCGCATCGAGTCCGAGGCCAATTACGCCGTGTTCCGCACCAAGCCCAGCCAGCTGACCACGGTGTTCAACGTGGGCCGCTATCTGGACGTGGTTCAGCGCGGTCCGGACGGGCTCAGGTTCGCATCGCGGCTATGCATCTTCGACAGCGAGCTGGTGCCGAATTCGCTTATCTACCCTATCTGACCGAGGACATGACTGTTATGAGCACGCAATGGATCAAGACCATCGCGCGGGATGAAGTGCCTGAGGAAGACGTCATCGCCGTGCAGGCCGATGGCCGCGAGATCGCGCTGTACGGCGTGGACGGAGAGGTCTACGCCACCGCCAACCTCTGTACGCACGGCAATGCGCGGCTGTGCGACGGCTTCTTGATGGGGCATGAAATCGAATGCCCGCTGCATCAGGGACGCTTCGACGTGCGCGACGGACGCGCGCTCTGTTCGCCGCTGCGCGAGAACATTGCCACTTATCCGGTCAGGATCGAGGACGGCGTGGTGTTCGTGGCGCTGTAGGGTCGTTGTTCAGACGGCCAGTCGCAGGGCCTCGTTGGCCGCCGCCATGCCCATGGCGGCCGTGACGGTCACGACCGAGCCATAACCGGCGCAGGACAGGCCTTGCGGCGCCAGGGCCTGGCCCGAGGCGCCCATGTCGTCCTCGCCTTCGGTGGGGCGGGTCCAGGCGTCGGGCAGGATGGCGGGCTGGTCGAACCACAGGGCGTGGATGCCCATTTTCGGCACGCGCTTCAGTGCTTTGCCGTTCTGGTCGGAGGCCCGCGGAAAGCCATGTTCGCGGCGCAGCTTGTTGCGCAGCTTGGACAGCAGCGCGTCGTTGACCGCGGCGGACAGGTCGCCAGCGCGCAAGGCCAGCGGATCGGTCTTGCCACCCGCGCCGCCGCACAACAGCATGGGCACGCCGATTTCCCGCGCATGCAGGATCATCGCGATCTTGGCCGCGGCCTGGTCGGTGCAGTCGATGATGACGGAGTACGGGCCGGGCAGGACCTGGGCGACGTTCTCGGGTGACACGAAGTCATCTACCCGAGTCAACCGGCATTCCGGGTTGATGGCCAGCACGCGTTCGGCCATGGCGTCGACCTTGGACTGGCCCAGCGTGGCGGTCAGCGCGTGGATCTGGCGGTTGACGTTGGATTCGGCGATGTGGTCCAGGTCGATGAGCGTCAACGCGCCTACCCCGCAGCGGGCCAGGGCTTCGACGGTCCAGGAGCCTACGCCGCCCAGGCCTGCGATTGCCACGTGGGCGTTGCGCAGGCGGGTCGGGGCTTCGGGGCCGTAGAGGCGGGAAAGG